>JAEZED010000114.1 GCA_023417885.1 Planctomycetota bacterium
TACGCCGCGGCGTCTTCCGTTTTCTCGTTACGCAGATCCGATCACTCCGGGACGGTCTGTCCCTGCGACTGGCCCATTCCGCTGCCGGTCGGACCCGGGTCGGAGGGGGTGGAGTCATCGTCCAGGCTGCCGCGGAAGATGAGCACCAGCAGGGTGGACGGCCGGACTTCGTTGACGACCTTCTGGGCGTCGAACGGCGCGGCCTGCATCTCCGGGAACTCGAGCGTGGGGGCGTCGCTGCCCAGGTCGCCCAGGAAGTCGCGGATCTGTCGCGGGCCGACCGCTAGCGAGATGATCGAGTCGTACACCTTGCGGTAGGCCGTGATGATGCCGATGACCTGGCCGTTGCCGTCCACGATCGGCCCGCCGCTGTTGCCTTGGGTGGTCTTGATGTCCAGCCAGATGTCAAAGTCCTCGTCCCCGTCCGGGTCGGTCGTGCTGACCTGCCCGCGCGCTGTCTGGAGGACGAAGCTGGCGGTGGCCGCGGTCGGGTAGCCGAGGGTCATGACGTCCGCCTGGATGGGCGGGTAGTCCTCCTTGAGGATGGTCAGGTACGGGACCGTGACCCCCTCGGGCAGGTCGACCTTCAGCAGGGCAACGTCGTAGTCGTCGTCGGCGGCGATGAAGCGGGCGAGATACTCGACGTAGTTGCCGTCCTCGTCCTTGTCGGCGAGCCGGACGCGGTAGTACCGGTTGTCGTCGGTCTCAGCGACGTGGCGGTTGGTGAGGAGGTAGCCGTCGGGCGTGATGAAGAAGCCCGAGCCGTTCCCGATGAGGCCGGGAGGGCCGCCCTGGTCGTCGCCACCGTCTCCCTCGGTGTCCAGGCCGTGCGTCGGGTCGCTGATGTAGTAGAGGCTGCCCCCCCGGTTGTACCGGGCGCGGAGGTTGTTGGCCTGGAGGTTGATCTCCGCCATCTTCCGGCTGGCCTGGAAGAAGCGGTCGGGCATGCGGTCCAGGACGAACAGCAGGTTGCCGACGATGACCTCCGTCTCCGCCTTCTGCGTGGCCTTCCAGAGATACTCGACGCCGGTCTGCGGTTCATCGAGGACGGTCATGACCGCCCCGTAGTTATTCAGAACCGCGGGGTTGTCCGGCTGGAGGCGCAGGGCGAACTCAAGCGAGCGCCGGGCCTTCTTGGCGTGGCTGTTGCCGCCGGGGCCGTAGCTCTGCTGAAGCTCCAGGTAGCCGAGGCGGAAGTGGGCGGGGAAGCAGTTGGGATATGCGCGGATCGCCTCGTTGTAGCTGCGGACGGCGGCGAGGACGTTCTTCTGGGCCTCGTGCTGGACGCCCTGGGCGACGAGCTGATCCGTCTGATCCTTGAGCTTCTTGAGATCATCGCCCGAGAGCCACTGGCCCTTCACCTTCTCGGCGCCCTCGGTGTAGAGCTTCTTCCACGTCGCAAGCTCCTTCTCGGCCGACGTACGCTCGCTCTCGTTCAGATCCTTGCGGTTGAGGTGGCGCTCCCAGAGCGTGACCGCCTTGACGGGCTCCTCGACGTTGTCTGCGCGCTTCTTGACCTCCCAGTATGCCTGGGTGAAACCGCCCTCAGTCCGCGCGGTGGGGCGGGCCGTGGCTCCGCCGCTCCCAGCCCGGCCGGTCGTGCCCGAGCCGACGCCGGCCCCGCCGGAATTGCCGTCCACGGTGATCGATTCGACATCGTCGACCCGGATCAGCTTGTACTGGCCGTCGGGCGTCTTGATCTGGTAGCTCGACCCCATCCGCTTGACTTCACCCTCGATGACGGTGCCGTCCTTGAGTTTGACGACATCGGCCGAGGCGTTGAGCACGGCCAGCGACATCAGCATGGCGATGCCGAGCATGAGGGCGGCGACGGGGCGCCACCTGCGTTGCAGAACGTTCCTGTTCATTGCACTATTCCTCACCAGATGAGGCCCCGGAACCGGGCCGGAAAGTCGAGTGGAGAGCAACCGCAGCCCCCCCGAACCGGTCTCACGAAGAGGCCGGTCGATGTAACCTCCACTCTACCAGACGCACAGCCCTGAACAAGTCAAAGTGGGAGGATTCGGCCGGTTTGCCCGCCCACGAACGTCGGCCTGTCATCGGCGGGGGTGCTTGCCAGCCCGTGAGGGCGTTCCTACAGTGCCCGACCCACCTTCCGCCGCCGGCGTGGCGTCGGGGGTGGTTACGTGTCGATTCAGTACGGGCGGGCCCCCAGCGGGGGTTCGCCCCAGGAAGCCCGAGCGAAGCCAGCCGCGATGCCGACGATCAACCAGCTCATCAAGAAGCCGCGTAAGCCCCTTCCGGCGATCAACAAGGTCAAGGACCTCCAGCAGAGCCCGCAGCGTCGCGGAGTGTGCGTCCAGGTCAAGACCATGACGCCCAAGAAGCCCAACTCGGCGCTGCGCAAGATCGCGCGCGTTCGCCTCTCCAACGGCAAGGAAGTGACGGCCTACATTCCGGGCGAGGGGCACAACCTCCAGGAGCACAGCATCGTGCTCGTCCGCGGCGGCCGCGTGCGTGACCTTCCGGGCGTCCGCTACCACATCGTCCGCGGGAGCCTCGACACGCTGGGCGTGTCGGACCGCAAGCAGGGCCGCAGCAAGTACGGCACGAAGAAGGGCAAGTAATCTCCGGAGTATTCCCGCCTCCGCGGGGAGAAACATCCACCAGGAAACGGACCACCAGACATGGCATACAAGAAGTTCACCGCGAGCGAGGAACAGCTCAAGCCTGATCCGCGGTTCAACAGCAAGCTCGTCAGCAAGTTCATTAACTGCCTGATGTACGACGGCAAGAAGCTCGTCGCCCAGAAGGTCTTCTACGATGCCATGGACGAAGTGGCGAAGAAGATCGCAGACGTGCCGCCGCTCGAGGTCTTCGAGACCGCGATCAACAACGTGAAGCCCTACGTCGAAGTGCGCTCCAAGCGCGTCGGCGGGGCAAACTACCAGGTGCCGATGCAGGTCAACCGCCGCCGGCAGCAGTCGCTGGCGATCCGTTGGATCCTCGAGGCCTGCCGCGCCGAATCGGGCCGGCCGATGAGCCGCGTGCTCTCGGACGAGCTGACGGCCGCCTTCAACAAGGACGGCAAGGCGATGAACAAGCGCGAGCAGACGCACCGGATGGCGGAGGCGAACAAGGCGTTCGCGCACTTCGCCTTCTGAAGCAGCACGACTCACCCGAGCGATGCGGGCGACCGGCCACTCCGGTCGCCCGTCTTCGTTTCGCACGGGGCGGCCCGTCGCGCGGCAGGCGCCCACCGGATCCGTGTCGCGTGCGCCGCCGCGTGCTATCGTTCCCCTCCCATGATCGACCTCAAGGACCTTCGAGACAACCCGGACAAGTACCGCCGTGGAGCCGAGCTGAAGCGGTATGACCCCGGTGCGGTCGACCGGGCGCTGGAGGCGGATCGGCGACGCGTGCAGGCGCAGCAGGAGCACGACACCCTGCGTGCCGAGCAGAACGCCGCCGGCAAGGAGGTGGGGCGGCTGAAGGGGGACGAGAAGCAGGCTGCCATCGCCAGGCTCGGCGAGCTTAAGGCGCGCGTGAAGGCGGCGGAAGAGCGGCAGAAGCAGGCGGAGGCGGCACTTTCGGAGGCGATGCTGTCGATTCCGCTTCCGCCGGATCCGGACGTGCCGGTGGGGCGGGACGAGAGCGAGAACGTCGTGCTGCGCTACGTGGGAGAGCCTCGGCGCTTCGACTTCGAGCCGAAGGATCACATCCAGCTTTCCCAGGCGCTGGGGCTGGCCGACTTTGAAGCGGGCGTGCGGCTGGCCGGGACGCGGAGCTACATTCTCATGGGCGACGGCGCGCGGCTTCACAACGCGGTGCTTCGGCTGGCGCTGGAGATGATGACGGTCGAGCACGACTTCACGGCGGTGACGGTGCCTGTGCTGGTTCGCGAGGAGTCACTGGTGGGCACCGGGTTCTTCCCGGCGGGTCGGGAATCGGTGTATCACGTCGGGCCGGAGACGGACGATCTCTTCCTCGTGGGCACGGGCGAGGTGGGCCTGACCGCGATGCACATGAACCAGACGCTGGAGGAGAGCCAGCTCCCGCTGAAGTACACGACCGTCAGCACCTGCTTCCGGCGCGAAGCGGGGACGTACGGCAAGGACACGGCCGGCTTTTACCGGGTGCACCAGTTCGACAAGTGCGAGCAGGTCGTGATCTGCCGTGCAGACGAGCAGGAGTCGCGCCAGTGGCATGCGAAGATGCTCGGTTTCAGCGAGCAGATGCTCCGGAAGCTCGGGCTGCCGTACCGCGTAGTGCAATGCTGCACTGGAGACCTCGGCGTGAAGAACGCCGACATGATCGACGTCGAAACCTACATGCCCAGCCGCGCCGCCCATGGGGATCCGCAGAGCGGCTATGGCGAGACCCACTCGGCCAGCCGGCTTTACGACTTCCAGGCGCGCCGCCTGAATCTGCGCTACCGGGACGGCGAGGGGCGCCTGCACTACTGCCACACGCTCAACAACACCGTGATCGCCAGCCCGCGCATCCTCATCCCCATCCTGGAGAACTACCAGGAGGCGGACGGTAGCGTCACGATCCCGGAGGCCCTGCGGCCCTACATGGACGGTCGGGAGCGGATCGTCGTGCCGGCCTGAGCCGGCTCAGCGGATGAAGCTCTGGACGATCTCGAAGACGATCAGCAGCACGATGGCCGCCTCCAGGAAGATCATCGTGCGGTTGGCGCGGTCGGTGGCGAGCAGGCCGTAGATGTCGTTGAGCGTCTGGAGCTTGTGGTCGATGGTCTTCTTCCAGTCGGGCAGGTGAAACCGGCGGCTCAGCGCCTGGTAGACCCGGGCGACGTGCCAGTCGCCAAAGAACTTTGTGATGTTCGATAGCTCGTCTGTCATGCGCGCCAGGTCGATGCGGATTTCCCGGAGCTCCCGCCGGATGTTCGGCAGGCCGCGGTAACGGCCGGCGCTGGAGAGGTCGCGGTAGCTGCGCTCGATCGTCTCGTCGAGAATTCGGTCGTACGCCTCCAGTTCGGTGAGCTGCATGTTCGCCAGCTCGATGGTGTACATGAGCTGCGGGAAGCTGCGCGGCTCCTCGATCACGAGCGCCGCATCCCAGTCGAGCACGAGCAGATCCTGCCGCGAGTAGCTGATGCTCACGCTCGTGGACTGCGCCACTTCCTGCTCGCTCAGGAGGGCGGCGTTCGACTCCTCCGTCAGCAGCGCCGCCACATCGCGGCGGTGGGCCTCGAGCCACGTGGCCGCGTCGAACCCCTCGCTCTCGGCGAGCGAGTTGACGAAGAAGATCGTGTAGGCCTCCTCGTCGCTCAGTCCCGGGCGCGGCCGGAAGAGAAAGGGCGACAGCTCACGGCGGGCGCGCTCCGCGAGGTCGCGGGCGTAGTCGGTGACCGTCAGGCCGTCGTTGAACCGGAGGTCATGGAAGCGCACGAGTTGATCGAGCGAGTCCGCCTCCACGGAAAGTCGGATCGTTACGCTCAGCGCCCCGACCGGCAGGAGCTTCAGCACCGCCTCCAGCCGGACCGGGCCATCCGGGCCCAGCTTCTCGTCCGGCGGGAGCCGGATCATCTGCGGCCGGTAGAAGAAGAGGTGCCTTGGCGACCGCTTGGAGGCGTCAACGCTGAACTGCGCCACCGGCTGCCCGAGCAGGGTGGGCCGATCGAAGCCGCGCATCTCGTAGGCGATGTCGAAGGCGTAGAGAAAAAGCACCTCGCCGCGGAGCGGCTTGCGCCTGGCGGGGAGATCGGCGCGGGGGGAAGAGCGGTCGGCGAGGGTCATCCGGTCCTGAGTCTACCGGTGGGACGCGATTCCACGCCACGGGAGCAACCATGCCGCCCCAAAGCGACGCCGCCCGCGAGCGGTCGCGGGCGGCGTTTGGGATGGCGTTCCGGGGAGAGCCTAAGCGGTCAGGACGATCTCTCCGAAGATGTTTCCGTCGACCTGAAGGTCGTCGATGCTGGTGGTGTGGACCACCGCACCCTCCTTGATGTCGCCGCCGACGTCGAGGAGGCCGATCGACTGGGCCGCCCGCACGTGGGCGCCGCTCTGCATGTGACGGCCGACGCGAACGGTGTCGATCCGGCCGAGCGAGCGGAGGGTAGACGCCGTGACGGTCGGCACGGCCGGGTCGTCGGTCGGAGCGAACAGGTCGTTCCGGGCGAAGACGGTGCCGATGCCCTGGTCGCCGCTGATGAAGCCGTAGATGTTCTCGGCCTCGAGGTTCTCCAGGAACCCGTCGGGCCCGTCGGCACGCACCGACGAGTCGCGCCACATGTCCTCGCCCATCGTCACGTTGTCGATGCGGCCCGAGATGCGCACCTGCGTGTTGAACATGTCCTTGTCGAGGGCCATGTTGTTCATGTCGCCGCCTTCGACGCGCAGGCCGAAGGTGGAGCGGGCCACGATGTTGTTGATGGTGCGGCCGAAGTCGACGCTCGTCCCGAAGTCGGGGCTCGCGGAGTTGCCCTGCCCGAAGGTGTTGCTCTGCTCGAAGTTGCCTGCGGGGTTCAGGGCGTCCAGGTTGCTCCGGATGACGACGCCCTCGACACGGTTCACGTCGCGGCTGCCCGAGACGCGGACGTTCTCCAGCAGGCCGCTGTTGGTGACGCGCTTGCGGATCGGGTTGATGTCCGCGGGCAGGCCCAGCGCCCGGCGCAGGTCGTTGATCGGCGTGAGGAACTGCCCGGTGTACGGGTCGAACTCCATCCCTTCGCCGCTGAAGTCGACGCTTCCGGAGAAGTCATTGACGTTCAGCAGGTCGGCGTCGCCGATCGCGCGGACGGTGCCGACGTCGCGGCCCTGGCCGATGATCGCGTTGCGGATGCCGAAGCCGTCGGCCTCCACCAGCTCGACATGGCCTTCCGTCAGCGTCGTGATCGTGCCATTGAGGAAGCCGAAGCCGTCCGACACGCGCACCGACAGGATGTCGGCAGCACTGATCGTCGAGCCGATGATCCCGCCGCCGCCGGTCACGAGGATCTCGTCGATCTCGTAGAAGACGGTGTCGGCATCCTCGCCGCCGCCCTCGACCAGGAACGGCACTGTCGGGTTGAGGAACTCGAACTCGCGCGTCGTGGCGAAGTTGGCGTTCCCCGCCGGCACGTCGCCGCGCAAGGGCACCGACCCGATGTCCGCGTGGATGATCGATCCGCCGTTGAGGTTGATGAAGTTGATTTCCTGGGCCCAGATGTCGCCGCGGATGTCCGCGTCCGTGCCGCGCACCTCAACGATGAACGCCTCGGCGTAGATGCCCGAAAGCGCCATGTTGCCGCTGCCGGAGGAGAGGATGCCCTCGCCGATGTCGACGAAGTAGATCTCGCCCTGCACTTCGTCGGTTCCGGGCGTCGCGGCGACGATCGGGCCGTTGATCCCTTCGTGACGCGTTGGATCGTCCACGCCGTCGCGGTTGGGACGCACCTCGCCGATGATGCCCGGCAGCTCGCCCAGCACGTCGACGCCAATCCCGCCGACGCCGCCTGTCCCGCCGGCGCCCAGGCCGCCGATCGAGTCGCCACGGTCGCCGATGATCGGGAACACGGGCGGAAGACTTCCACCGCCACCGGTGCCGCCACCGACATCGCCGCCGCCGTTGCCACCGCCGGGGCCAGTGATCCCGGTCGGGCCACCGCCGCCACCGCCGCCGCCGCCACCTCCTCCTCCAGCGCCGCCGCCACCCCCACCGCCACCGCCGC
>JAEZED010000218.1 GCA_023417885.1 Planctomycetota bacterium
CAGCCCATCCCGCGCGCCGGCAGCCCCGACGACATCGCCCGTGCCGCGCTGTATTTGGCGAGCGACGACTCCGCCTTCGTGACCGGCACGCACATGGTGGTCGATGGCGGACTGATCGCAAGCGCACGGCATGCCTGGGATCCGGCGGTGCCGTCCCCCCTGGCGAGCCTGTTCGGAGAGCCGCTGTGAGCCGCCTCGCGGGCAAGGTCGCCCTGGTGACCGGGGCCGGCCAAGGAGTCGGCCAAGGCATAGCGCTGGCGCTCGCCGCCGAGGGCTGCGCCGTTGCCGTCTGCGGCCGAACCCCGGACAAGCTCACGGCCACCTGCGGGGCCGTCGCCGCGCGCGGCGGCCGGGCCGTACCGGTGGCCGCCGACGTCACCGTCCCTGCGGATCTGGCGCGCGCCGTCGATCAGACGCTAGATGCCTTCGGGCATCTCGACATCTTGGTCAACAACGCCCAGGAGGTGGCGCTCGGGCCCTTAATCGACACCAGCGACGAGGCCTTCCTGCGCAGCTTCACCAGCGGACCTATGGCGACCTTCCGGCTGATGAAGGCGTGCCACCCCCACCTAAAGGCGCGCGGCGGCGGTGTGATCGTGAACCTGACGAGTTCCGTCACCCGCCGGTGGGACATGGCGACCTACGGCACCTACGCCGCCGTCAAGCAGGCCATCCGCATGCTGACCCGCGCCGCCGCCGCCGAGTGGGGGGTGGACGGGATCCGCGTGCTCTCTATCTCCCCGCACGCCCTGTCACCCGGCATGACAGGCTGGATCGACGCGTTCCCCGAAGAGGCCGTGGCCTTCTTCCAGACCATCCCCCTGCGCCGCGTCGGCGCGTGCGAGCAGGACATCGGGCGTGCCGTCGCCGCGCTGGTCGGACCGGAGTTCGGCTACCTGACCGGCGCCACCATTCCCCTCGACGGTGGGCAGGCCAACTTCGACTGACGCTGACCGCCCGCACCCGCCGGCGGGTTCTGGACAAGGGAGACGGGGAGTTCGCATGATGGCCAAGGGCTGGAACATTGCACTGCAGGCCCGCACACCGCGGGCGACGCTGGAACTGTGTCGACACACGTGGCCTTCGCCAAATCGGATTTTGCTCCGGGAGGAAGACCCCACGCTCAGCTTCAATTTCACCGGTTCGCGCTATGCGAAATCGGGGGCGAAATCGGGGCGCTATCGCGACAGCGATGGCCTAGCGTTCTTCCCGATGGGCGACATGATGTTCCAACCTGCCAGGACGGAACTCGATTCCTGCGGCGAGGGCGGCGAGCAGCGCTTTCTGCGGGTCAGCTTCCATCCGCAAGCGTTCGCCGAGGGGCTGGAGCTTGCCACGGACCACGCGGATCCGGAAATCCAGCGCAGGCTCCTCAAGGTCGATGCGCCGTCCGTCCTGATGTTGGTACGGCGGACCTTGTCGGAGATGCGTGCACCGGGAATGGCCTCGTCCTTTCTCCTCGACGGTCTTACGACGATGATGGCGGTCGAGCTGATGCGCTATCTGGCCGGACGCGCGGTCGCCGACCAGCCGGCGCATGGCGGGCTCGCGCCCTGGCAGCTGCGCCGGATCGAGGAGCGGATCCATGACGACGCGGCCATGCCGCCGACCGTGGACGAACTCGCCCGCCTGGTGCGCCTGAGTTCCCGGCACCTCGCCCGCGCCTACAGGGCCTCGAAGGACTGCACGCTGTCGGAAACCATCGAAGTGGCCCGGCAGGCGCGGGCCGAACGCATGGTACTGGACAACGCGCTTGCGTTGAAGGAGATCGCGCACCGCCTGCGGTTCGCGAGCCCGAGCAGCTTCTCCACGGCCTTCCGCCGGCGGGCGGGCTGCTCCCCTCAGGAATTCGCACGGCGTGCCCGCTCCGCCGGCTGAACGCGTCCTGTCGGCGAAAGCGGTGTCGCATCGGGTGAATCCCGGCGCGTTGCCGGGTTAGACGGCATCATCCTACCCTGCACGGCATGCGGCCAAGCCGCGATCAGGCCAATGCGGCGAGGGCATCATGACGAAAACAACGGACGATGTGATGAGCGGTCAGGCGTGGCGGGACTTCTGCCGCGCGATCGAACGCGCCGGCGACATCGTCCTTCAGTCTCAGGCGGCTGCCAACCCGCTCGACCGCGCCGAGGGGTTTCGCTACCTTACCCGGCTGCTGCGGATCTCCCTCGACATGAATCTCGAATGGGCCGATCCGGATTTTCCCGGCTTCTACCAAGCGTCGCACAGCACCGCGAAGATCGGAGCGGACAATCCCGACAACCATTATTTGAACGCCACGGTCCACCCACGGCGCCGCTACCGCATCACCGGCACGCTCGGCACCTGTCCGATCCTGACCTTCGGGTCCAAAGCCAACCGCTACGCCATCGACGGCAGCATGGCGTCCACGGGGGAACTTGCCCTGGAGGAGATGGCCGTCGCGGCGGACGGCAGCTTCGAGATCATCGTCAGCCGGGAGCGGCCCACCGATGCGGTGAACTGGCTGCCGATGGCGGAAGACACCAGTTTCATCGTGGTCCGCCAGACCTTCCGCGACCGGGCCGGCGAGACGCCGCATCGCATGGAGATCACGGCGCTGGATGGCCCCGTCACGCCCGCCCCGCTCGACCCGGAGTTCCTCGTGCGCGCGCTGGATCGCACCGCCGGCTTCGTGAGCGGCACGGCGCGGACCTTCGTGGAGTGGGCCGAGCGCTTCCGCGCCGGCCATGCAAATCGTCTCGACACCACCGACCAGACGATGTTCCTGCGGGCCGGCGGCGACCCGATGATCCATTACCTGCATGGCTACTGGCAGCTGGCGGAGGATGAGGCGCTGG
>JAEZED010000138.1 GCA_023417885.1 Planctomycetota bacterium
CCCGCGTGCATCGCATGGAGATCGACCACGGCCCCTTCGCCCGGGAAGTCGAGCTTCCGGCCGACGTCGATTCCCAGGCGATCAGTGCGACCTATCGCAACGGCCTGCTGTGGGTCGAGCTGCCCAAGGCAAAGTGAGGCGGGTCGGGGCGCCTGGAACGCCGCTTGCAGATCTGTCAGAATGCAGCCGTCATGATGCTGCTGCCAATGGTCTTGAGTCTGGTGGGGGCGATTTTCTACCTGCTCACCGGGGAGGAGTCGATCCTCTGGCGCCTCGCCGTGCTCCTGATGGCCATCGGCGCCGCCGTTGTTCTCCTGCTGGTTCCCGCCGTGCCGTACGCGGCTCCGGTGCTGCTCCAGATCGGGCTCAGTTTCGGCTTCGTGATCTATTGGCAGATCGACAAACTGCGCCTGAGCTGACACCGCTTCGCCGGGGCGTGACTTTCTGCAAGTGACGCCTGCGCGGCAATGTGTAGGATCGCAGGCGATGGCTAAGCGTCCGACACGGAGCGACCGGGTTACGCACGAGGATCAGGATCCGGGCGATCCGCCCCCCGCGGGCGCGACGCGTCCGACGATCACCCTCAGCGGCGCCGGCAACGGGCGTCGCGTGGTGATCCCGGAACAGATCCCCGTGCTCCCGCTGCGCGACCTGGTTGTCTTTCCCGGCACGGTCATGCCGCTGAACGTCGGGCGGGTCAAGAGCAAGGCCCTGCTCGAGGACGTGATGCCGGGCGACAAGATCGTCGGCGTCATCGCGCAGAAGCACTCGGAGGTGGACGACCCCCACTTCGCCGACCTGCACCAGATCGGCACCGTCTGCATGATCCTCAAGCTCTTCCGGCTGCCCGACGGCAACCAGAGCATCATCGTTCACGGCCATCACCGCTTCCGGCTCCAGGCGCTGACGCAGGAGGAGCCGTACCACATGGGGCAGATCGAGCCGCTGGTGGACGTCGAGGCCACCGACGACGAGACGATGGCCCTCGTCGGCAGCATCCGGCAGCAGGCCAAGCGGCTCATCGAGCTCTCGCCCAACACACCGGACGAAGCGCAGCAGGTGCTCGATTCGATCCAGTCGCCCGGGGCCCTGGCCGACTTCCTGGCCGCCAACCTCCCCGGCGACGCCGAGGAGCGCCAGACGCTGCTCGAGACGCTGAACGTGCACAAGCGGCTTCGCGAGGTTGCCGGCCGGCTGGCGCGGCAGCTCGATGTGCTGGAGCTCCAGGACAAGATCCAGAGCCAGGTCAAGCAGAGCATCGACAAGACGCAGCGGCGCTTCTTCCTCCAGGAACAGCTCAAGGCGATCCGCAAGGAACTGGGCGACATCGACGAACAGGGCGGCGGGAGCGAGGTGGACGAGCTGCGCCAGCGCCTCGAGGACGCGGGGCTTCCCGAGATCGCGATGAAGGAAGCCAACCGCGAGATGGGCCGGCTTGAGAGCATCCCGCAGGCGAGCCCCGAGTACGGCGTCATCCGCACGCACCTGGAGCTGATGAGCGAGCTGCCCTGGAGCAGGAGCAGCAACGACCAGATCGACCTGAAGAAGGCCCGCGAGCAGCTCGACGCCGACCACTTCGACCTCGACAAGGTCAAGAAGCGCATCCTCGAGTACCTCGCCGTCCGCAAGCTCAAGCCGGACGGCGGCGGCGCCATCCTCTGCTTCCTCGGCCCGCCTGGCGTCGGCAAGACGAGCCTCGGCAAGAGCATCGCGGAGGCGACCGGCCGCGAGTTCATCCGCGTGGCCCTCGGCGGCGTGCGCGACGAGAGCGAGATCCGCGGGCACCGGCGGACGTACATCGGCTCGATGCCCGGGCGGATCATCTCCGAGCTGCGCAAGGCGGGCACGAACAACCCGGTGATGATGCTCGACGAGCTGGACAAGCTCGGCAGCGATTTCCGGGGCGACCCCGCCAGCGCGCTGCTGGAGGTGCTCGACCCGGCGCAGAACCACACCTTCACCGATCACTACCTCGACGTGCCGTTCGACCTGTCGAAGGTGCTTTTCATCGGCACCGCCAACACGATGGACACGGTGCCCGGGCCGCTGCGCGACCGGATGGAGGTCATCGACATCCCCGGCTACACGCAGGCGGACAAGTTTCAGATCGCAAAGACCTACCTCGTCCCGCGGCAGCTCGACGCCAACGGCGTGAAGAAGTCGCAGGCGAAGTTCGCCGACAAGGCGCTGCGCTTCATCATCGACGGCTACACCCGCGAGGCGGGCGTGCGCAACCTCGAGCGCAACATCGGAAGCGTCGTCCGCTCCATCGCCGCCGACATCGTCGCGGGGAACACGAAGAAGGTGACGGTCGACGAGGCGTACGTGGAGCAGGTGCTCGGGCCCGTGAAGTTCGAGGACGAGCTGGCCGCCCGCACGAGCGTGCCCGGCGTCGCCACCGGCCTGGCCTACACCCCCGTCGGCGGGGAGATCCTCTTCATCGAGGCCACCCGCATGCGCGGCAAGGGGAACATTACGCTCACCGGGCAGATCGGCGACGTGATGAAGGAGTCGGCCACCGCCGCCTTCAGCCTGCTGCGCAGCCGCAGCGAGCAGATGGGGATCGACCCGGAGCAGCTCGCCGGCAGCGACATCCACATCCACGTTCCGGCGGGCGCCGTGCCGAAGGATGGCCCGTCGGCGGGCATCGCGATGTTCACGGCGCTGGCATCGCTGATGACCAATCGCCCCGTGCGCAAGGAAGTGGCGATGACCGGGGAGATCACGCTGCGCGGCCTCGTGCTGCCGATCGGCGGGCTGAAGGAGAAGACGCTCGCCGCCAAGCGTGCCGGGATCACCGACGTGATCATCCCGCGGCGCAACGGGAAGGACCTGGTGGACGTGCCGGAGGAGGTGCGTGAGTCGCTGACGTTCCACCTCGTGGACCACGTGGACGAGGTGCTCGGCATCGCCCTCCAGCAGAAGAAGGTCGCCACCACGGCCGAGACCGTCCGCAAGGCCACGAAGAACGCCCGTAAGTCCACCAAGACCGCCAGCTCGAAGCGAACGTCCCGCAAGAGGCGCCGCCCCGCCGCCGCACGCTGACAACGGCGTCTTGCGCAGGCGCCGCTGCCTCCCTGTCTCGGAGCCTCGGCGCGTCGGTGACGCCGCGTCAGCCAAGCACTCCGGGATTCATTCGCCAGATGGCCCAGTTCAGCGCCGAGGCGAAGCTTACCCATGCCAGGTACGGCAGCAGCAGCGCCCCCGCCAGCGGTCGCACGCTCCAGAACGCGAGGACCGTCGCCGCGATCAACAGCCAGAGCACAATGATCTCCGCGAAGGCAAGCCCACCCATCCGCCAGGCGAAGAAGAGCCAGGTCCACAGCGCGTTCAGCGCCAACTGCGCGAGGAAGAGCCCGAGGGCCAGCCGCGCCCCGGCCCATCCTCGTTCCCGCCAGACCAGCCAGGCGGCGATGCCCATGAGCGCGTAGAGAACCGTCCACACCGGGCCAAACACCCACCCGGGCGGCGACCAGGATGGCCGGTCGAGCTGCACGTAGAACTCGCGCGACTGCACGGAAGCCAGCGCCCCCACCGCCGCCGCGACAAACGCGACTGCCAGCCAACCGGCGAGACCCAGCAACTGCCTGGAAGCGGAATCGCGCATGACTCACCTTCACCCTTGCTCAAGCGCCGACCCAGTCGCGAGGCGGTAGGTTCAAGCGCCGGTCTCAAGCGCCTGCGCCGGGGCGACGATGTAGGCGTCGATCCCGTACTTGCGGGCGAAGTCGAAGGTGGCGTAGGCGTGTCCGTCGTCGCCGAACGCCTCGCCCCAACTGTTGCGCAGGATGAAGTACCCCCCACCTTCCGCCGCTCCGGCGGGTCCGAAGCCGACGAGGACGACGCCGTGGCCGTTCCTGGACGTGCCGTCGATGTGGGCGTCGATCATCACGTTCCGCGCATCGACCACCTTGTCGTCGGTGATGCCGAAGGGCCAGCAGAGCGTGACGGTCACCGGCCGGCCCTGCCTCAGCTCCGCCTTGATCAGGGCCATGTCCTCCGCGGTGAATCCGATCTCGCGTGACCAGTGCTTGATGCTCTGAAACCGGTATCGCCGCAGCGGCTCGGCGGCGCGCTGCGCCTCCGGGGCCGGTGGCTCGATCGGTTCGGCGCGCGGGACATAGGGCGCCATCGCCTCCGGCGCCACGCCGTATCGCTGAAGGCCGGCGACGAGACGGTCGGGGTTGAACCCCTCCACCAGCGACGTTCCCAGCGCCGTGTTGGCGGCCCACATCAGGTATTGCTCCGAAAGATCCACCGGCCGGCCCTGCTCCGAAAGGGCAAACTCCAGCGGGCCGAGAAACGCGAACACCTGGCAGGCCCCCCGCTGCCCCTGATGCCGGACTTCGAGCCCGCGCTCCATGAACGCCGGCCGCAGGTCCACCTCCGGCGCCACCAGCTCAGCGGCCTCGGCTTCACGCCCATTTGCCGCATTCGCCTCCAGCTTCTCCAGCTCCAGCTTGCGGAACTCCACCTCCGTCCCCTCCGCCTGGATGGCGATCTTCCCCTTCGTGGCGGTGCAGTTGGTGCCGTGGTTGACGAGCTCGCCGTTCACCCAGACCTTGACCTCGTCGCCGCGGCACTCGATGACCATCGTGTTCCACTCCCCCAGCGGCTTCTCGGAGTCGTCGGTGAGGTTGAGGATGCGCCGCGCGTCGTTCGGCCCCCCGCCGAAGGCCTGTCCCTCGCGGCGCGGGCGGCGCTTCTCCATGTCGGGCACCTCGATGTTCTCCCGGATGCACCAGAAGTCGCCGGCATTGCCGTGGTGCATCTGCACCTCGATCGACTTCGGAAACATGCTGTAGAGCGCTCGCGGCGTGGAGGCGTGGACGAGCACGCCGCAGTTGCCACCTTCACCAGGGAAGCGGTACTCGACGGTGAGGCGGTAGTTCTCGTACTCGGCGTCGGTCAGCAGGTGACCGGGCGGATTGCCGAGGGAGACGAGCATGCCGTCGCGCACGACGAAGCTCGGCTGGACGTCGGCATCGTCGTCGGCCGCGGGAACGTCGGCGTGCCAGCCGGAGAGGTCACGGCCGTTGAAGAGCGGCACGGGGCGCGTCTCCTGGGCGGCGTCGGCGGTGACGAGCGTCAGGGCGAGCAGGCAGGTGAGGATCTGGAGCATCGCCGCTCAGGGTAACGCGTGTGCTGATCCGGCGATACGGGCGCGCCGAGGTCGGGCAGGCCCGCGGCACGCCATGCCGAGGCTACTGGGCGTCCGCGGTGCGATCGATGATCATGAACGGCTTGCTCGCCCAGCTCACGGGCGTGATGAAGGGGCCGGTGATCGCTTCGGGACTGATCGGCGCGTCCACGGCCTCCACGCGCACGTCCGGCGCGCCGCCTTCCTCCGCGTTCAGGACCGCCTGCCACGCCCAGAGGTCGAACGGGGGAATGCTCCAGGGCGCCGGCTCCGCCCACAGGTCGAGACTCGTCGCGCCCCCCTCGAGACGCTCCGCGATGCGGCGCGCCGCGCGGGTGCGCGTGTCGTCCGGCCGCGCGTCGGCGACGAAGTTCACCACGTACGGCACGCCCGCGAGGGCGACGAGGATCGTGCCGAGCAGGCAGATCAGCCGCCGCCGCGCCGGCAGCGGGGTCAGACCGCGACCGGCGACGGCGAAGTAGGCGATCAGGAGCACCGTCATCGGCACGATGCCGAACCGCGCGTACTCCGGCGGCTTGCCGGCGCCCAGCGGCAGGAAGTAGATCAGCACCGCCGCGGCCGCGGTCAGGAGCAGCCAGGAGCGCGCCCCCAGCCGCACGCGCCGAGCAAGGAGCACGGCGCCGGCGAAGACGATCGCGAAGAAGAAAAGCGTGCCGACGGCCAGCGCCAGGAGCACCACGCCGCTGGCGGCCCCGCCGACCAGGTCGCCCGCCGGGTACATGGCGGTCGAGTTGCTGATGTTGCTGCGGAAGATGTCGCGGTCGAACAGGAGGTGGTGGATGACCCACGGATTCGTCGCGGCGTAGACGACGACGCCCGCGCCCAGCGCCATCAATGCGCTCAGCCACGCCCGGAGGTCGGGGGAGGACGACTCGCCGCCCGCCCGCTCCCGCGCATGCCGGTCGCGCCGCGCGCGGAGCATCGCCATCACCGGCAGCACCGCGAAAGCCACCACCATCGACACCACCATCGCGCTCGCCGCCCCGCACAGCACCCCCGCCCACACCGCGTCGCGCCGGCGAGACGTCTGCACGAAGTCGTCCGCCTTCAGCACCGCCGCCAGCATCAGCACGGCGCCGGCAAGGTGCGGCTTGGCCTCGTGCGCGCCCGTCACCACCACCGGCAACAGCGCGAACGCGACGGCGGCGCACATCGGGGCGAACCCACCGCCGGTGAGCCGCCGGACGATGACGAACACCAGCGCCGTCCCCACCACGCCCCACAGGGCCGAGTAGAGCCGTGCCACCACGTAGAAGCGCCCGAACGCCTCCGGCCGATCGAGGTACCACGCCATGTCCCCCCTCAGCTCGACGTAGTCGACGACGTGGGCAACGCCAAGCAGCCCCGCCACCGGGTAGATCCACAGCCCGCCGTACTGGTAGAGGCGCGGGTCGCCGTCGCGCCGCTGCGCCATGCCGGCGATCGCCTTGAAGTTGATGAACTCGTCGGGCTGGTGGCTCATCAGCCGGTAGCGCCGGACGGTTTCGGCGCGCCGGGCGTCGGTGTCGTTCAGGACGATCGGCCCGCCCGAGCGGTCGAGCGGGTTGGCGTCCACGTCGGCGCCGCGCCCGCTGTCGGCGTCCAGGCCGCCCGCCAGGTCGATGATCTCCTGTCCGCTCCAGGGCGTGCGCTCCCCAAAGAGGAAGGCGTCGTCCGCCCGGCTGGGCAAACCCCAGTTGATGCCGGGGAGGAACACGACCAGTGACAGCACCCCCGCCAGCAGCGGCAGGAGGCGTTGGCGGGTCAGGAGCGTGGCGAGGCGGGCTGGCAACACCGGAGTGGCCTGAGTCTACTCCGCCCCCCGTCCCCGGGGCCGGGCACGAAACCCCGAGCCCGCATCGGCCCGATGGCGCGCCGGCGCCGGGGGCGTAGGATGACCAGCGTGACGAAGCCCGACGAAAACAACCCGCCGCCGGAGCGCGACTTCGTCGCCGAGTACCGCGCCCGCGAGCGCGAGCAGCGCGAGTCGAGCCAGTGGCAGCAGGTCGGCGGCTCCGCGATCGAGTTCGCGGTCGCGATCGTGCTGGGAGCGGTGGCGGGCTGGGGATTCGATCGCTGGCGGGGTACCGAGCCGTGGGGACTCGTTATCGGGGTGATCCTGGGCTTCGTCACCGGCTTCTACCTGCTCCTGAAGGTGGCGGCGAGGTCGTTCAAGTGACGGTTTCGAGCACCAGCCCCGCCCCCGCCGTGCCGCCCGGACGGTTGCTGGCGTGGGTGATCGCGGCGCTGGCGACCGGGCTCGCCCTGACGGCTTTGGCGGTGGTGGCATTCGGAACCCGGCCCGGCTGGTGGACGGCCTGGGCAGCCGCGGGGGCGACGGCGCTCGTCTCCGGGCTGGCGTCGCTGCCGCTGCTGCTGCTGGGGCTGGGTCGGCTGAACACGGAGGATTCGGTCGGCAACCGCGAGAACCTTCAGAGCGCGGTGCCGTGGATCCTGGTGGCGGGCGTGGTGCGGATGCTGGTGGTGGCCGTGGGGGTGGTGGTGTGCATTCGGTGGCTGGGGACGGCGAAATGGCCGACGTTCGCGTTCGCAGGCGTGCTGTACGCGCTGCTGATGCTTGCGGAGGTCGGGTTGGTGGGGCGGGCGCTGTGGAAGGCGGATTTCGCTGCGGGGAAGGTGGGTTCCGGGGAGCGACAACCCGTCCCGCGGCAGGGGAATGGTTGATTCAACCGTTCGGTCGTCTATCCTTCCGGCCCCGCAGTCTGCGCGGTGACCGGACACGAAAACGGCGTTTTCGCGGCCCGTTCCCGCCTCGAACCCGAAGATCGCCCATGATTGCTTCGCTTCCTGGTCTGCCGCTCGAGCTGCCCCGCCTCCCGCTGCCACTGGCGGCCGACGATCCACTGCTGCACATCGTGGACCACTGGCACCACACCGAAGCCGGGACGCCGATCATCAGCAATCACATCATCATGATGATCATCGCCGCCCTGCTGCTGCTGGCGGTGTTCCTGCCGATGGCGCGGCGCTACCGGGAGAACAAGGAGCTGGTTCCGACCGGGCGGAGCAACTTCTTTGAAGCGATCATGCTCTACATGCGGGACGAGGTCGTGAAGCCGACGCTCGGGCACGCGACCGACCGCTTCATGCCGCTGCTCTGGACGCTCTTCTTCTTCATCCTGTTCATGAACCTCCTGGGGCTGCTCCCCCTGGACGTGCTGACCGCAAAGATTCCCGGCGGCCCCTACTACGGAACGCCGACTGCCAACATCTACGTCACCGGCGCGCTGGCGCTGGTGAGCTTCGTGGTCATCCAGGTGGCGGGGATCAGGGCCAACGGCCTCGGCGGCTACCTGCATCACTTCCTCGGCGGCGCGCCCGTCTACATGGCGCCGATCATCGTGGTCGTCGAGATCATGGGCACGATCATCAAGCCGGTGGCGCTTGCCATTCGTCTCATGGCGAACATGACCGGTGGCCACCTGCTGATCGCGGTGCTCATCGGCCTGACGGCCCTGGCCTACGAGGCGCTGGGCACGGCCGGCGGGACGGGCATCAGCATCGTTATCGTCATCGGCGCGGTGGCGATCATGTGCCTGGAGCTCTTCGTCGCGTTCCTCCAGGCGTACATCTTCACCTTCCTGACGGCGCTGTTCATCGGGCTGCTGGTCGTCCACGAGGAGCACGACGAGAGCCATCACGGCGACCACGACGGGGCCGTGGACCTGGATGACGACGCCAAGCTCGAACGCAGTTCCCTCCAGGCGGGCGCCCACATGGCGGGCTAGCGCCAAACGATCTTCGCCGCGGCCGCCGGACGAGGGGCGGCCGACAAAATCGGGTGAGTGTGCCACTTGGCCCCACCCGGCGGCAGGACTCCCCGACGCCTCCTCGCAGCGTCCGGTGTGGCCCGACCGGAAACGGGCAAGGGGCAGCCCGCCCCCGAAACGGGCATTTAGGAATCGACTCCAATGAAGCGTGTATTCGTTCTTGCCGTCCTGGCGCTGCTCATGATGCCCGCCGCCGCTGCCTTCGCGCAGGACGGGGCCGCCACCCCGACCACGTCCGTCGAGCTCAGCGACTCGCAGGTCACCTCGTCCGTCGGGCGCGGTCTTGCCGTGCTCGGGCTGGGCCTGGGCCTCGGGTTCATCACGATGGGCGCCGGCCGCGGCATCGGCAACATCGGCGGACATGCCGCCGAGGCGATCGCCCGGCAGCCGGAGGCCGGCGGCCGCATCTTCACGACCATGATCATCAGCGCCGCCCTCATCGAAGGCGTGGCCCTGTTCGCGGTGGTCATGACCTTCCTGCTGTAACGGGCCCCGCCCGACCCACTCCCCCGCGGCGGGCCTGACCGTCCGCCGCGGGCTTGACGATCCAAGAGATCACTACCGCACGGAGATTCGCATGAACACGCTGCCCAAGTGGGCGACTCTCGCCTTCGCCCTGACGCTCATGCTGGCGCTGCCCGCCCTTGCGGCGGATCCGGCCGCGGCCGAGGGTCACGGCGCGGACCCGACGCTCCTGCCCGAGCCCAGCGGCACGACGATCATCACCAGCGTGGTGACGCTGGTCATCTTCGCGGGCCTGCTGGCGATCCTGGGCAAGTACGCGTGGGGCCCGATCCAGGGCGGCCTGATCGCCCGCGAGGACAAGATCCGCTCCGACATCGAGGCGGCCGAGCGGGCCCGTGCCCAGGCGGACGCCTCCCGGCGCCAGTACGAGGAGCAGCTTGCTGGCGCCGAGCAGCGCGTGCGCGACCTGCTGGCCCAGGCGCAGGCCGACGGGCAGCAGCTTGCCACCCGCATCCGCTCGCAGGCGCAGGAGGATGCCGAGGAGATCAAGGCCCGCGCGATGCGCGAGATCGAGCAGAGCCGCCGCGAGGCGGTCGACCAGATCCGCGCCGAGGCGGGCACGCTCGCCACCGGCATCGCCGAGAAGATCCTCCGGCGCGAGGTGAACAAGGAGGACCAGAAGCGGCTGATCCAGGAATCGCTGGACGAGTTCCAGACGGTCGGCAGCGGCGCGTGAGCAGGCGGACGCAGCCGCCCTCGGCTGAGACGGCCTTCAGCAGCATTCCCCGAGCCCAGCATTGGCATGAAAGAGCAACACTCCACTCTCGCCCTCACCTACGCCCGGTCGCTGCTGGAGCTCGCCAACGAGCGCAACGAGACCGAGGCCGTCGCCAACGACGTCGACGCGCTCGGGCAGATCCTCGAGGAGAACCCCACCTTCACGGACTTCCTGAAGGACCCGGGGATCGGCCCGGAGGAGCGCTCCTCCGTGCTGGAGCGCGTCTTCGGCGGGAAGCTGAACGTCCTGCTCGATCGCCTGCTGCGGATCATGTCGGAGCGCCAGCGTCTGGCGGCGCTGCCGGAGGTGCTGTCGGCGTTCGAGCACCTGCTGGACGAGCAGCTGGGCAAGGTCGAGGTGGACGTGACCGTCGCCGAGCGGCTGAGCGAGGCGGAGCTGGAGGACGTCCGTCGGCGGGTGAGCGAGGCGCTGTCGAAGGAGGCGGTGGTTCACCAGTACGTGGACGAGGCGATCATCGGCGGGCTCGTGCTGCGGGTGGGCGACCAGGTGGTGGACGCGAGCGTGCGCAGGCAGTTGGAGGCGATGCGGCAGCGACTGCTCCGCGGGGCGTAGTCATGGGTCATTCGTCATGGGTCACCGACCGCACCGGAGCGGTGACCATGAGCGGGCGACACCAATGACAAGTGACATATGACAAGTGACTACTGATCGAGGTTTAGCGACATGGCCATCAACGTCTCTGAAATCACCAGCGTACTCAAGCGCGAGATCGCCAACTTCGAGGACCGGCTCAAGGTCAGCGAGGTGGGCACCGTGATCGAGGTGGGCGACGGCATCGCCCGCATCTACGGCCTGAAGAACGCCATGGCCGGCGAGCTCCTGGAGTTCGAGAACGGCGTCATGGGCCAGGTCTTCAACCTCGAGGAGGAGTCGATCGGCGCCGTCGTCTACGGCAACTACCTCGACATCAAGGAGGGCGACACCGTCAAGAGCACGGGCCGCCTCCTGGAGGTGCCGGTCGGCGAGGAAATGGTCGGCCGCGTCGTGAACCCGCTGGGCATCCCGCTCGACGGCGGCAGCCCGATCTCCACCTCCACGACGCGCAAGATGGACATCGTCGCCCCCGGCATCGCCGAGCGCCAGCCGGTGCACGAGCCGCTGGAGACCGGCCTGAAGGCGATCGACTCCATGATCCCGATCGGGCGCGGGCAGCGTGAGCTGATCATCGGCGACCGCAAGACGGGCAAGTCCGCCATCGCGATCGACACGATCATCAACCAGCGCGGCAAGGGCGTGAAGTGCTTCTACGTCGCGATCGGCCAGAAGGAATCCACCGTCGCCGGCATCGTCGAAACGCTCCGCCAGCACGGCGCGATGGAGTACACCACCGTCATCAGCGCCGCCGCCAGCGACCCCGCGCCGCTCCAGTACATCGCCCCTTACGCCGGCTGCGCCATGGCCGAGCACTTCATGTGGCAGGGGCAGGCCACCCTCTGCGTCTACGACGACCTCACCAAGCAGGCGGCCGCCTACCGGCAGCTCTCCCTGCTCCTGCGCCGCCCGCCGGGCCGCGAGGCCTTCCCGGGCGACGTCTTCTACCTCCACAGCCGCCTGCTGGAGCGCGCCGTCAAGCTCTCCGACGAGAACGGCGGCGGGTCGCTCACCGCCCTGCCGATCATCGAGACGCAGGAAGGCGAGGTCTCGGCCTACATCCCGACGAACGTGATCTCGATCACCGACGGGCAGATCTACCTGGAGCCTGACCTCTTCTTCGCCGGCGTCCGCCCCGCCATCAACGTCGGCATCTCCGTCAGCCGCGTCGGCGGAAACGCACAGACGAAGGCGATGAAGAAGGTCGCCGGCTCGCTGCGCCTGGACCTGGCCGCCTACCGCGAGCTGGAGGCCTTCGCCCAGCTCGGCACGGAGCTCGATCCCGCCACGCAGCGCCAGCTCGACCGCGGGGCGCGCCTGGTGGAGCTGCTGAAGCAGCCGCAGTACCAGCCGATGTCGTTCGAGCAGCAGGTCATGGTGATCTACGCCGGCACGCAGGGGTACCTGGACACGGTGCCGGTGAACCGGGTGCGCGAGTGGCAGGATCGCTTCCTGGAGTTCGTCGACCAGAGCCACAGCAGCGTGCGCGAGCGCCTGCTGGAGACGAAGGCCCTTGGCGAGGACGTCGAGGCGGACCTGAAGAAGGCGGCCCAAGAGTTCAACGAGAAGGTCTTCAACAAGGCCTGAACCGCCCGATCACGAAACCCGAAGGGCCGCGGCATCTCACGTGCCGCGGCCCTTTCATTGCGCTAAGCCGCGGCACGGCGTGCCGCAGGCGGTCCCGGAAGTGGAAACACGAAGGGCACGAAGTGTTGTGACACGAAGGACACGAAGAGCGATGGGGCTCTGGCGCGCTGCCTGCGGCACGCGGTGCCGCGGCTATGGTGCGTCTCGTGCGGGGTCCGGCGTGCGGTGTTCTGAGTTCTTTTTGCCTTGTTCTGGGTCCTTTTCACCACGTCCTGGGTCCTTTTCGTGGCATTCTGAGCTCTTCTTGCTCTGTTCTGGACCCTTCTTGCCGTGAAAAGGACCCAGAACAGGGCAAAAAGGACCCAGCTCGCGGTGAAAAGGACCCAGAACGGCGCGAAAAGAGCTCAGATTGCCTTGAAAAGGACCAAGAACGGGTTGAAAAGGACCCGGGACGGGTTGAAAAGGATCCATCCCGATCCGATTCGGATCGAGCGCGAGCCGACAACGACTCGCCCTCGACCACGCCGAACCACGCGCGGGGCGCCCTGGGTGCCTTCGTGTCCTTCGTGTCTCCAGCTTCGTGTTCTTCGTGTCTCGACTTCCGGAGCCACGGCCTGCGGCACGCCGTGCCGCGGCTTCCCTTTTCGTCTCTTCGACTCTTCGTCTCTCTCTCCGTCGCTTCGTCGCTTCGTCGCTTCCCACCTCCGTCTCTCCGTCTCTCTCCGACCCCGATACACTTCCCCTGTGACCAGCTTCTGGGACGTTCATGGCAGGCTGAATCGGCGCGATGAGCGCGCTTCGCCCGCGACGGAAGCGGCGGAGGGCGCGGGGCGGGCGCGCCCGGGGGAGTCGGGGCGGGAGGCGCTTTCCGTCACGCAGCTCACCGCCCGGATCAAGACTGCCCTCGACAAGGGCCTCCCCAGCACGATCGCCGTCGTCGGGGAGGTCAGCGAGTGGACGCGCGCGCCCAGCGGGCATCGCTACTTCTGCCTGAAGGATGAACGCGCCTCCATCAACTGCGTCATGTGGCAGTCCGACGCCCGCTCCCTCGCCTTCGAGCCGACGGTCGGGCAGGAACTCATCGCCATCGGAGCGCTCGATGTCTACGGGCCGCGCGGACAGTACCAGCTTCGCTGCCGCCGGCTCGAGCCCAGCGGCCAGGGCGCGCGCGACCTCGCCCTGCGCCAGCTCACGGAGCGCCTGCGCGCCGAGGGGCTTTTCGATCCGTCGCGCAAGCGCCCGCTGCCCCAGTACCCGCAGAACGTGGCGATCGTCACCAGCCCGAAGGCGGCAGGATACCAGGATGTGCTGAAGGTGCTGCGGCGTCATCGCCACCTGCGGCTGATGCTCTGCCCGGTGCCCGTGCAGGGGGAGGGGGCGGCCGAGCGCATCGCCGCGGCGCTGTCGGTGCTGTCGCGCCAGCACGAGGACGTCGGGGGGATCGACGTTGTTCTGCTGGTGCGCGGCGGCGGGTCGGCGGAGGATTTGTGGGCCTTCAACGAGGAGCCCGTGGCCCGCGCCGTCGCCGGCATGAGCGTGCCGGTGATCACGGGAATCGGGCACCAGACCGACCGGACGCTGGCCGACCTGGCCGCGGACGTCGAGGCCCACACGCCTACCGAGGCGGCGCAGGTGCTGGTGCGTCACTGGAAGAACGCTCCGGATCGCCTCGAGCACCTGGGCATCGCCCTGCGGCGCAACTGGCGTGATCTCCAGCGTGAGCGGCGCGAGATCGTGCGCGCGGCACTGCGTCACGAGATGTTCCGCCGTCCCGTCGAGGGCGTGAACCGGCGCAGGCAGCGTGTGGACGAGTTGAGCTTCGCCCTGGCCCGCGCCATCCGCCGCCTGGCCCGGGAAACAGGCGAGCGCCTGCGCGAATGGGGGCGCATCCTCGAGAGCCGGCACCCGCGCCAGCGCGTGGCGCTGGATCGCCGGCACATCGCGGAGTTCGAGGGGCGTCTGAAGGCATCCTGGGTGGGCCTGCGCTCCGCCCGCGCCGCCGGCCTGGTCGAAGCTCGCCGGAAGCTGGACGGCGCTATGCGCGCCGCGCTGGCCTCGCGTCGCCAGCGGAGCCGGACGCTGGAGATGGCCCTGTTTCGTCACAGTCCGGAGGGGCAGGCGCGGCTGATGCGCCAGCGCCTGGCGGCCCTTGGCGATCGACTGGCCCGCGCCGGCGAGCAGAACCATCGCCACGCGCGCTCAAGCCTGTCGGCGATGGAGGGGAGGCTCCGGGCCCTGGATCCGACCGCCGTCCTCCGCCGGGGGTACAGCCTGACGGTCGTCAGCCGCACGGGCTCGCTTCTCCGTTCGGCGTCGGACGCCCGGCCCGGGGACGAGCTCGTGACCCGGACGGCGGACGGCGAGGTGCGGAGCACGGTCGGCGAGCGGCGTCAGGCGGAGCTTTTTGAGTGATCGGCGCCGGTGGCGAACCCCCTTCCGAGGCGGTGCCGGTGGAGGACCCTTTGCGGCCCGGGGGGAACATTGCTTAGAATGGTCTTTGCCCCTGCCGGTCGCCTTCCCTGCGCACGCCCCTGACGGCGTCGCCGGCGCCCGGCCTCGACGTGACCCCGCCCCCCGCCGACTCGGCCGTGGGACGTGCCCTCCGAGGCACGTCGCCCTCACCGACCGGCATCGGACCTGCTGGAGTACGGATGTCGCTGGTTGACGCCCCCCTGTCCGCTGTTGCGCCCGCAGCCCTGCCCACCGGCCTGCCGTGGCCCGAGTCGCCCCTGCTCGCGCTCGACCCGGCGTCGGGCCTCGCCCTCCTGGCGCAGGCTCCCTACGGGGAGTACCTGCTCTGGTGGAAGATGCTGCCGTTCGTCCTGGTCTTCCTCGTCTGGATCCAGCTCTTGCTCTGGATCGACAAGGACACCCTCGCCAACCGATTGCCGCGCGAGCCGATCAACGCCGGCCTCTGGGCGCTGCTCCTCGCGGGCATGGTCGCCGTGCTGATGGTGCCGATGTTCGTCGTCGCCCTGGCGATCTTCGTCGCCCTCTTCGCCCTCTCCATCGGCGGATACCTCATCTGGCGAAACAGTGTCGTCGGGCTTTCGGACATCCCGGAGCAGACCGGCCTCTGGTTCAAGAACCTCTTCCGCAGCAAGAAGGTCAAGCGCTACGAGAAGAAGGAGGAGGCCGTCGCCGAGGGGATGATCACCCTCATGGACCGCCGCGGCGACGCGCCGGCGGTGCCGGCGCAGGAGGATCCGACCCGCCCCGCCTACGAGACGAGTCACCGCCTCCTGCTCGACCCCCTCTACAAGGGCGCCGAGCGCATCAGCTTCGGCAACGCCGGCAACCGCTACGCCACCAAGTTCCGGGTGGACGGCGTCGATTACCCCGGCATGGCCGTCGAGCCGGAGGTCGCCAGCGCCACGCTCGACTACTTCAAGAACCTGGCGGGCCTGGACCTTGGCGAGCGGCGCAAACTCCAGGTCGGGAAGATCAAGGCCCGCACCGCGATGGCGACCCACGACATCGAGGTGCAAACCAGCGGCACCCGCGCTGGCGAGACCCTCGTGATGGAGGTCGATCGCGGCGCCCGCTACCGCCAGCGCGCCACCGCCCTGGGCTTCACCCCGCAGCAGCGCACGGTGCTGGCCGAATCGGTCGCGGAGAACACGGGCCTGGTGATCGCCGCCGCCCCGGCGGGCGGTGGGCTGAGCGCGCTCCTTTACGGGCTCGTGCAGGAGCACGACGCCTTCGTGCAGCACATCATCACGCTGGAGCGTCCGATCGAGCGCGAGCTCGAAGGGACGACGCAGAACGAGCTTGCGGTCGGCACCGACCCCGCCGAGGAGGCCAAGCAGGTCTCCTGGATCGCCGACCAGATGCCGGACGTCTTCATGGTCTCCGGCCTCGAAGGTCGCGAAGCGTCGCGCGAGGCGATCCGCCTGGCGGGCGAGGAGCGCCGTCGCGTATACCTGGGCCTGCGCGCCAACGACGTGGCCGATGCGCTGGCCCGGTGGCGCCAGCTCGTCGGGGACACGAAGGGCGCGCTGGGTCGGCTCGAGATGGTGATCGCCGGCCGCTCCCTCCGGAAGCTGTGCGATGCCTGCAAGGTTCCCTACACCCCGCCGGAGGCGGCGCTGGCGAAGATGGGCGTGCCCAAGGGGAAGGTGCAGCAGCTCTTCCGTGCCCGCACCGAGCCGTTGCTCGACCAGCGCGGCAATCCCGTGCCGTGCGAGTTCTGCAACCAGCTCGGATACAAGGGACGCCTGGGCGTCTTCGAGCTCCTGCGCATCGACTCGGCGGCACGCCAGGCGCTGGCGCAGGACATGAGCCCCACCGCCGTCCGCAACCTGCTCCGGGCGCAGAAGCTCCCGACGCTCAACGAGGCAGCGCTCCGTGCCGTCGTGGCCGGGCACACCGACCTGGGCGAGGTCCAGCGGGTCATGACCCCCGCGGCCTCCCCGGCGCCGCGTCGTCCTCCGGCCCCGCCCGCCTCCGTCGCTTGAGGCGCCACACCGACCGCTCCCGTCCACCGACTCCCCCGCCGACACGAACACGCCATGATCCTGAGCGTCATCATCGTCGTCCTCCTCGCCGCGATCGCCTACGTGCACTACGTGCAGGGGCTCTTTGCGGCGACCGTTTCCGCCGCCTGCGCGGCGATCGCCGCCTTCATGGCCTTCAGCTACCACGAGACGATCGTCGCCCGCTTCACCGGCGGCGCGATGGCCGCCTACGCCGGCCCCGTCGTGCTCTGCGGCATGTTCGCGCTGATCTACCTCGTTCTGCGCGTGGTCATTGACAACTTCTTCCCGGGCAACGTGCGCTATCCGGTTGCGATGGACCGGATCGGCGCCGCCGTAATGGGCATCGTGGCCGCCTTCTTCGCCACCGCCATCCTCGCGATCGCCGCGCAGGAACTGCCGTTCGGCCCCCGCGTCGCCGGCTATTCGACCTACCCGACGGAGGACGAGGAGATTCGGGTCGATCGCGAACTGGCCCCCGCCTACGCCGTCGAGAGCGGCGAGGGCACGATGTACTACGACCTGGTGACGGTCGCCCGTCTCGACACGGAGGAGGCGCAGCAGGAGCGGCAGAGCCTGTGGCTGCCGGTCGATGAGTGGTTCCTCGGGCTCGTCGGCTCTCTCAGCGACCAGGGCGCGCTGGCGGGCAACGACATCGAAAGCGTCTACCCGGACTTCAAGACCGCCATGTTCGCGCAGCGTCTCGGGATCCAGCGTGCGGCGGAGCAGGTCGCGCTCAACATCGCCGACCGGCAGGACGTGACGGTGCCGGAGGTCTTCCGCGTGAACACCGAGGGAGAGTACGCCCAGTTCCCCGAAGGCCTCATGCAGACGCAGGGCGACCTCGGCAACCGCGCCCCCGACAAGTGGCTCAAGCCGGGCAACGGCAAGACGCTTCTGGTCATCCGCGCCCAGTTCAGCAGCGACGCCGCCGGGTCGGGCGGGTTCGTCCGCTTCAGCCCCGGCACCGCCCGCCTCGTCGCCGGAGGACGGCAGTACTTCCCCATCGCCACCCTCGAGAGCGGCACCGTCGCGGTGCACCATCGGCCGGACGACTACCTCATGGCCGCCAGCGGCGCCGACCTGATCTACGAGGTGGACAACGCGACCGCGATCGATGAGGGGAAGATGGTCGATGGCGCGTTCTTCGAGTTCAAGCGCTATGCCCGCGTCGACCTCGGTGGGCAGCGCATCTACAACGTCGTCACCAAGAGCCCGATGACGCACGTCGAGCGCAAGCTCCCTGTCCAGGAGTTCATCGCGGCACGCCTGCTCGACACCGGGATCGGCGGCCGGCGCGAACGCGCCGCCTACGACCAGCTTCGCGAGAGCGTTCCCGACGAGCCGGCCGATCCGGATGCCGCCGAACGCACCTTCACCGGCCAGGAGCCACCGGCCATCGACCCGGATGCTTCCACGGGCGACGAAGAGCCCGCCGACCCCGACCCGGATGCCGACGCCGGCACCGCCGAGGGCGGGTCGCCCATGGACACCATCCGCCGCGGCGCCGATCGCAACAACCAGTTGCTCGGCGGCGACGATCCGGAGTGATCGCTTCGGCTCTTCTCAGGCCGGCTCGCCCACCGGCGGGAGGGTCGCATCGCCGGCCCGTCGGAGCCGGCGGGCGGTGACCAGTTCGACGATCGCCACCGCGTAAACCGGCAGGAACTGCCAGAGCAGCGCCGCCACGGGCGCTTCGGCGCCTACCAGCGTCGTGGGCATGTAGAAGAGGCCCGCCGTGCCCGCCCATATCAGCACCGCGGGCCCCGCCCGCCCGCGCAGGATCGGCACCACCGCCAGCGGCCAGACCAGCAGCCATGGGGACGCCACCGGGCTCAGCAGGAGGCCGGCGACGCTCATCGCGTAGAACGCCGCCGCCGGGCGGACGCGGCGCGCCCAGGCGCCGGCTCCAACCATCAGCGTCACGATCCCGCAGATCAGCCAGCCGGCGAGCCGCACGCGCGCCGCTCGCACCGGGTCCCCGTCCGGCCCCACGAACATCGCCTCGAGCAGCCGATGGAAGCTGGCACCGTGCTCCGCGGTCGCCATGAAGCTCCTGATGGCGTCGAGGAACTCCATCACGCCTCCCCCCAGCCAGATCGGGCTCATCAGCAGGGCGTAGGC
>JAEZED010000117.1 GCA_023417885.1 Planctomycetota bacterium
CGCGGCGTCTGCGCCGCGGCGGCGTCGCTGCCGCCCGGGGCGTCGGGGGAGGAGGGTGAGGCTGGCGTGCGGCCGGACATGCTCCAGGTCGATTCGAAGGCGCCGCCGGTCGGGTCATCCGCGGTGATGCCGTCGCGCTCGGGATCGTGCGCGGCCTCGACATCGCGCGTCGGGCGCCGCCTGGCGCTGCTCTGGCGGCGGGCGGACTGCACGTCAACCCGGAGTGGATCGGTTCCGTTGCCCGCGGCAACGGCATCTCTCACAGGGACATTCCTCGCATCCGCCGGGACGGCATGATCGCCATCAAGCTTATCGGTCGTTCGCGGCGTGGAGGAGACCCGCCCGTTGCCATTATTGGATGACTTGGCGCCCCCGTGCCGGCCGTTGCCGTCGTGGGCCTGCGGGGCGGGCCTGAGACCGGCGTCGCCGGCCGTGGAATCCGCGAGATTGACGTTCGTCGCCTGCCTCATTCGTTGCTCGTTCGATTCTGGGCGCCGGGCCGGTGGCTGAGTCGCACCGGTGCCACCGGCACGGGATGGCTGGCCGGTCGCGCCGGCGGCGATTTTGTTGGGCCGCATTGGTTTCATCGGCAGAACACGGCAGCGCCGTGTGCGGAAGTGGCATCGGGCAGTCGTTCGAGCCCCAGACACCGGCTGTCGCGAAATGGCAGCAGGCTTTTCCCGGACTTTGGTCCGCCGCCTCCCGATTGCTCCCTCTTCTTCGTTTGCGAAGGCCCATTGCGTCAACTGACGTTTTGACGTCTTTTCTGACCCTGCGGCGGATTGCCACCTGCGTTCGCATCCCGCATGATCGGGTCATGGCGCTCGAACAGGCCGAAAATCGCCCCAGCATCTCCTCCCAGCTTCACATCCGGGCCATCGATCCGGGCGAGATGGAGATCCTCGCCAGCATCCGAGGCCGTTGCTACGACGCCACTTACGCCAAGCAAAAGCGACACCACGACTACCTTCTCGGCGAGCACTGGGGCGACGCCGCCGCCGGTGACTTCCTCATCGCCGAACGCGCCGGCAGGGCCGTCGGAACCATCACAGCCCTCCGCGGCGTCATGAGCGTGCGCGGCGTGTCGCTGCCCTGCCAGGGCATCGCCTGGGTGGGAACCTCCCACGACGCGCGACGCTCCTCCCGCGGACGCTCCGAGCCGGGCATCGCGACACAGCTTATGCACCGCACGCTCGCCATGGCCCGCGAGCGCGGCGAAGTGCTCACTGCGCTCGCCCCGTTCCGCGCCAGCTTCTACGAGCACTTCGGCTACGGCCTCGTCGAACGCCGCGCGCTATGGGACATCCCGCTCGGCCTCCTCCCCGCTGGCGAGGCCGAAGGATTCGAGCTTCTCGATCCGGGCGACGCGGCCGGCGAGCGCGCGATCGCCGACTGCCGCACGCGCCACCTCGCGCGCGGGCATGGCGACATGGCCTTCCCCGGCTACGACGGGCTCGGCGGCTTCGCGGGGGTACTGCGGAAGTACCAGGAGAACGGCTACTGCTTCCTCCGCCGCCGGGCCGACGGCGGGGCGAGCGCTTTTGTCCTCACCGAACCGAAGGGGGAGCGCGGTGACTTCGGGCTTGCCTGCCCCTACCTCGGATTCGACACGCCCGACGACTTCACCGCCATCCTCAGCTTCCTCGGCTCGCTGCGCGACCAGTACCGCCGCGTCCTCATCGAGACGCCCGCCGACGAGCCGATCAACCTGCTGCTGCGCGAGACGCAGGTGCCGCACCGCGGGGTGGAGCACGTGCACGCCCGCTGCGAGTTCACGACGCGCCTCCAGGTGCGCATCCTCGATCACCTGCGCTTCTTGAGCGAGACTCCCTGGCCCGACCCGGCGGCGCGCGGGCAGGTGGTCGTCGGCGTGCGCGAGTGCGAAGGGACGACCAGCATCTTCGGCTTCGACGTCTCCGAAGGCCGCTGCCAGGCGAAGGCCGCCACCGGCGAGCCCGACTTCACCTGCGCCGACAAGACCTGGGCCGCCATCGCCATGGGCGACCTGAAAGCGAGCACCGCCGCCGCCCTCGGCCTCGCCACCTGCACCGACCACGGCAAGCTCCCCCTGCTCGACACCCTCTCCCAAGGCCCCCTCCCCTTCTGCCGCGAGTACTTCTGATTGCAGGCGTCACGGGTAGAGCGAGTGCTTCGCTCGTGGGCCTGGCGCGCCTGGGGCGAACGTCATTCCGGACGGGGGAACCAGGGCGTTTTTGCTGATACCGCCCAAGTAAGTGCGCCGTTGCTCACATGCAGATCCAGAAACAGATGGTTCGAACGCAAGCCGTTGCCGTGACGGTGCAGGTCAATCTTATCAAGATCGGTGGGATTGGAGATCTCAGGCACCGTCGCATCATGCAGATACCAGCCGACGACGGTCGGGTACTTCTCGCCGATCAAGACCGTCTTCGTCGGGCTCACTCCGTACGGGTTGGACCCGACCTTCCGAATTCCCGCAGTGATCGGCACGTAGCTGTTGACCAGGTAGGACCTGCGAACGCCCCCATACGAGGCCGGCGGCCGGCCATCATAAGGATCATTTGGGCACACCGCCCCGCGGAACGGCGTATCGGCGCGATCATCGCTCAGATGCTCGTCGCCGAAGACCGCGGCTATCCAATTCGTCTCGGGCCACGAGTGATACTCCAACGGCAACAGATATCCATGACCACCAGAGTACGCCGCAAGCGCCTTTCCGAGTTCTGAGAGACGAATCGAGCACGCCGCCGCGCGTGATCTGGCGCGCGCAGCGCCAAGCGCCGGAAGGAGAAGCCCGAGGAGCAACGCCACAATGCCGATGACAACCAGAAGCTCCGCGAGCGTCAGAGCTCGAGCTTCGGTTCGGCCGAGAGGGGTACCTCTTGCGTCCATTCTAGGAACTCAGGCCTTTTCGCTTCCGACGCCAAGTGATTCCGATAATCAACATGACGGCAGCGCAGGCGCCCAGCACCCACGGCACTCGCCGCCCCGCGCCATGATCATGCGAACTTCCGTCAGACGTACGAGGGGCTGCGCTGGCGGCCCCAATTCCTCCGGAGGAACGAGCCAGCGGTTGGCGCAAGACTCGCTGCTGGCCCGCGGTGACAACAAACTCGTCGTCTTTGGCCGTCAGTACAAAGGCGTCGTCTGGTATCTGCGCATTCAAATGAACATCCCCAGGATCGACTCGGAAGTTCATGTGCAGCTTCCCGTATATCCGCTGCTCGCCCGTTACAGGATAATAGACGCTGTTTCCCCGGTCATTGAACTTGTGGTACTCAATCGCATCCACCACACGCGCCGCGCCCTCTACCCCCGCGCCCGGCGAAGAACCGGCTGCAAACTGCGCGAGCCGGATCGGAAGGTGGCCAACCCGTGGATCACACCACAGCCTGAGGGTACGACGGATCGCCCGCTGGCGGAACTCGAACAGCGTGGTGCCATCCGCCTGTGGCTCTGCGGAGACCAGGACGTAATCGCCGGTGTCGCGTTCCCCGCCGGGCAATTGACCAAGCGTGTCGTACATAATGATCTGATGCGGCAGCGGAAAGCTCAGCACCGGCTCCTCGGGTCCGTGAATCGCCAGCGTCCCCACGCCCGGGGATAATCGCCGTGTATAGACGTTCAGCCCATCGAGCGACGCCTCTCCTTGTAAGACCGAGTCCGCAGACGTGCGTACAAACCTTGTGTAGATCCTCCCCGAAAACTTGTCGGGCCACACGTACAATCCGCCGCTCATCAACACAGCAACGTCAAAATCCGCCGGGCCGGACCCGGAGATGCCAGCGTAGTGGCCATGGTACCTGATACTGAGTGTTCGTACGGCTGCCATCTGCGCACGATGCATTGCCGCAGCGATGCGCCATGATCGGCCATCGCCTGTCTCAGTTCGGCTCACCTGCTGGGAAAACGACCGCATCGGCTCGTTCGCCGATACGGCGGACGATGCATGGAGTGCGACGCAGATCGTGACAAGCATGCTCCAGGTATTGAGTTTGCAGGCAGGCATCAGCTCTCCGCAGCCGCAGCAGGTATGGCAATCACCGGCACCGTCACCGTTCTCCGGGACCGCGAAAAATGCAACGCCGCCAGAGGCAGCGAATGCCCATGAGAAATCGGCGCGGTCAAGGGGCGACCCTACTCCGGGTGGGTCGATGATGCAAGGAAAAAAGACTACGCCGGACACTCATCAAGGCGTGTACGAGCGCCGATCGTGCTCGAGGAACCGATTCCACGCCCGCTCGGCCCGCTGCTGGGCGGCGGTGAGCGCCTCGCGCGGCGTGGCGCTGCCGGCGGAGACCGCCTGCGCCACGTTCACCAGTTCCGCATTCAGCTCCGGCCAGATCGGGACATGCGGCGCGTGGAACGCATTGGGGCTGTCTGCCATCGCGTCGAACACCTCCACGTATGGGTTGGTGTGGCGCTGGCGAAACGCCTCGCTCGACTCCGCCAGCGGCGAGTTCTTGCACTGCGCCAGGCACAGCCGCTCCATCACGTCCTGCTGCTGGAGGTAGCGGATGAACTCGAACGCCTCCGCCTTGTGGCGCGCCCCCTTCGGGATCACCACCACGTCCAGGTTCGTCATCGTCACCGGCCCGCCCGCGTCCGCCCCGCGCGCCGAGGGGAACGGCGCCGCCGCCCATGTGTAGTTCTCGCGCCGACGCTCGATCGGCAGCGTCATCTCATATTCCTTCTCCCACTTCAGCCGGTTCATCTGCGGGCCGAACGTGTCGATGTAGGCCGCCATCCACGGCCCCTGCTGGATCATCGCCACCTGCCCCGTGATGAACGGGTTCTGCGACGAGAGCGTGCCCCCCAGCCCGCTGCGGAACTCCCCCATGCTCATCGGGCCGATCCGCCGCGCGTACTCCGCCATCCACTCGTAAGCCGCGACCACACCCTCGTCCAGGAAGTCGATCTGCTCCTGCGGCGGGCCGTCCGGATCCCAGACGCTTCCGCCGAACCAGCGCCAGATGTGCGCCACGAACCATCCCGGCTCCATCGGCAGATACCCGGCGGCGACGAGGCGCTTCGAGCCGTCCGGCCGAGTCTCCCAGACATCCAGCGCGCGGGCGTAGCGGTCCAGTTCCTCGATGGTGCGAGGCGGGCGGGTCGGGTCGCACCCGGCGGCGCGGAGGGCATCGGCGCGCTCGGCGAAGATCTGCCGGTTCCACAGCAGGGCGACCGTGGCCGGCGTCGTCGGGAGAGCGACCAGCGTCCCTTCCTGCACGCAGTCGTCGTAGAAGACGGGCTTATACTGCCCGCGATGGATGCCCGCGGCGGCGGCCAGCTCGTCCAGCGGCTCCAGCGCGTCCATGGCGTGGAGCTGCGCGAGCCGGTCGCTCCAGATGCCCGCGACGTCCGGCGGAACTCCCGCGGCGGTCGCTATGCGAGTCTTCTGATCCACCACCGCCAGGGAGAGGAACCGGACGTAGATGCCCTTCTCGGCGCCGACGGTTCGGTTGAACTCGTCGACGATCACCTGCATCGTCTGTCCCTCGGCCCCCGACCACTTCTCCCAGTAGTCGATGACCACCCGGTCCGCCGGCAGATCCTCCACATCCCGCGGCCCGAAGACCAGCAGGAGCAGACCGGCAACGATGAGCAGGGCGGCCACCGATCGCCGGACGAAGCGCCCCGCCGACCTGGCGCCGGCGGCGATCCTGTGCATACCCGTCGATCCGAAAACCACGGCCCGATCCTAAGCCAGGCCGGCTTCGCGCTGAAGCTCCGAGCCCCCTGCGCACGAAAACGCCCCTACACGTGGCGTAGGGGCGTTCGCTTCATACACCCTGCAGGACTCGAACCTGCAACCTTCGGTTCCGTAGACCGACGCTCTATCCAATTGAGCTAAGGGTGCTCGGCCATGCCTCCCGCGGGCGGAGGCGGGGTCATTCTTGAAGAGGTACGCGGGAGGGTCAAGTTGGTTCAATCACCCGGCACGGGGAGAGGCCGGGCTTCGTTGGGCGTGCTCAGAAGTCTCGGCGGACGAAGCTCCAGGCCGTTACGGCGAGCACCACGATCTCGAAGAGGATGCTGGTACCGAAGGCCCAGGTGGCGCTGCGGGAGAGGATGCTGGCGCGCACGTTCTGCTGGACGACGGGGGAGTTCATCATCTCCGCCGGGTTCTCGCGCCGACGGCGCTCGCGGCGCTGCTCGTCCGTCTCCTCTTCGGGCTGTGTCGTGGCGCGCGCAAGGGCATCGCGCTGGCCGGGGCTGCTGAGCGGCTCGGCGACGGTCGCGGTCTGCGTGGGGGCCAGCTCGTCCGACTCGATCAGCCAGCGGCGCAAGATGTCGATCGACTCGCTGGTCTTGGGGAGGGGCGCCTTGGCGCGCAGGACCCACGTGTGCCAGAAGTCGAGCTGCTCCGCCGTCCGGGCCTGCTGGGCCAGGGCCTCGCGGTCCTTCTCGAGCAGTTCGCGGATGCCGCGCTGGTAGATCTCCCCGGGGGCCGCCTCGGGATTCTCTTCCCAGCGGTTCACGGTGGCCTCGTTGCGGGCGATGCGCGCCTCGTACCCTTGCGCGTCGACCTGGAACACCGTTTTGAACGCCAGCAGGCTCCCGTCGGCGGCGTTCAGGATGAAGATGCAGAACCAGAACAGCAGCGTCACCAGCAGCGAAGCCAGTGTCGATCCGGTGAACATGCCCACGAAGACCGCCACGCAGAACAGGAAGCTGTAGTAGAGCGTCACCACCGGCACCGCGATGAAGATCGACGGCGCCCACACCCCGCCGCGGATCCCGATCACCAGGAAGCAGGCGAAGCAGAACACCAGGATCTGGAGCGCCACGAACATCAGCCCCGCGATGTACTTGGTCAGGAAGAGGCGCAGCCGGCCCAGCGGCTTGGAGAGGTAGAGGTCGATGCTCCCACCCGAGATCAGGTCGGGGAAGATGCCGGCGGTGGTGATGAGCGCGAGGATCGTCGCGACCCAGGTGATCCAGACGCCGACGCCCCACTCCAGGAAGAGGCTCTTGTAGAAGTCGCCCGCGGGGTAGAGCGACGTGTTCGGAAAGCTCGAGGCGTGGTAGCCGAAGAACGTGATCCCGTCCGGCCCGAAGCCGATCGCGGCGAAGACCAGCGCCACGAGCGCCGAGAGGCCCAGGGCGATCCAGAAGAGCAGGCGGCTGTTGAGCGAGCGGTACTCGTCCACGAGCAGCGCCCACGTCTGCGACGCCACCAGCGCCAGGCCCCGCAGGCGCGAGTCGGGCGAGCGGTAGTCGAGAACGGGAGAAGTCGTGGACATCGGCGTAGGACGCGCTCCTTTACGGGTTCACGTGCGATCGTCTACCGGCCGGCAGGCCCTTTGGTGTTGATCGTGGCGATGAACATGTCCTCAAGCGTCGGGCGGACGGGGTTGAAGCGGCGGATCATCTGCCCGGAGCGGCGAATCGCGTCCAGGGCCGCCGTCGCCGGGGTCAGTTGCAGCGTCTCGAGGCGCAGGACGCGCGTGTACGGGTCGTAGACGAGCGGGATCTCCTCGTCGGCGGCTCGCAGCACCCCGCGCGCGGCGAACGGAGAGGCTGTGCCGGGCGGCATGCGGGCGAACGCGCGCGGATCGAAACCGGGCGTGGCCGGAAGAACCGTCTGCTCTTGAGCGCCCTGCGCCGGCGTGCCATTGCCCGCCGGCGGGGCGATGACCGGCATGGGCGGGGGCAGCGGCTCGTGCCATGCGATGCCAAGCATCTCTCCGAGCCGGGCGGGCGGGAGGGGATGCACGAGCTCGATCTCGTAGCGCTCGCTGCCCAGGGCCAACTCGTCGATTGTTCCCTGCTTGGCGACGCGCCCGTTGACGAGGATGGCGACGCGGTCGCAGATGAGCTCCAACTCGCCCAGGAGGTGGGAGTTGACGAAGACGCTCGCCCCAGCGGCCCGGGCATCGACAAGGACGTCCCGGATGTCCCGCCGGGCGATCGGATCCACGCCGTCGGTCGGCTCGTCGAGGATGATCAGGTCCGGCGCGGCGGACAGCGCCTGCGCCAGGCCGATGCGCTGGCGCATCCCCTTCGAATAGGTGTTGACGCGCCGATCGGCGGCGTCGGTCATCCCCACGCGCTCCAGCAGCGCGGCGGCCCGGCTCTTGCGCTCCCGCCGTGGGATGCCCGTCAGGGCGCTGAAAAACTCCACGACCTGCCGGCCTGACAGGTAAGGCGGAAAGCGGTGCTGCTCGGGCAGGTAGCCGACGCGGCCCATCGTGTCGCGGCGGCCGACGGGAGCGCCGAGCAGGTTCCCCTCGAGCGTCGTCGGGCGGACGAGGCCGAGCAGAATCTTCACCAGCGTGCTCTTTCCCGCGCCGTTGGGGCCGAGCAGGCCGAAGATCTCGCCCCGGTAGACCGAAAGATCCAGCCCCTGGAGGGCCTGCACCTTCCCCCGCCCAAGGGCTGATCGGATCAGCCCGGAGCGATAGACCTTGGTCACGTTCCGCACATCCACCGCCGTCCCGTCCGTCGCGCGATGCGGCGGGGTCGATGAAGCGTGCGGGGCTGGGGCGGCGATCGTCATCCTGTCGTAGGGGGGTGTTCGTGGTACGCACGCGCGGGCCGGCCCGCCGTTGCGAAAGCGGGCTGGCTCTCCGTTTTACCCACTTGGCGCACCCGATTCGAGGCGCGCAGGAGCACGCGACGGGGCCGCGGGCGAAGCGAGGAATCAGGAATCGAGGCCGCTGACGACGGGCGACATGCCCGAATCGACCACGCGGGCGGCCACCGGCTGCGGCATCGCCTCCACCGCCGGCTCACGCTCGGCGGCCCGGCGACGGACGACGGGACGGGCCTTGCCGTTCACCGGGACGGCGGCGTGGGCCAGCGTGAGCAGGTTGAAGCCGAGCATGAATCGCCTGTGCTGGCCCGGCTGGAAGCCGGCGTCGATGAGCAGCTCGTCCACCTGGCTGCGCGTCAGCCCGTACACCTCGCCCGGCTGCATGCCGCGCTCGATCTGGTCGGCATCCCACGGCCGACGCAACTGGTGCCACGCCCAGGAGAGGCGCGGCGGGAGCATCGTGACAATGACGGTGCCACCCGGGCGGATGAGCCGGCGGCACTCGGCCAGCACCTCACACCGGTTGGGGATGTGGTTCAGCGAGGCGACGAAGGTAACGGTGTCGAAGCTGGCGTCCTTGTAGGGCAGGTCGGAGGAGTCCTCCACGAGGAGGTCGGCCCCCGGCCAGTCGAAGACGTCGATCCCGACGCTGTCGCCCGCTTCTGGCTCCTGCGACTCGGTGCGGTAGCGCAGGAGCAGTTCGTTGGTGCCGCACCCCACGTCGAGCACGCGGCCGCGAAGATGCGGCAGAACCGCTTCGATTCGCCAGTGCATCAGCCGTTGTCCGAAGCGGTCCTTCATACGCGAAATCGTGGCTAAAAGCGGCGATTGGTGGCTGTCCGGGGGCCTGGGGCCGGCTCGCTGCGGCCCGGGGTTCCGGGGCAAGGGAAGCCCCGAAGCGGCGGCGGGACGATTGAAGGGCGATCCTAGCCGAAAGCCGGAGGATGGCCAACCGCCTCACCCAGCGCGTTTTGTGCGCCGGAGAAGGCTAGTCAGCCCGCGCCGCGCCGGCGACCGCGTCAACCGGCTGCGTCCTTCCGCGGCGCGAACGCCCCGGCGCCAAGTGCGATTCCTCGTCAGCGTGACCGTTATCGGCGGGCCCGTCAGCGGCATGACCATTGGCCGTCACCCGCTCGTCCCCTGTCGATCCAGAGGCGGTCGAGGTCGTGGAGCGGTGCACCGGCCCGTCGTTGAGCTGGGCGACGGCGCGAGCGGGGCGGGCGCCATGGCCGTTCACCGTCGCATGGGCCGAGCCGTTGCCGTTGGCGACGACCGACCGCTCGATCCACGGGGTGGTGGCGGCGCGGGCGGCATCGCCCATGCCGTAGATCCGCCGGCGGGCGAGGTAGAGCAGTTCCTCGGTGATGCGGCGGTGGCGTGCCATCATGTCCGCCAGCAGCGCCAGGACGCCCATCACGAAGGCGAGGGTGACGAAGACGCCGCTGACGGTGATCAGGCTCTGGAAGGGGTGGGTCTTGTTCGTCGCGAGGTAGCGGGCGACGACCGGGCTGATCGCGCACAGCGCCAGCACAAAGAGGATCACGCCGATGATCCCGAAGAACTTCAGCGGGCGGATGTCGCGCATCGCCCGCAGAATGATCGGGCCGGTGTTCGCCGCGTACTTCCAGACGCTCCCCGCCACCCGGCTGGTGCCGTGCTCCCGGACGCCACGAACCCGCAACGGCACCTCGATGATGCGCAGCCCCTTGGCGAAGAGGTCGATGAAGCACTCCTGCGTGTAGGTGTACCGCCCGAAAAGCGTCAGGCGGTAGAGGGCTTCCCGGTTGAACGCCCGGAAGCCGCAGGAGACGTCCGTGAAGCGGCTCCCGCCGCAGATGCTGTTGACGATCCGCACGACGACCCAGTTGCCCCAGTACTTCACCGCCGGCATCACCGGGCGGTACTCGCGCTCCTTGAAGCGGCTGCACGTGACGAAGTCCGCCTCGTCCTCGAGCAGCGGGGCGACGAGCAGCGCGATGTCGGCCGGGTCGAACTGCCCGTCCCCGTCGATGTTCACGACGAAGTCGGCGCCGCGCCGCATGGCCGCCTCGACGCCGGTGTGGAAGACCTTGCCCAGGCCGGGCCTGCCGGCGACGGGAATGACAACGGCCCCCGCCCGCCGCGCCTCATCGGCGGTGTCGTCGGTCGAGGCGTCGTCGAGGACGAGGATTTCCAGTTCGTCGATGTCGGGAAGATCCCGCGGGACACCCTCCACGACGCGCGCGATCGTCTTCTCCTCGTTCTGTGCGGGGATCGTGACGACCAGCTTCATCGTCGTGTCTTCCTTTGCGGACGCGTCGGGATTGCGGAAAGGACGTCGCTTCGGCGGCGGCCGCAAGGTGAGCAAAACCCGTGGAAAGGGAGCGACTGGTCCCCCCGGATCGTCCCGCGCCTGCCGTGGCGGCGAGGCAACGGGCGCCGGTTCGGCCAACCGGTGGCGGGGTTGGGCAGGATCGTACCACCCGCCCCACAGGCCGACAACTCACGTCTCTCGGCCGGTTTAGACGGGGCCGAAATACCAATGTTCCGCACGAAAAACAGCAACCACATCCCGTCGCGACGCTCATTCACCCCGCGCCGACGGACGCGTGCCCGGCCCATCCTCCCGGCGCAATGACTTGAACGCCTCGCGGAAAATCGGCTGGAGCGGCTGGTTGGTCAGCGACAGTCCGCCCGCCGCCTCCAGCGTGATGGTGTACAGCTTGTCGGGGCTCACGGTGCCCGAGACCGTCTCCCACTGCGCCACGCGCACGCCCTTGGAGCGCGCGTATTCCGTGTCGGCGGCGAGGTTCCAGAAGTCCTGCCAGAGCGACTGCTCATACTCCGTCACGCGCGGGTCGACGCCCCGGTAGATGCGCGGAATCCGGCCCGGCTCATCTACGGGCGAACCCTCCGCCGGCGGCGTGGCGCTCCCGTAGACGCTCGTGAACAGCGACAGGCTCCTCCCGCGAAGCGGGTCGCCCTCGCGGACGAAGTGCCGATCGAACTTCACCACCTGCGACTCGAAGTGGACGCGATCCCCCACGACCTCGAACCGCTTGGGCGGAAGCGGCTCGCCCCCGCGGCCATGCTCCACGAACAGCAGCGTCGTCCGGAGCTGGCCCGACTCGTCGCGCCACTGGTCCGTGACGAGGATGTCGGCGACCCGTCGCTCCGCCTGGAGGCGGGTGGCGACGTTCTCCAGGATCTCGATCTGCTCGGCCTGCTCCTGGATGATCCGGTCACGATCATCGGCGCTGCGGACATAGAGCCACAGCCCGCCCGTCGCCACGACGGTGGCGACGGCAAGCCCGGCGAGTCTGACCAGCGCGCGGATCATCGTGTTTCATTGCATCGGTCACGCCCGCCCACCCCCACCGCGCGGCGGGAGCCGGGCTCCAGGGCCCATAACCGGCGATACTAGCAGTACGCATGCCGCCGCCCGGCGTTCCGCCCCAAGCGGGGGCTCGAACGCCGATTCCGGGGATGCCGTGCTGGAACCGGCCTAGTCCTCTTCCCGCTGCCGCGCGTCGGGGGCGGAGAGCTCGGGGTTCTCCCAGATCTGCCGGAGCGTGTCGGCGTCGGCGGGCCAGATCTCGAGGCCATCTTCCTCGTTGACGCTGCCGAGCCACTCGAAGGAGTTGGGGTCGATGAAGTGGCGCGTCGGCGGGCCGGAGAGGCCCATTCGGGTGCTCACGACCATCACCAGCCGCTGCTCGCCCTGCACCTCGCGGCTGAGCGGGCCTTCCACGTCGACGTACTGCTGGTAGACCTCGCGCTTCTCGGGGTTGTAGACGGCGACGAGGTAGCTGTTGCTCCCCCACGGCGCGACCAGGCGGGGCAGGAGATGGTTGACCGCCTGCGGCAGGTACCACGCCGGAAGCTGCCGTGCCAGGGGCGCGCCGGTCTGCACGCCGTTGACCACGAACGTCACCTCCAGCCGGCGCGCGTCGACCACCGTGAAGCCGCGCTCGCTGCCCATGCCGCCCGGGCCGGGCACCGTCACGCTCCGCGGCACCTGCCGGGCGCGCATCATGCCGACGACGAGGTTCTCCGCCTGCCGCTCCCCGTCGGCCGTCAACTGGTTGCGCTCCCGGAAGTCGCCCTCGCGCAGGTCGTCGGTTGCGAAGAGCCAGGTCTCCCGGTCGAGCCACGCCCCGTCGCGCCGCAGGCGCGTCCGGATGCCCACCCGCACGCCGCGGGCCCCGTGGACGTCGATCTGCTCGCGTCCGGCCGGATCCGCCGGGACTTGCCGCGCCGGCTCCTCCACGACGTAGCTGTAGCCGATGTCCTGCCCGTTGCGCCGGATGCGCCACCACTGCTCGGGCTTGAGCACCTCCATCAGGCGCGGCTTGGTGAAGTTCACGAAGAGCGTGCGCGTCCGGAGCAGACGCTCCTCCTGATCCTGCCGCAGCGCCGTCTGGTCGAGCACCCGGAAGCTGTTGATGACCGTGTTGAACGCCTCGACAGCACCGGCCACGTCCTCGTTCTGCGCCAGTTCCTCCACCGGCCCCGTCGGCGCGGGCGACATCAGCGAAACCTGGTAGTAGAGCGTGTCGCTCGCCCGAATCAGCGCCACCTGCCGAAGCTGCGTCGTCAGCCCCATCGAGTAGCGCAGCGTGTAGATCCCCGCGTCGGCGTCGCCCAGCGGCGTCAGGTCCTGCCGGAGCAGGTCGCCCTGCGTCTTCTGCTGCTCGTCCCGGGCGATCAGCTCCAGGAGGCCCGTGCGCCGGCCACCCTCCGGAAGCTCCACGGGCGCCAACTCCATCGGCCGCTCCAGCGGAACGCGCCGCAGCTCGAAGCGCCAGTTGCGATCCGCATCCACCACCAGCTCCAGGACGTTCGGATCCTCCGACGCCTGGCGCGCTCCCGGGGGAACCTTCAGTTCGATCCCTGCCTCCGGGCTGCTGTAGAGCGTCCAGGCCGCCTCGGCGCCCTCCTCGGGCATGAGCCGGTCGGGCATCTGCCCATCCTGACCCGGCTGCGTCGCCGGCGGGGCGTCCTGCGCCAGCGCCGGCACCGACGCCGCCAGCGTCATGATCGCGGCGAAACGGACAACACGCCTCTTCATGGTCGCCTTCATCGCTCTTCCTCGTCGTTCGCCTTCGAAACCTGAACTGTTCGAGCCACCTGCCTCACCAGCACCGCGTCGGCGGCGCCGGCCCCGCCGAACCTCCGTAGCTCGATGTGCACGAAAGTTCCCATGTCCACCTGGCCCGCCGCCGCCGTCACCTGGAGGCCGCGCCGGATACCCGTCCCCACGATCTCCATCGTCGCGTCGTAGCTCACCAGCGCCCCCGGCGCTCCCGCCACCTCCACGCGGCGGGGCGGCTCCGCCTCCTGCGCCCGGTAGTGCATCACCAGGAAGTCCGCCGCGGATGGCGGCCCGTCCGCGATCGGCACCAGCCGGACGTTCAGCACCAGATCCGACTCACCTTCGACGTACTCCGCCCAGATGCGCGGAAAAGGACCTGAGTCCGTCGAGATGCCCCAGCCCTGCGGCATCTGCGCCGAGAGGCGCCCGGAGGAGACGCGCGGACCGAGATCCACCCGCGCCGCCTGCGTCACCGCCACCTGCACGCCCAGCGCGATCGCCACCAGCACGCCCAGCAGCCCCCAGACCACGACTGCCCGCCAAAGGGCGCGCTTGTGCTGCTCGATCTGCTCCGGCGGCCGCCAGATCATCGGGAAGATGATAGCGAAATCCGCAGCCCGGGACCCGCCGGCCAGCAGGAGAAAGAGGCACGAAAGAACAGGAGACACGGAAAGGGGCCTTCGGCACGCCCTCTTCCATGTCTCCCGTTCCTCGTGTCCGTGGAGCCCGATCACTCTGCCGGCATGCAGTAGCAGGAGGAGGGGGGTGTCACGTCGCTCCGTGCCCATGCCAGGGCACGCTCCTGCGCCACCTGCTCCTTCTCCGCGGTCCGGCCCAGCCCCTCCAGGGCCTGCTCCAGGCCGAGCAGCGACCAGCCGTTGCGCGGGTGACGCGCCAGGTCCTCCCTGAAGACCGCCTCAGCCTCGTCGAACCGGCCGTCACCCAGCAGCAGGGCGCCCAGTGCATGCCGAACCGGCTGCATCCAGCCCGGCGGCTCGTCATACACCAGCTCGTCCTCGGCCTTCACCGCGGCGCGGAGCATCTCGAAGGCCTCCTCGCGCCGCCCCTCGCGGAAGGCGATCTCGCCGGCCGCCATGCCGCGCGCCATCGCGAGGATGGCCGTCGCCGGGTTGTTGCCCACGAACCAGGTGTCGTCGATCTGGCTGGCGATCCGGTCGAAGGCCTCCAAGTCCCCGTTGGCCTCGCGGGTGCGGTCGAGGTTCGCCAGCGCGACGGCCCGGGCATAGTGGCGCATCGCGCGGCTCAGGAGACGATGCTCCGGCGGCTCCGGCTCGCTCAGGATCTCGTTCCACTTCCCGAATCGCACCATCACGTGGTACGTGGCGGGCATCACGCCGTCGGCGATCTTCACGTACTCGAGCACGAAGTCCTTCGGCGCCTTCTCCTCCAGGCGCCGCGCCGCCGCCATCGACCGCTCGTAGTTCCCCTCCATCATCGAGGCGTACGCCAGGAAGTGGACGTTGTGAAGGTAGTACAGGGAGTAGAACTCCGGCTTGGGGGCGATCGCGAAATAGGCCTCGTCCGTCGCCGCCGCACGCTCGTTGGCGGTCACCGCGTCGGCGTAACGGCCGGTGCGGATGAAGATGTGCGACGGCATGTGCACCAGGTGGCCCGAGCCGGGCACCAGGTTGACGAGCCGGTCGGCGGCGGCGGTCGCGCGGTCGGCGTCGTTCGATGCCTCCACCGCGTGGATGTAGAAGTGATTGGCCCCGGGATGATCCGGCCGCATCGCGATGGCGTCCTCCAGCGTCTGCACGATCTCCTCGATGCGCCCCTTGGGCGCGCCGTCCTGCGTCCAGTAGTCCCACGGCTGGAGGTTCATGAGCGACTCGGCGTAAAGCGCCGCGACGTCCGGATCGTCCGGATGCGCTTTCCGCGCTTTGCCCATCGCCGCGGCGTACGCCTCGTCCAGCGGACGGCGATCCTCCGGCGGCTCGGGCGCGTAGCGCTCGGCCACGGCGCGGATCAGCGCCTGCTCGACGGGGCTGGCCTTGTCGAGGTGCTTCAACGCCTCCTGCGCCGCGGCGTATGCGGCGCGGCTCTTGGCCTCGCCCATCACCGGGTTGTTGATGTGCAGGCCGTTGGCGTAGGCGATGCCCCACCAAGCCATGGCGCAGTCGGGATCAATCTCGGCCGCCTTCGCGAACGAGCGGATCGCCTCGTCGTGGTTGAAGCCGTAGAGCAACTGCATGCCCTGGTCGAACCACTTCTGCGCCTCGGCGGAGTCGGTGGTCACCTTGCGGGTGTAGTTGCCGAATCCGTCGTAAAGCCGCGCACCGGCGGGCTGCTTGGCCGCGGCGGCGACGACCTGGCGATCGCCGGTGTCTGCGGTGGGCTGCGAATCGGGCTGGTTGCAGCCCGAGGCGAGCAGGGCGAGGCCGGCGGCCCAGAGGGCGATCGGCAGGCGCGGCGGCCGGACGGGACGGGGGGACATGATGTTCACGGACTCCTCCTTATCGAAACAGAGACGGTTCGGCGGGCTCCTCCTCGCTGTGGAGCGCCAGTAGATAAGGGCGAGAAGCGGCGCCCCGGGCTGCCAGCGTCCATTCCGAACCGGAGCGCCCCTGCGCTAAACTCGGGTCGTGACCGGTCCTGCCGATCGCCCCTCCTCGCCGCTGGCGGCGTTCGCCGCCGCCAATGACGCCGCGGCGGCCACGACGAAAAAGTTGGCAAAACAGTCCGCGCTGGCGGGCTACCTCCGCTCGCTGTCGGACGACGATCTTGCGCTCGCGGCCCGGTTCGCCTCCGGAAGCCCCTTCGCCGCGACGGACGAGCGCGTCCTGGGCGTCTCGGGCGCCGCCGTCTCCGCGGTGATCATGGAGATGTTCGGCCTCGACGGCAGCGAGTGGGGCGACCTGCTGCGTCGCAACGGGGAGGTTGGGGAGGCGATGGCCCAGCTCTGGCAGGAGCGGGTCGATCCGCGCGACCCGGAGCGTTTCGACCCAGTCCATTCCCCGCCCCTGTCGCTGACGGATCTCCAGGAGACGTGGGACACCCTCGCCCGCGTCGGGCAGCAGGAGGCGAAGCGCGACCTGCTGCGCGACCTCTTCGCCCGTGTGCGCACCGCGCGCGAGGCGGCCTATGCCGGGAAGATCATCTTCGGCGACCTGCGCACCGGCGTGCGCGAAGGCGTGCTGCACGCCGCGGTGGCGGAGGCTTTTGATCGCGACCTGGCGGCGGTTCGGCGCGCGATGCTGCTGCTGGGCGACGTGGGGGAGGTCGCGGTGCTGGCCCGGCATGACCGGCTGGCCGAGGCGCGCTTCAAGCTCTTTCACCCGATCGGCTTCATGCTGGCCGGCGTGGTGGAAACGCCGGCCGAGGCGGCGGAGGCGATCGGGAAGGGAGCCGCCACCGGCGCGCCCGGCACCGCCCCGCCGGAGACGGCCCGGGCCGCAAAGCCGTGGCTGGCGGAGCACAAGTTTGATGGCATCCGCGCGCAGGTTCACCGCGCGCCCGATGATCAAGGCGGCGTGCGCGTAGCGATCTACACGCGCACCATGGACCGGGTGGACGAGAGCTTCCCCGAGGTCGTCGCTCAGGCCGCAGAAGTCGAGGGCGAATGGCTGCTCGACGGGGAGATCGTCCCGTACGACGCCGAGGCGGGCGTGGTGCTGCCGTTCGCGATGCTCCAGAAGCGCCTCGGCCGCAAGGCGCCGGGGCCGGACGTGCTGGAGCACTATCCCTGCCGTTTCGTGGCGTTCGACCTGCTCTACGTGGATGGCCAGGTGCAACTGGATCAGCCGCTGCACGAGCGGCGGGCGGCGCTGGCGCGGCTTCTTTCGGATCAGGACGGGGTGCTTCTCTCCGCCGCGTCGCCGGTACGGACGGTGGAGGAGGTCGAGCTGGCCTTCGACGAGGCGCGGCGGTCGCGCAACGAGGGGCTCGTGATGAAGGATCCGGACAGCCTCTACACGCCGGGCCGGCGAGGCGGGGCGTGGATCAAGCTCAAGACGCACCTTCCGACGCTGGACGTCGTGGTCACGGCGGCGGAGCACGGTCACGGCAAGCGGCGCGATGTCCTCTCCGACTACACCTTCGCGGTGTGGGATCGCGCGCCCGCGGAAGATGGCGCACAGCTCGTGAACGTCGGCAAGGCCTTCAGCGGCGTGACCGACGCCGAGATCGACCAGCTCACCGAGCTGTTCCTGTCAATCCAGACGGGGGTGCATGACGGTCGCTACTACACGGTGCGGCCGCAGGTGGTGCTGGAGGTGGCGTTCGACGCGATCCAGAAGAGCGAGCGGCACGCCAGCGGGTTTGCCCTGCGCTTTCCGCGGATCAAGCGCATTCGATGGGATCGCGCGCCGGAGACGGCGGACCGCATCGAACGCGTTCGGGAAATCTTCGAGCACGAGCAGAATTTCAATCGAAACGAAGTACGGCCGGAGCCGGCGCCAAGGGGGCGCCAGAGCACGGCGCGTGAACATGGGCAACTTAACTTGTTTGAAGAGCGCGAGAAGTGATCGCGGCTCGAATTTCGGGGTGAAATGCGTTGCCCGATCTGTTACAACGAGGCCCGTCTCAGTGCGGGATTCTCCCGCTCGTCGCGCTTGGAAGAGGGATGGACGAAATGCGATCGAAAGCACTGGTTCTTGTGGCGGGCATCGGCCTCCTGGCGGCCACCACGTCTTACGCGGCGCCGCTGATGCCGGGTTCGGCGCTGCTGGCGCCGGCCGAGCCGGATCCGAACGGCGGCGTCGTGCTCGCCAGCCTCACTTCCGATTTCTTCGGCAGTGACGTCACCTCCGGCACCTTCTTCAGCGGCACGCTGACGACTCAGGTGATCTCCGGCGACGCCAACAATCCGCTCGGCGGGCTCACGTTCACCTACCAGTTCTCGATTGACCCGGAGAGCACGACGTCGATCGCGCGGTTCTCGATCGACCCGTTCGACGGCTTCGGTGTCGACGTGAGCTACCTGGCCAACACCGGCGTCGTCCCGCACATCGTCGACCGCACCGACCTCGGCGACGTCATCGGCTACAGCTTCACTAATCCACCCATCGGCGACGGGCGCGTCGCCGCCGGACAGATCAGCTCGCTCCTGGTCATCCAGACCGACGCCCCCGCGTTCCGCCCGGCCCGCGCCGCCCTCACCGACGGCACCACGGTCGAGCCCAACAGCTACGCCGCCGCCATTCCGGAGCCCGGCTCAGTGGGTCTCCTGTCGCTCGGCGCGCTGGCTCTCCTGCGCCGGCGCCGCACCGCGTAAAGCCACGTTCCGGTCAGTCACGGATCAAGTCAGCTCTGTCGCGAGCACTACGCGTGCGCGCTTATGGGTGTCTGCGCAGCAGGATCAGCCCGATCCCGCACAGGATGATCTCCACCACCGTGTGCGCCAGCCGCATGGCCACCGTCACCGCCGCCGCCGCGGGCAGGGGAACCACCGTCGCCAGCAGCGGCAGCAGCAGCCCTTCGCGCACACCCAGCCCGCCGGGCGTCAGGAAAGCGCTGAAGTAGCTCACACACATCACGATCGCGGTGATGCCGATCACCGTGGGCAGATCCTCAAGCCCCGGCGCGCGACCGGCCGGGGAGAACGCCACGCACATCAGAAACATGGCCCCGGCATTCCCCGCCCACTGCCCCAGGCTCCAGAGCGCCGGCGAAAGGTAGTCGCGCAGCTCCGGCACACGCGGCAGGGGCGGACGGCGGAGCAGCCGCAGCGCGAAGGTCGTCAGCCGCCGGAAGACCGCGGGGTGGATGCAGACGAGCCCGACGACAATCACCCCCGCCAGCAGCAGCCACGCGACGGGGAAGCGGCGGTTCACCGTCGCCCGCACGCCATCGTCGAAGAGCAGCAGGCCCGACAGCATCGAGCCAGTGAGGATCGGCATCGCATCAAGGATGACGAAGATCGACAGACCGGTGGCCGTGGAGATCCCCGCGCGCCGGAGCAGCGCCACCGCGCCGGCGACGGCGGCGAACTTTCCCGGGATGTACTTCCCCGCCAGCGGAACCCAGGCGATAGCCATCATGCGGCGCCAGGGGAGGCGAACGCCGCTGAAGGCGATCAGCAGCGAGCGCTCGCTGGCCATGAGCGAGCCGTACAGCCCGACCAGCGTCACCGTCGCCGCGATCGCCCAGGGCCAGCGGAAGGCGACGCTCTGCGACGACGCCTCGGCCAGCTGCTGCCACAACGCCCGCCCGACGAAGAAGAGCACGACGGCGGCCACGCCCCACTTGATCCAGCGCCGGATGCGCCGACCCCGCCGGGGCAGGGGGGCCTCGGGCAGCTCGTCGGCGACATGCTGCGCGTCGTGCTCGAGCGCGCGCTGCTCCGCCGTGATGGCGTCCGGGTCGCCGGGTGCCGGTGCGCGGGAATCGGGCTCGCTGGCTCGGATCACGGGTGAGCGTGAGGGTAGCACGGCCGACGCAAAAGCCCACGGCGCGGGGCCGTGGGCTCTGGTGGCCTGGCAGCGGGATGCCGGTCTCAGAAGGCGTTCTGGACGAGGCGGTTGTCGCTGTTGCCGATCCCGCGGAGCGCGAGGTTGAGGGCGTCGACGTTGCTGGCGAGGCGCTTGGCTTCATTGACGTCGATGACCTGCTTCTGGAACAGGTCGGTGAGATGCTGGTCGAACGTCTGGTTGCCGCTCTCGCGGTTGGCGACGATGTTCTTCAGCTTGTCGTACTCGTGGTCCAGGATGTACTTGCGGGCCAGCGGCGTCATGTTCATGAACTCCACCACCGGCACGCGGCCCTCACCGTCGCGCTTCTTGGCGAGGCGCTGACAGAACACGGCCACGAGGTTCGTGGCGAGCTGGGTGTTCATCAGCTCGGCCTGGGCCTTGTCGAAGAGAGCGACGACGCGCTCGATCGTCATCGGGGCGTTGGTGGCGTGGACGGTGCTGAAGACCAGGTGGCCCGTGTCGGCGGCGCGGAGGGCCGTCGTCAGCGAGAAGGTGTCGCGGATCTCACCGATGAGGATCACGTCCGGGTCCTGTCGCATGGCGGCGCGGAGGGCGTGCTCGTAGCTCTCGGTGTCGGTTCCGACCTCGACCTGGCTGATGAGGCTCTTGACGTCGCCGTGTTCGTACTCGATCGGATCCTCGACGGTGATGATCCGCTCCGAGCGCGTACGGTTGATCTTGCCGATGATGGCGGCCAGCGAGGTGCTCTTGCCCGAGCCGGTGGTGCCCGAGACGAGCACGAGGCCGCGGTGCAGGTTCGCCAGGCCCTCGATCTGCGCCGGGAGGTTCAGCTCCTGGAAGTTGGGGATCTTCGTCACGATCCGCCGCATCACGATCGCGTACTTGGTGCGCGAGTGGAAGCTGGCGACGCGGAAGCGGGCGATGACCTCCTCGGTCTTCTCGTCCTTGAAGGTGAAGCTGGTGTCGGCCGATCCCTTGTGGTGCAGGTCGTGGAGCTTGTCCTCGTCGGTGATCAACTCCTTGACGAACTGCTCCATCTCCTCGTTGGTCGGCGGGGGGCAGTCGAGGAAGCGGGGGCGCCCGTCGACGCGGATCATCGGAGTGCTGTCGGCCTGGAGGTGCAGGTCGCTGCCGTTGGTCTTGACCACGGTCTTGAGGTACTGCCGGAGCGTCGGCTTCTTGACCTCGACGTGAATCTCCTCCTGCGGCGCGTCGTAGTCGACGGCCGGAGCGTTTTCCTTGAAGTCTTCGATGCGGGTGGCAGTGGTCATGATGTGGATTCTGGGAAGTGGGCGAGGAACGGGATCCCCTCCCGGGTGGCACGGATCGACTACGGGCAACCTGGCAGGGCCCCGCTCCTCCTCAACGCGGCGGCCGCCATGTCTATTCTACCCCTTATCCGGCGGCGTGCGCTCACTCGACGGGTCCGCCGCCGCTCCCGAAGACAGGGTCGGCACAGCGGTAGCCCACATGTTCGATGGCGGTGATCACCTGGTGCCCGCTCACCTTCCGGGCGTCGAAGATCACCGAGGCCTGCCCGCTGGCGAAGTCCACCTCCACCTCGCGGACGCCCGGCAGGGCCGTCACCGCCCGCACGATCGTCTCCTCGCACCGGTGGGAGTGCATCCCCTCGACCGCCGTCACCAGGAGCGAGTCCCGAAGGAGCGAATCGCGCTTCTCGCGCCCCTCCGGCTCCTGCCGCACCGTCCCACGCCCCGAACCCGATGGCTCTGGGTCGCTGGCGTCGCGGCTGGACTGACGGCGGAGATCCATGTCGTCGGGTGACAGGCCGGCGTCGGCCGGCCGGTGGTTGTTGGCCTGTTCTCCGACCTGTGCGCCGCCGGCGCCGGTCGGATCGGGTTGGGGGGAGCTGCACGCCATGACCGCCCGGGCCCGTTGGGGGGGTGGGAGGGCCCAGCCTTCACGGTAGACGTTTCGAGCCGATCACGCAACCCGCGCGACCACGGGAAACGCAGTGAAACGGTCGATTCGCCACAGTTTTTGCGCAGAACCGACACCTGCGCTGCCAGCCGTTTGTCGCCCGGCTTCGGATCGGCCCGGTCGGCGGCGCGGCTACGATCCACGCCGCATGCTCCTGCTGATCGACAACTACGACAGCTTTACGTGGAACCTGGTTCAACTGATCGGGATGGTCGCGCGCGAGCAGGCGCCGGGGCTGGAGGTGAACGTCGTGAGAAACGACCAGATCACCGCCGACGAGGCCCTGGCGATGGCGCCGACCCATCTCGTCGTCTCTCCCGGCCCGTGCACCCCGCGCGAGGCCGGCGCCAGCAGCGACATCATCGAGCGGCTCGCCCCGGCGGGCGTTCCCACGCTCGGCGTCTGCCTCGGTCACCAGTGCATCGCCGACCGGTTCGGCGGCGTCGTGGAGCGGGCATCCAAGCTCATGCACGGGAAGACCGACCAGATCCACCACGACGGCCGCGGGCTGTTCAACGGAGTCCCCTCCCCCTTCACCGCAACGCGGTATCACTCCCTCATCGTCCGGCGGGAGTCGCTGGAAGGGAGCCTGTTCGAAGTGACCGCCTGGACGGCAGAGGAGGAGGTCATGGGCCTCCGCCACCGCGAGTGGCCGCTCGAGGGGCTCCAGTTTCACCCCGAGAGCTTCCTGACGGAGCACGGCGACCGGCTGATCGCGAACTTCCTGCGGATGGGCAGCAGAACATCCGCGCCCGCCGCGTCGCGATGATGCAGCGACGCGACTCCGAGCTGCTCAGTCGGCCCCACTGGGCGCGTCTTCGGGGGCAGATCGTGCCTCCTCCTCGGCCTGCTTGAGGATCGTGACCACACCCCAGTGCTCCTTGTTTGCCGCAAGCGCGCGGGCGGTCATCCCACCCTTGTCCATGAGCAGCGGATCCGCCCCCAGGTCGAGCAGGGCTTTCACCGGCTCCGTCCAGCCGCGCTCCGCCATCGACATCAGTGGCGTGCGGCCATCCTCCGTCCGGATGTTCACATCGGCACCGGCTTCGATCAGGAGCTTGGCCACCTGCGACACCTGCCTCGGGCCCACCGTGTCGCCGGGCGTATGCACAAGCCACTCCAGCGGCGTCCGCTCCCGCGAGCCCTTGCCACTCGGCCGCGTCGGATCGGCCCCGTGCTCCAGGAGCAGGGCGACGATCTCTGCATCGCCGCGCGAAGCGGCGAGGTGGAGCGGGAGATAAGCGTCCGTTCGCGACGCGGCGTGGAAGGCGGCATCCGGATCTGCCTTCGCCGCCAGCAGTTCGCGGACCACCTTCACATTCGGCCGGGCCATTCGGCAGGCCTCGATCAGCGGCGTTGTCGAGTTGTTGCCACCGCCCCCTTTGTCCACCTCGGCGCCTTTGCTCAGCAGGTACTTGACCATCGCGTGGTCGTCCCGCTTCACCGCAAGGGCGAGCGGGGTGAAGAAGCCCTTCATGAACTGATCGTCCGGACGGGTTCACCGCGTCCGGATCCGCCGCAAGGATCCGCGCTACGCGCTGCTTGTCTCCGGATCGCACGGCGTCGTGAATCGCACCTGCCGACGCGACGAGCGGAAAGCAAAAGAACGCAAGCGCGATCGCGAAGGCGGCGCGCGGCCCGATGCGTGTGATGTCCGACATGCGCCTGATTCTGCACGTCCAGAAGAAGGTTGCAACACTGCGAAAGAGCTTGTTCGGAGAATCAGCTGCACACCGTCGCGCGCTGGCGCGGTGCCCGCAGACCATCGCTGAACAAAAACCCGCCCTTGCCTGGCGGCGCGGGGCGGGGAAAGGGACTGGAGGCAGAAGGTCGTGATCAGGCGGCGGCGTGCTGGGCGGCGCGCTCGGCAGCCGTCTGGTCGAGCCGCTCGATGCTGGCGCCCACCGCCCGGAGCTTGTGCTCGATCTTCTCGTAGCCGCGGTCGATGTGGTAGACGCGGTCCAGTCGCGTCTGTCCTTCCGCCACGAGCGCCGCCAGCACCAGCGCGGCGCTGGCGCGCAGGTCGCTGCACATGACGGGGGCGCCGTGGAGCGGCCGGCCACCCTGGATGATCGCCGTCGGGCCTTCCTTGCGGATGCGCGCGCCCATGCGGTTGAGCTCACCCACGTGCAGGAAGCGGTCGGGGAAGATGCGTTCAGTGATGACGCTGATCCCCTGGGCACAGCAGAGCATCGCCATCAACTGCGCCTGGAGATCGGTCGGGAAGCCGGGGTAGGGCTGCGTCGTCATCTCCGTCGGCTCCAGCGGCCCGCCCGAGCTGACGACCACGTCGCCGTTGTCCTGCGTCCGGATCGACACGCCCACCTCTTCCAGCCGGTCGACCACCGCAACCAGGTGGGAAAGCTCGACGTTGCGGAGCGTGAGCGATCCGCCGGTCATCGCGGCGGCCATGATGAAGGTGCCCGCCTCGATGCGGTCGGGGATGACCTTGTGCTCGACGCCCCGAAGCTCCTCGACGCCCTCGACGACGATCTCCGGCCCGCCGACGCCGGTGATGCGGGCGCCCATCCGGTTCAGCAGGTTCGCGCAGTCGGTCACCTCCGGCTCGCAGGCGGCGCCGACGATGCGCGTCGTCCCCTCCGCCAGTGCAGCGGCGCACAGGACGTTGATCGTTCCGAGGACGGTCGGCCCCTGGGCCCCGCCGAGGTACATGGTGGCGCCCTTGAGGCGTCCGCCCGGCACCTCGCCGACGATGTACCCGTTCTCGTTCCTGAAGGTGGCGCCGAGCTTCTCGAGCCCGCGGAGGTGGAGGTCGACGGGCCGGTCGCCGATGGCGCACCCGCCGGGCACGCTGAACCAGGCCTTGCCGCGTCGCGCGAGCATGGGGCCCAGGACGCAGATGCTGGCCCGCATGGTCTTGACGATGTCGTAGTGGGCGCGGAGCTGGGTGGGGTCGGTCACCTCGATCTCGAGCGGGCCGTTCAGTGCCGGACGCCCCTTGAAGTCGAGTTGCCCGCTTCCGCCGAGGCTCGCCGGCTCGTGCCGGGTGACGCGGCATCCCAGGCTCTCCAGGAGCCGGGTCATGCTGTCGATGTCGGAGAGGCGCGGGACGCCGTGCAGCGTGGTGACGCCCCCGGCCATGAGCGTGGCGGCCAGGATCGGGAGGGACGAGTTCTTGCTGCCGGAGATGTCGACCGTCCCGTTGAGGGCGGTCCCCCCGCGAATGAGGAAGCAGTCCATGTGGTCCCGTCCGTGGGTTGAAGGCCAGGGTTGAGGCGCCCCCGCGGGTTGCAAGGGCGCGCTGCCTGAACGCATCGGCCGATCCGTCGACCGAGGGCCACCGCCGGGCGTCGACCGGTAACACGGTCGCGTCGCCGACCTCCTGTCGGCGCGGCGGGTGGCTGCTGAAGTATGCCCGCTCGGCTCGCCGGGTCCAAGCGCGTCCGCCCGATCACCGGCTGATTCTGAACCTTTCGTGGACCGTCCGGCGTCAAACGCGCAGGATCTGCGCGGGAATTGCCCCTCCGCGCGCACCGGCGACGCCATTTACGATGCGTCGGACGCGCCCACCCGCGGCGCCGATCAACGCCTGTCAACCCGGACTCCAACTCGCAGAGGGTGAAAAATATGTATCTCCCACGCCGTCCCTGTGCCGCCGCCGTCGAAAGCCTGGAGCCGCGCCGGCTGCTCGCCGGCTTCGCCGCGACCATCAACTTCCAGCCGGCGGAGGTGGGACCGGTCGAGTTCACGCGCGCCGACTTCGGAAGGCCCTTCGCGGAGCGCGGCAACGGGCTGACGTACGGCTGGTCGCGCGATCTCGAGGACGCCGGCGCGATGGTCGATCGCGACTCCGAGCGCGACCTGATCGGGCTGGCCTTCGGCGGGCGCCCGGGCAACGGCCCCGCTGGCGAGGTCGATGGCGTGGACGAGCGCTTCGACACGTTCGCCCAGGTCGAGGTCGGGGACGAATGGCGCATCGAGGTGCCCAACGGCACCTACGCCGTCGCACTCGTCAGCGGCGACCCCGAGTTCCAGGGCGGCGTCGGAACCCAGCGGCACATCTGGACCGTCAACGGCGAGTCCGCCATGGATGCCCGGCCTCTGGCGGCCTATCCGTGGGGCGAGGCGGTGACCTTCGTCGAGGTGACCGACGGCCTGATCACGCTGCGCGCGGGCGAGGGAAGCATGGGCGGCTCGCTATCGTGGCTGCGCGTCGCGGAGGTCGATCCGCTGCCGCAGTACGAGGAGGGGGAGTCGATTGAATGGGAGGACTTCAGCGAGGACGCCGCCAGCCCGGTGCGGCGGATCGAGGGGGGTTCGGTGCGCGTCGGCGACAAGCTCTACGTGATGGGCGGCTTCGGCGAGGCCTACCTCACCACGCAGAAGCGGATGGACATCCTCGACATCCCCACGCTCACCTGGAGCCCCGGCGCCGACCTCCCGGCGGAGGCGGCCGAGACGCACATCGCCTTCGCCGGCGACCCGGCGCGCGGGCACATCTACTGGCTTTCTGGGCAGATCGGGACGGGCCAGAACGGTGTGAGCTTCGACGTCACGCCTTCCGTCTGGCGCTACGTCATCTCCGAGAACCGCTGGGAGCGCTACGTCGATCTCCCAGAGCCGCGCTACGGGGCCGCCGCGGCCGTGGTGGGGGACGAGCTATTTTTCTTCGGCGGAAACGACGAGTCTCGCGTGGTGGCACGCGGCGACGGGTGGAAAGTCGACCTGACCCAGCCACTCGTGGACGCCGACGGCAACGGCATCCCCGAGGGACCCGCCTGGGAGCCGATCGCCCCGATGCTCGTCGCGGGCGATCACCTCAACGCCGACGCACTCAATGGCAAGATCTACATCACCGGCAGCGAGCATGCCCACGGCACGAGCTACGTCCAGCAGCGGGAGGTGCAGATCTACGACCCGGATGCGGACGAATGGAGCCTGGGCGCGCCGCTGCCCGTCGCCAGCAGCCACAATCGATCCGTCGTCCACGACGGCCGCATCTGGGTTTTCGGCGGGCAGCGCGAGACGCAGATCGTGCTGGACGATGTGCGGAGCTACGACCCGCTGACGGACACGTGGAAGGTGCACGACCCGATGCGGGAGACCCGCAAGGCCGGGTACGTCTTCATCGAGGACGACAACATCTACTACATTGCCGGCGACGCCTACCTGGGCGGCTTCCCCTTCCGCGCGGTCGTCGGCCGGTTCGTGAGCGACGTCACCTAGCCGCGCCGGAGGCCCCGCCGCTTCAGCGGCGGGGTCGGAGCACGACGAGATAAACTCCCCCCGTCGTGACCACGCCCGGGTCCCTCCTGCCCCTGCCGATCGACCCGTTCGTCCCGCGGGTGATCGAGGCGCTGCGCGCGGGGCGCGATGTCGTCCTCGTCGCCGAGCCCGGCGCGGGAAAGACGACGCGCATCGCCCCGGCGCTCGTGCAATCCCGCCTCCTGGCGGCGCCCAATGAGCAGGTGATCATGCTCCAGCCGCGCCGGGTCGCCGCCCGCGCCGCGGCGGCGCGCATCGCCGAGGAGCAGGGTTGGCGCCTGGGCAGTGAAGTGGGCTACCAGGTGCGCTTCGAGCGAATGCTCTCCCGCGACACGCCCCTGCGCGTCCTGACCGAGGGGATTCTCGTCCGCCGGCTCGTCGGCGACCCGGAGCTGTCGGGCGTCGGGTGCGTGATCCTGGACGAGTTCCACGAGCGTTCGATTCACAGCGACCTGTCGCTGGCGATGCTGCGCGAGGCGAAGGCGGCGCTTCGGCCGGACCTGCGTCTCGTGGTGATGAGCGCCACGCTCGACGCCGACGCGGTCGCGACATTCCTGGGCGAGACGACGCAGGTGGAGGTGTTCCACGTGCCCGGGCGGCTCTTCCCGGTGGAGGTGACATATGCCGGGGATCAGCCGCGTCCGACCGAGGATCGGGTCGCCGAGACACTTGCCTCGCTGCTGGAGCAGGCGCGCGCGGGCGGAGTCGAAGACGCGGGGGACGTGCTCGTCTTCCTGCCCGGCGTGCGGGAGATCGACCGCACGATGGGCGCGATCGACCGGATCGCCGCGCGCCACGGCTACGCCGTCCTGCCCCTCCACGGCTCGCTCACGAAGGACGAACAGGACGCCGCCGTCCGGTTCGACCCGTCGGGCCCGCCGCGCGTGATCTGCGCGACGAACATCGCCGAGACGTCGCTGACGCTGCCGGGGGTGCGCGCCGTGATCGACTCCGGTCTTGTGCGCCAGGCCGGATACGACGCCGAGCGCGGGCTCGAGACGCTGCGCACCGAACGCATCAGCAAGGCCGGCGCCGAGCAGCGGGCGGGACGCGCGGGGCGTGTCGCCGAGGGGCGCTGCATCCGGCTCTGGTCGAAGATGACCCACCACCGGCTGCCGGACTTCGACGTGCCGGAGATCCGCCGAGTCGATCTCGCCGAGGCGGTGCTGGCGGTCCATGCCTGGGGCGAAACTCCCGCATCTTTCGGCTGGTTCGAACCGCCGGAGGCGCACCAGCTCGAATCGGCGATGAAGCTGCTGGAGATGTTCGGCGCGGTCGAAGCCGGGCACCTCACCGCGCTCGGACGCGCATTGCAGCACCTCCCCGTTCACCCGCGCGCCGCCCGCCTGCTGCTTTCGGCCACGCCGGCGCTGCGCCCCGAGGCCGCGACGGCTGCAGCGATGCTCGGCGAGGGGGCCGAGGTTCCGGGCCGCCGAATCGCCGATATCCGCGAGCTGCTGGAGGCGTGGGAGCACCGGCGGCTCGATCCCGCAGTCGGCCGCGCCGTCGAGCGCGCGCGGGAAGCGTTGCTGCGCGCCGTGACATCCGACGCACCGGCCGCGGCGCACGTTGAGTCGATCGAGGAACTGCTGCTGCTCGCATTCCCCGACCGCGTCTGTCGGCGTCGCTCACCCGACGCAGCAACGCTCGTCAACGGCGGCGGCGTGCGCCTGCCCGAGCCGTCGGCCGTGCGCGGCAACTGGTTCCTCGCCCTCGACCTCCGCCGCGGCACGCTGGCCCAGAAGCAGCAGGCGGACGTGCGGCTCCTCGCCGAGATCGACCCGGCGTGGCTGAGCAGGCACTTCCCCCAGCAGGTCGTCACCGAGAACAACGCTGAGTGGGATGAGCAGAAGGGACGCGTTTCGGCCGTCCGCCGCGTGCGCTATCACGACCTGGTGCTCGAACAGCAGCGAGGCGGCAGGCTGAACCCAGCCGTTGCCGCCCGCGCATTGCGAGAACAGATCGCCGCCAAACCCGGGGGCGAAGAGGCATTCCTGTCAGAAGACCCGTACTACCAGTCGCTCATGCGGCGGACGGACCTGCTCGACAACGCCCTGCCCGGCCACCTCCGTCCTCCGAACGCCACACTGATGCCACCCAGTGTGTTGGATGTGCTGGCCGACTCCTGCCTGACCGCCGCGCTACAGGGCGAAACGACCTTGGAACGAGTGCGGCAGTTGGCCATCGAGCTGATGCGTGCCACGGTGGCCGCCTCGCCCCTGGGCCGGCTGCTGAAGGAGCATGCGCCCGAATCAATCGAGGTTCCCTCTGGCAGCCGCATCACGCTGGACTGGTCCGGGGCGTTCTCCGACCCCTGCGGGCATGTCGGGCCGAGCATGGCGGTGCGCCTCCAGGAGCTCTTCGGTCTCGCCGAAACGCCGCGCGTGTGCGGCGGAACCGTGCCGGTAACGCTCCACCTGCTCGGGCCGAACTTCCGGCCGGTGCAGGTGACGAGCGATCTGGCGAGCTTCTGGTCGAACACCTATCCGCGGGTCCGAAAAGATCTGCGCGCGCGCTATCCGAAACATGCGTGGCCCGAGGATCCGCTCGCGGCGGAGCCTGTTCGCGGCGCGCGCCGAAGAGCGCCTTCGTGACTGTCTGAGGCAATTATTTTCTTGAACGGGCGGCGAAAGTCGTGTGGACTGCCCGCGCGCCCTCCGGGTGGTGGCTCGCCCGGGCGCGCCGCTGCGATCGGACCGTTCGCGGCGGGCCGGAGCGGCGGGTCCGACGGCAGCGGTTTGATGCCTTGACCGCCCTTGGGGCTCCGGCTTAAATCCGCGCCACCGGCCACGCCAGCCGATCCGAAAGCGGCACGAACTTTGGGCGGGGAGATATCCGGCAGAGGCTGTGAGCGACAACCCATCAGGAGGCCGCCGCGGTACAGGCGGGAATCCCATGAAACAGACTTCCCATCGCAACGATTCCACGGGCGCGGGGCGCGCGGCGGCGGAATCGGCCGGCCAGGCGCTCGCCGTGAAGCTGGCGCCGGAGATCAAGCCCAATGCGCTGGGGGCTCCGCGACTGGAGCTTCGTCCCGGGCGCGACGGGCCCCGGTTCAGCGCGCGCTTCATGGAGGCCGAGGATTTCGCCGCCGCCTCCCCGTTCGACGATCCGGTCGCCGCCTACGACGACACGGAGGAGGACGAGTTCGCCGAGGAGGACACCGAGTTCGGGGACGACGAGGACGAGGAAGAGGAAGACGAGTTCGACGACGAGGATGAGGACGACGACGAAGAAGACGACGACTTCGATGACGACGACGACGAGGAGGAAGACGACGAATTCGACGAGGACGAGGAGGACGAGTTCGACGACGAGGAAGACGAGTTTGACGACGAGGACTGATCCCTCGCCTCCGCAATCCGGATGATCGAGCCGCCGCCCGCCAGTTCGCGGGCGTTTTCTTTTGTTGCCGCACTCTCTCAGGTCGGCGCGCCGGTGACGCCGGCCCCGTCCCCGGGCCGCGCGCGGCGGCGGGCGTCGCGCTCGAAGTGATTGTCGTAGTAGTAATGCTCCCCGCGCACCCAGGCCAGGAGCGACGCGGCGGCGTAGGCCGGCAGAAAGAGCAGGCCCCATCGCTCACACTGCGCGACATGCACGCGCTCGTGCGCGCGCGTCAGGTCATGCGCCGCGGCATCCACCGCCAGCACGACGTGGCCGAGCGTCATCGCCGCCGCGCCCACGCGACGAAGCATTCGTGTCGCCAGTCCGCCGTGAACCTCCAGCACGCCTTCCACGAGGCGCGCGCCCCCGCCGCTGGCCAGGGCCAGCAGGAGCAGGAGGATCCCGACGAGCGTCGTCGGGCCCGCCCACAGGTATCGCAGGAGCGTCAGGAGCGGTCTCACCGGTGCGCCGATTATGACACCTGTCGCCGCCGCGCCAGCGGCGGATCGTGAGCAACCTGTCGCCAGGGGCCGGCGCGCGATTTTCTTCCCGCCGGCCCCTGGAGCGCCGCGGAACGGGGT
>JAEZED010000150.1 GCA_023417885.1 Planctomycetota bacterium
ACGCGCAGGACTTGCAGCTCGGCGAGCGTGAAGTCGATGGCGTGGAACTTCCCGTCCGGCCCGGCGCGGTCGGGATAGACCTCCTCGACGTTGGTCACCCGGTCGAGCGTCAGGTCGTGGAGGTTGACGAGATGCCCGTCGCGCGTGAGCAGGACATCCGTCTCGATCAGGTCCGCCCCCTGCGCATGGGCGAGGGTGAAGGCCGCGAGCGTCAGCTCCGGCAGGTAGCCGCTCGCCCCACGATGCGCGACCACAAGCGGCCCGCGCGCCGCCACAGGGGGCTCATCGGGTGCCTGGGATGACTGCGTGCGTGTCACGGCGAAGACCGCAAGGAACGGGACGAGAGCGAGCGAAATGATTTTGGCGAGCATGGACGGCAGGAGGTTAGCAGGGGAAAGCTCGATTGACAGCATGCACGCCGGCGCCGCGGGACGCCCGCATCGCGCAACGACTCACGCCTCTTCGCATCGCACTTCCACGAGCCGTCGCGCCTCGGCGGCCTCGGCGCTGCTGTGGAACGTGAAAGCCAGGAGCCGATCGACAACCAGCCAACCGATTCCCGGCGTCTCGATGAAGAGCTGGTTGGGCGCTGAGTCTCCCACTCGGAAGCGTCGCGGCCAGCGGCGCCACTTGACTTCACCGAAGCCGACGCGCGTCGCCCAGCCGTTCGGCCCGAGTCGCAGCTGGACGCTGCCGCCGACGCGCTTGTCGCGGCTCAGCCGCTTCCAGAGTGTGATCCCGGCAAAGAAGAGCGCGAGGATAATGAAGTATCCAAAGCCGCTTACGACGTTGAAAACGCTGGACACGAAGCCCAGCAGGAGGAGTACCACGAATCCTGCGATCAGGATCAGCCAGTACCACGGAAACTGCGTCGTGAGATACCTGGGCATGCACTCGCCCCAGAACACGCGCGTCTCGGGATCCGGCGTGTCGCCGCACTCCGGGCAGGGGCGGGTGGGGTCGATGCCGATCCGCTCGTAACCGCACCGCGGGCATGGTGGAACCGCCCGCTCGACATCATGGCTCGAAACCGTCTGCGTCACGGCGCCGCGAGCTTACCACGGGATGCCGCAAGGCGCATGCGTCCGCGGGGTGTGCTATGTTTCCTCCGTGAGATTTGCAATTTTCTGCCTGATGTTCCTGGCGCTCCTTGGCGCCGGGCGCGGTGACCTCGACACCACCACCGATCGCTCACTGGCCATCCATGTCTCGCCCGAGGGCTGGGGCAGCGCTCCGCCCCAGAACGTCGAGGCCGTGCTGCGTTCCGCCGCCGACGCGCTGCTGGTGCATCTGCCGGAGCACGGCATCGAGATCATCCACGTTCGCGGCGGGAGCGGGCCGATCGTGCTCTACCAGCGCGCCGAGGACGGCGGATACCAGGTGCGGCTGAACACGCGCGACACCTACTGGGCCCAGTACGCCTTCCAGTTCGCGCACGAGGTCGGCCACATCCTGTGCGGCTACGACTCCGTGCAGTCGGGCAACCATTTCCTGGAGGAGACGATCTGCGAGACCGCCTCCCTCTTCGCGCTGCGCCAGATGGCCCGAACCTGGCGCGACGCGCCGCCTTACCCCAACTGGGCGAGCTACGCGCGGCACCTCCACCAGTACGCCCAGGATCGCATGACCTCCGCCAGCCTGCCGGAGGGGACGACCCTCGCCGAGTGGTACACGCAGCACGCCGAACACCTGCGCGAGAACGCGACCGACCGCGAGAAGAACCTGCTGATCGCCTCCGCCATCCTGCCGCTCTTCGAGGCGGACCCGAAGAACGCCTGGAACGCCGTCCGTTACCTGAACACCAACGAGCCGGGGGAACCGCAGACCTTCGAGCAGCATCTCCAGCGCTGGCACGACGAGACGCCCGCGCGCCACCAGCTCTTCGTCCGCAAGCTCGCCGCCGAGTTCGGCGTCACGCTCCGGAAGGAATCGCCAGAAGAACCATCCAGATAACGGCCTCTGCCGTCTGCGGTCTGCCCTCTGCCCTCTGCCCTCTGCCCGCCCCCGCTTAGCTCACCACGTTCTGCGGCATGCCGTCGAGAAACGCCCGCACGTTGTCCACGGCAATCCGCATCAGCCGCTGCCGCGCCTCGACCGTCGCCCAGGCCACGTGCGGCGTGATCAGGCAGTTCGGCGCCGACAGCAGCGGGTTGTCCGTCTGCGGCGGCTCCTCAGTCAGCACATCGAGCCCCGCGCCCGCGAGCACCCCCTCCGCCAGCGCCGCCGCCAGGTCCGCCTCGTTCACCAGGCCGCCCCGCGCCGTGTTGATCAGCAGGGCCCTCGGCTTCATCCGCTTCAGCAGGTCGCGGTTTACGAAGCCGGCGTTCTCCGCCGTCTGCGGAGCGTGCAGCGAGACGACGTCCGCGTGTGCGAAGAGTTCGGGTATGGCGAGCCAGGGTGTGCCGTCGTCGTAGGTCGGGGGCGCCGCGCGAGCGCTGCTCGCGGGCTCGCCTTGCGCCGGGCGCGTGCGCGTGTTCGCGACGACGTTCATGCCGAAGGCCCGGGCGATCTCCCCCATGCGCCGCCCGATCCGGCCGTAGCCGACAATTCCCATCGTCTTCCCCGCCAGCTCCACGAGTGGCGAGAGCGTGAAGGAGAAGTCGCCGCGGCTTTGCCATTCGCCGGCGCGGATCGCGGCGTCGTGATCGCGCGGGCGGTTCACCAGCGAGAGGAGCAGGGCGAACGCGTGCTGCGCCACTGACTCAGTGCTGTAGGCGGGGATGTTCGTGACCACGATTCCGCGCTCGCGCGCCGCCGCGGTGTCCACCACGTTGTATCCCGTGGCGAGCACGCCGATGTAGCGCAGCTCCGGGAGGCGCTCGATGGTCTGGCGCGAGAGGAGCGTCTTGTTGGTGAGCAGGATCGGGCTGCCGGCGGCGCGCCCCAGGATCTGGTCGGCCGCGGTCCGGTCGTGGATGTCGACCTCCGCCAGTCCCTCCAGCGGCGTCCAGGGGTTGTCGCCGGGATTGATCGTGTAGCCGTCGAGCACGGTGATCCTCATGCCGCGACCATACGCCCCGGCAGGCGGGCACGGGCCGTGCGGGCGGGAATCGGCCCGGCAAGGCCTGTTTCAGGCATGCTTCGGGCTTATCGGGCCACGCGTCGCGGCGCGGAGGATGGATCATCCCGCCGACTTCGCTACCCTTAGGGATGGCCGAAGGCTCCACCCACGGCCCGGACGGTTCCCGCCGCCGGCGCCGCCGAGTTATTCCGGGGGGAGCCGGCCCCAATGCTGACACGGAAACGACATGACGCAACAAGACGCCGTCAACCTCGACACGGCCGACCAGGAATCTTTTCTTCCCACCTCAACCGTCCTGATCGTCGACGACAACGAGCAGAACGTCGAGCTTCTCCAGGCCTACCTCGAGAGCCTGCCGGTGCGGATCGAAACCGCCTACGACGGCGTGGAGGCGATGGAGAAGGTGCGGCAGGTAAATCCTGACCTGATCCTGCTCGATGTCATGATGCCGCGCATGAGCGGCTTCCAGGTCTGCCGCCAGCTCAAGAGCGACCCGGCCACGCGCGACATCCAGATCCTGACGGTCACGGCGCTGAACGAGCTCGGCGACGTCGAGCAGGCGGCCGAGTGCGGGACGGACGATTTCGTCAGCAAGCCGGTGAACAAGTTCGAGCTGCTGACACGCGTGAAGAGCCTGCTTCGCGTGCGCCACCTCAAGAGCGAACTGGAGCGGGCGCTGGGCTACCTGAACGAGGTCGAGAACAACGAGGAAGAGCCGGGGTGATCTTTCGTTCGGCCGGAGATCGCGCAAAGCGTCAGGATCCTCTCTGAATTCGAATCCTTCGGCTCTTTGCGCTCTCTTTGCGCCATCGCGTCTTTGCGATCTCCGGCCCTCAGCAACGCGGCATAGACTGCCCGCATGACCGTTCATGGCCCAGACATGCCGCTGGGGGACTGGCTTTCCGCCGCCGCGCGCAAGCAGCCCACGCCCGGCGGGGGGAGCGTCACGGCCCTCGTCGGCGCGCTGGCGGCGGCGATGGGGGAGATGACCCTCAACTACTCCACCGGGCGCAAGGCCAACTCCGCCGAGGCCGAGTCGATCCTGCGCGACAACCTCGCGGAACTCGCCCGCGCCCGCGCGCTGTTGCTGGAGCTGATGGAGGAGGATCAGCGCGCCTACGCCGAGCTGACCGCCGTCCGCAAGCTCGACGACACCGAACCCGACAAGCCGCGCCGCGTCGCCGACTCCCTGGCCGCCGCCATCCGTGTTCCCGAGGCGGTCATGGCAGCCGGGATGAGCGTGCTCGGCTGCGCTTCGCGCGTCGCTCCGCACGGCAACCGCTGGCTGCTGTCGGATTTGGCCGTCTGCTGCGAGTTGGCCCTGGCGGCGGTGCGTTGCGGGGCGATCAACGTCCGCGTGAACCTGCGTGATCTCGACGAAGGCGACCGCCGACGCATCGACGCCGAGGTGAGCGAAATGATCACCCGCGGCCTCGACCTGCTCCGCACGACGCTGGCGGAGATCGAACGCCGCACGCGGTGACCCGCCCGGCGCCGCGGACTTTGGCCGCCAAAGCATCCGGGCCGATTCTTCCGATCTCGTGGAAGAGCCATGCCCCACGATCCGCGCGATTACAAGCTGCAGATCACCCACCTCCCGGCAGGGCAGGCGGAGAAGGCGGCGCCGCGGCAGGCCGGATCGCGCCCCTGGCTTAGCGTCCTCTTCAACTGCTGCCGCGTCTACCAGCGGATCTACCGCACGCGCGACGGCTCGCGCTACGCCGGCCGATGCCCGCGATGCGGGCAGCCGGTCACCTTCACCGTCGGCCAGGGCGGCACCGACGCGCGGCAGTTCGTCGTGGAATAGCCCCGGCGCAGGTCCGATCCGGCCTCGCCCGGCCGGCCCTATTGTCCCTCCCCGGCCCCGGCCCCCGACAGTTGACGGGCGTCCGCGCAGCCGGGAAGCTGTCTTGGCCGGCGCCCCTCGCATCTGTGCAAGCGGCGCCGCTTCACACCATGGAGGGGCCCTTGGCCGACGTCGGAAAAGCAGGCACCTACTCCGTCGGCCGCCCCCGCGGCCTCTGCCATGTCACCGGCCAGCCGATCGAGCCGGGCGACCCGTACGTCGCCACCCTGCGCGAGACGCCGGAGGGGTTCGAGCGCCTCGAGTTCTCGACGGATGCCTGGCAGCATTGGCCGCCGGAGGAGAAGACGGGCCTCCTCGCCTTCTGGCGCAGCCGTATGCCGGACCGGGAGGAGTCGGAGAAGTCCGCCCGCCGACTGCTGGTGGACGACGAGATCCTCGCCGAGCTTTTCCGCCGCCTCGCGGACGTGACGGAGCCGGAGAAGCTCGCCTTCCGCTTCATGCTCGGCCTCATCCTGATGCGCAAGAAGAAGCTGGTTTACGAGGGGACGGAGAAGGACGACGCCGGGCGCGACGTCTGGCGCATGCGCTTCCGCAAGGAGGAGGCGACCTGGGACGTGGTCGATCCGAAGCTCGACGAGAGTCAGCTCGAGGACGTCGGCCGGCAGGTCGGGCAGATCCTCAGCGGCGGGATCGATGAATCGGCCCTGGCCCCCGACGGGGAGGACGCATGATTGGGCGCAAGCCGGGCCTGTGCCTTCTGGCGCTTCCCGTCGCCTGCGCCCTCGGCTGCAATGGCGGCGCGCAGGACGTTGGCGACCGCCCGTACATCCCGCCGGACGAGACGCTGGCGCTCCCGGAGCTGATCGACGAGCTAAACGCCTCGCGCGAGCGGATCGAGTCGCTCTTCCTCCAGGGAACCACGGGTGATCTCCGCGGCTTCGAGGCGAACCTGCGCGAGTCGCGCGACGAGCCGGCCCGGTTCGTCAACGGCGACATCACCGCCATGTATCTCGCCCCCGACCGGCTCCGACTGAAGGCGGACAAGGCCGCCGTCGGGGACGTGCTGGATCTCGGCTCCAACGGCGAGCGCTTCTGGCTCCACCTGCCGACGGAGGGCGTGCTGTATTACGGCACCTACTCCGGCATCGACCCGGAGGCGGCGCGGCAGATGCCCGTCCGGCCGGACCTGATCATGCAGGTCATCGGCGTCGCGCCGCTGGATCGCGACCTGCTCCAGGCGCCAGTCCCGATGCTTCGATACAACCCGGACGCCGACGCCTACATGCTCACGTGGGCCGAGCTCCTCGACGGCCCGCCCCCGCGGTGGGCGATCCAGCGCGAGGTCTGGTACGACCGCGAGACGCTCCTGCCGACGCTCGTCATCCTCTTCAACGAGGATGGCGACCCGGCCCTGCGGGCCTACCTCTCCAACCACGCATCCGTCGGCGACAGCGACCTCCGCATCGCCAGCCGTTACGACCTCTACTTCCCCGAAACCGGCAGCACGATGTGGCTCGATTTCGGCGACCTGAACTTCCGAAACCCCCGCAACCAGCGCTTCCCGCTCCCCGGGAGCTTCAACCCGCCCGATCCGGGCGACGTTCCCAACCCCATCCCCCTCGACCGCGCCGACCGGCGCCGGCGGCAGGCGGGGCTCTGAACGTCACCGCCGGCCGATCTTCGACCTAAGGTAAATCGCGCAGCCCGTTCCATGCGGCTGTTCTCGAAACGTGCCGCACCGATCCCTCATCCTCCGGCTGATCCTGGTCGCCCCCTGGGTGCTCCTGTGCCTTCCCGTGCCCGCGATGGCGCAGGCGGATCAGCAGGTCGTAGGGCTCGTGACGCACGGCACCGACGGCGGACAGTATCTCGGGGTCGTCACGCGTCAGCGCAAGAGCGACGGCAGCCTGCTGCCGGTGACGACGATCCGTTTTCGCCCGCTTGCGGGCAAGGCGGATTCCTGGCTCCAGTACGCGGAGTTCGACGCGCGCATCCTGGCGCTGGCGGAGTGGGGAGGGGACCTCGCCGTGCTGCTGGAGGCGGGCGGGCCGGATTCCGGCAAGACGCAACTCCGGTTCGTCCACAATCCGCTGGAGCGCGGGCGCCAGGCGGAGGACGTGCCCGGACCCCGGCTGCCGGCGGGCGTGACAGCGCTGGACATCTCCGGCGGGGCCGGCGGGGGGCCGCTCCTGGCACTGGCGCGCGAGGAAACCGGCACCGGCGTCTGGGCGCTCACCGGCACGCAATGGAACCGCCTTGCGGATCTGCCGGAGCGCGTCGCAACCGTCGACCCCGCGGGAATGGACATCGCAGGTCTTCGCCAGCGCGCGCTCCTGGCGGCGCGCGTGGCGCCCGGCACGCTCGCCCTGTACGAGGAGGCCGACGGTGCGTGGCGGGAGCTGGGCGAGGTGAGCATCGGCGGCGAAGAGCGCTTCCTCCTGATCGACGGCCCGCAGCTCCGCTCGCCGACGATCTACATCTGGGGCGAAGCGGATCGTCTGGTTCAGCTCAAGTCGGCCGACGAGCCTCAATCTGCCGACGTGTCGTTCAACCTCCCGCCGAACCTGAAGGCGAACCTGGAGGCCGACGACCCGCGCGCCGCGGCGCTGGCGATGGGCTCCATCCGCCTGGAGCGCGCCGCCGTCCGCGGCGAGGAGGGGAAGGGCACGCAGCCGGTGCTGCTGGAGCTGGCGATCGACCCCGCGACGTTTCAACCGGTGGGAGACGGCAACGCCGTCCCGCTGACCTTTCTGAGCGTCACCGCCGAGGAGATGCGCGAGCGCATCATCACGCTGCTGCTGTATGGCCTGCTCGTGGTGGCGCTGGTGGCGGTGCTCCGCCAGCGGCCGCTCCCACCGGCGGACCGGTTGCGCGACGTGGCGCAGCACCTGGCGCCGCTGCCGCAGCGCGCGGCGGCGGGCATCGTGGACGCGCTGCCCGTGGCGTTCTCCGTCGCGCTCTGGTGGGCGTCGCAGTCGCGCCTCGGGGGCGCGGGGGAGGCGATCATCCTCGGCGCCGGCGTGCTGGTCTATTTCGCCCACCTCATGGCCGCCGAGGCGGCGACCGGCCGGTCGCTCGGGAAGGCGATGTTCGGCCTGAAGGTGGTGCGGACCGACGGGAGCGAGGCAGGCCCCGGAGCGATCGTGCTGCGCAACCTTCTGCGTCCGCTGGACATACCGACGGCGGGCCTCGGACTGGCCCTGCTCAACCCCCTTCGCCAGCGGCTCGGCGACATGGCTGCGGGCACGACGGTCGTGCTCGTGCGGCCGAACCCGGAGAAGTAAAGGGGCTCGCCGCCAGCCACGGGCGGTTGCCCCGGGGCCGCCCAAAGCGGTAATTGCTACTCAGCCTTTGACCGACGACGCCATCCATCCCGCCTCGCCCGCGCCCGACGACGGAGAGCCGCGCGATCGCCGCCGCAAGGGGTGGACCGACTGGGCCAAGTTCGCCCTCCGCTGGACGATCGCCATCGTCGGCATCACCTGGGTCGTCAGCAACCTCACGATCCGCGATCGCGTCCATGTCCTGGAGACGAACGAGGCGGGGGAGCAGATCCTCCTCGATGCCGCCGTCGCCGAGCCGGCGGACCTGGAGCGCAACGACCACGTCGTCTACGAGCACCCGGAAACGGGCGAACCGACGAGGGCGGAAGTCTCCCAGCTCGTCCACGGGCCGGATCGCTCCCATATCACGCTCTACACCGCCGAGGGATCCGAGCGCGTGGAGCTTGCGGGCATGCGGCTCGTGGAGACGCCCGGAGCGCGGCGCGGGCAGTTGCCGCGCGTCGTGTCGCTCTATGTCTTCGAGGGGGACGGCCCGCAGGTGCGCGAGGTCTCGCTTGACCAGACGGGCGGATTCGACCTGAACGTCCCGCAGCCGCTGGTTCGCGTGGGGCTCGCGAGCATGGTGCGCGACGCCCAGCCGATCCTGCTGACGCTGGCGGTACTGGTCTTCCCGGTCACGCTCATTGCAACCGGCCTGCGCTGGTGGCGCCTCATGCGCCCGCTCGGCATCGAGATGAGCCTCCGCCGTGCCTACGTGCTCAACATGGTCGGGCTCTTCTACAACACCTTCATGCTCGGCAGCACGGGGGGCGACTTCATCAAGGCCTACTACGCCGGCAAGCACGCCCGCCCCGGCCAGAAGGCCGCCGCCTGGGTGAGCGTCTTCATCGACCGCGTCATCGGACTCATCGTCCTGGTGATCATCGGCGGAACCGCCGCCACCGTCGAGTGGTTCATCCTCACCGACAAGGACTCCGCCGTCGCATACTGGTGCCTCCAGATCGCCTGGGCCAGCGCCGCCATCCTCCTTGCGACCGCGGCCGGGCTCTTCGTCGCGCTCCACACGCCCGTCCGCCGCACCATGGGCCTCAGCGCCGCCGTCAAGCGCATCCCCAGCGACCGCGTGCGCGACTCGCTCCAGAGCGTGTACGACACGATCGACACCTACCGCCGCCAGCCGCGCCTCGTCCTCGAAGCTTGCCTGCTGACGGTGCCGGTGCATGTCTCCGTGATCATCAGCGCCATGCTGGCCGGCCACGCCTTCGGCCTGCCGATCCCGTGGCCTTACTACTTCGTCTGCGTGCCGGTGATCGTGCTGGCGGCGAGCATCCCGATCAGCCCGCAGGGGGCGGGCGTGATGGAGTTCTTCGCGGTGCTGCTGACGCAGCCGCAGGGGGCGACCGTTTCCCAGGCGTTCGCCCTGGCCCTCTCGATCCGCGCCGTGCAGATCCTGTGGAACCTGACGGGGGGCATCTTCGTGCTCCGCGGCGGCTACAGCGCCCCGGCGGAGGCGTCGGAGCAGGACGAGCTGCCCGAGTCGCCCGTCTCCGCGGCGGCGTGAGGGGAAAGAGGCAGAGGTCCGAGTACCGACATCAGAAGGTCGGCGGCATGGGTCGCATCACGGGAGCTGCGGCCGCCCCGGGGGCGGCTGGAAGGTCCCATTCTACCGATCGGAGGTAAGCTCCGATCGATAGGAGACGACCTCCGATCGACTGGAGGTGAGCTCCGATCGATAGGAGACGAGTTCCGATCGATAGGAGACGACCTCCAATCGATGGGAGATGAGCTCCGGTCGATAGGAGACGAGCTCCGATCGACCGGCAACGACCGCCGATCGATGGGAGGTAACCGCCGGTCGGGCCCGGATGAGCGACTTGCGATTCAACCTGGATGTTCCGGTAACGCGGGGCGTGTATACGCTGTGGCGGTGACTCATGCCGGCACTGGCCCACTGCTCCTTGGCATCGATCGCCTCGTCGTGCGCGTGCCGAGCGTGAAGGCGGCGACCGCCTACTACCGCGACGCGCTGCGCCTGCCGCTGGTGCGGGAGGGGCCAGGCTTCGCCACGCTGCGCCTGGGCGACGGCAAGGAGTTGCTCATCCACGACAGCGACGACCTCCCGGAGGAGGCGGTCTTCCTGCTGGTGGATAACGTGAACGACCTGTACGAGCGGCGGGAGGAGCTTCGCCTGAAGTTCGCCGGCCGGCCCACGCGGGTCAGCCGCGGCTTCAAGGCGACGGTGAAGGATCCCTTCGGCGCCGTGCTGCTCCTGGTCGATCGCTCGCTCGAATCGCGCAGCGGCGAGTCGAGCGAGGACATGCGCCCGCCCGATGCCCTCTTCTCCGGGGTCGTGCCGAAGGTGCCGCTGAAGCCGGAGGTGCTCGCGGCACTCTACGAGAAAGCGGGACGGACGGCCGACGACCTGCCCTACACGCCCCAGTTCGAGCAGGTCTTCGCCGCTTACGCCGCGAGCTTTCCCGAGCCGCAGCCGGATCGCGCCGAGACATGGCGTCACCTGCTGAACCTGCGCAAGAAGGGGGCGCTGCCCAAGCTCGGCGCCGCCCGCTCGCGCCCGCCCGCGGCCGACGAGGCGACGGTCGCGCTGCTCAAGGGGGTGCTGGAGAAGGAGTTCGGCGGGCGGATCGGCCGGCGCGACCGCCTGCCCTACAGCCCGGAGTTCGACCGGATCAGCGAAGCCTTCAACCGCGCCCGCGCCGCATCGGGCGATCCGCCGCTCGCGCCCCACCAGCTCTGGCGACTGGTGGCGCTGCTGGCAAAGTGACCCTCACCCTCCAGGGATGGCTACGGGGCCCGGGGTGGGGGGGATTTCACTACCGCCGGATACCGGCGGAGGCTAGGCTTAGGACGTGAAGCCCGCGAACGTCGTCACGCTTCTGGTCGCAGCTTCCCTTGCCGTCGCCGTCCCCCTCCCCGGCGGGGCGCAGCCTGCCGATCCGCCCGCGACGCAGCCCACGACACAGCCGGCCACCCAGCCGGCGCAGCCGCCCGCCCGGGCGCGCGAACTGCTGACCCAACTGGATCACGCCGAGTACGCGCAGCGGGAGTCGGCGGAAACGGCGCTGCTGGACCTGGCCATCGAGACGCCGGGGATGTCGGAGTGGCTCGAGCAGTTGAGCCGGGCGCATCCGAGCCCCGAGGTGCGCACCCGCGTGACGAGCGTGCTGGTGAAGCTGGAGGAGCACCGCCTGCTCGGGGCGACGAAGGTGACGATCCAGGCGAACGACGTGCATCCCCGGCAGATCGTCGCCGAGCTGGCGCGGCAGGCGGGCGTGAAGATCGAGTATTGGCCGGAGGATCCGTGGGAGCACGGCGGCGCTCCGGCGGGCGACGTGAGCATCGATATCGACGGCGTGCCGTTCTGGGAAGCGATTCAGCAGGTTGCCGACCTGACGGGGCTCTATCCCACCGAGCACCAGGGCGCCGCCGCGGGGTCGCTGCTGCTCAGCCCGAGCGGGCAGGCGATGAGCGTCTCCCCCACGCTCCACCACGGCGCGTTCGCGGTGCAGTTGCGGCGCGTCTACCGCAACCAGAACGCTCACATGGAGCTCGGCGTCGAACCCGGCGGCGCGATCGGCGGAAACGCCACCACCAACCGCTCCCTGTCGCTGGAGATGCGCATGCTGGTGGAGCCGAAGATCCGGCTCGCCGGCCCGGTCACCCAGCCGATCCTGGAAGAGGCGATCGACGAGAACGGCCGCAGCCTGCTGCTCAAGAGCGACCCGCGCGGCGGGGGCCGTGCCTGGTCGCATGCGACGGCGCCGTGGAGTGTGCAATCCACGTTCGAGCTGGATGCCGACGCGGGGGCGAAAAGCCGGAAGATCGCCCGGCTGCGCGGGCGCGTCGACGCGGAAATCGCCACGAGCGTCGAGGTGCTGGATCTGAAGGTGGACGACCTGCTCGACATGAAGAAGCTGCGAGTCGATGAACCGCTGACGATCGCCCGGACGTTCACGGTGGGCACGTACCGGATCGAGGTTGCCACGGCCCGCCGGCCCAGCGAGCAGAACCTCCAGTTCGACCTCGCCCTGGCCGGCCCGGAACTGAGCGACCAGAACCAGGAGACGTGGATGCGGGCGCAGGCGCTGTTCAACTCCCTCCGGCTGGAGGACGCCGCCGGCCGCGCCTGGCAATCCGGCGGCGGGGGGTTCTCCGGCTTCGAGGAGGGGGCCGTCAAGGGGACGCGCAGCTTCTACCGGACGGACGAGTCGGTCGGCCAGCCGGCGCGGCTGGTGTGGGAGCTGCCGCTGAAGACGATGAGGGTGAGTATCCCGTTTGAATTCACCGAGATTCCCCTGCCGACATGGGAGTGAACGCCGCCTGGGGGCACGGAAAAGGGATGTCGCAGCCGGTTCCCGCCCGCGGGCCGTGCGGGCGCTTGGATTTGCCGTCGGCAACGTGATAATGCCCCGCATGGCCAGCAGGAACCAAGCCCAGGATCAGCAGCGTCCGCCCGCGGGGCGCGCTGCGCGCCTGGCGGTGGCCGGCCTGGGCCTTCTGCTCCTGGCAGGCCTCGCGGGCGCCACGACGCGCCCGCTCCGACAGACCCAGGAGGTGCCGGCGGAGACGAGCGCCCTCATCAACCAGCTGCTCGACTCGCCGATCGACCTGGCGATCGTGAACCGCCCGCTCCCCGAGGTGCTCGTCACGATCGAGGACAAGACCGGCGTGCTCGTCACAGTCGCCGAAGAGACATACGCGCTGCTCCCCTACGGCCGGGAGACGCCGATCAACGTCACCGGGCAGGGCACGCTCCGGGAGACGCTGAACCTGATCGGCATGCGCCTCGCGCTGGAGCCGGTGCTGCGGGATGAGAACGTCGAGCTGCGCCCGCTGCCGGCTCTGGCCCGCACCGGCCGGCGCGCCAGCGTCCAGGAGTTGGCGGGCCTCGATATCCTCCAGCGCACGCCCCTGAACCTGATGGAAGGACGTCCCGACGTCGCGCGGCTGCTCGAGGCCGTCGACCTGAAGCTCGCGGAGATCGACCAGGCGGCGAGCCAGCGCAGCGAGCCCCCGCCGGGCTTCCAGGTGGAGAACCGGCTGGACGAGGGCCTGCGGGAGCGTCCGATCTTCATCGGGCGCAATGCCTCGCTGCTGGATGCGCTGGAGGCGATCCACGAGCAGACCAGCGCCACGTGGTTCGCCTGGGGGGACAGCTTCATCGTGGTGCCGAAGGCGGACTGGGTGCGCCGGCGGCTCCAGTCGCCCGTCACGCTGTTGCGCGACGCCGTGGATGTCCAGGAGGCGATCTCCGAGCTCCAGCAGGCGGCGCGCGTCCCCTTCAACATTGAGCCGGGGGCCCTCCAGCAGGTCCCCGAGCAGCACCGCCGCATCACCGTGGAGCTGCGCAACTCGACCGTCGCCGAGGCGCTCGGCCGGCTCGGCGGGATCACCGGCCTCGCTTACGACGTCTCCGACAACGGGGTCTACATCTACCACACCTCGTCCGCCTCGGCGGGCCATACGACCCGCCCGGGCGCCGGTAGCGGGTCCAGCCTCGAGCAGGCCATCCTCCTGGTCGACCTCGGGGACGGGATGTCGCTGCTGCTATACCCGTCAGACCTTCCCGCCGAGCTTCGAGCGCGCCTCCAGGAGCGCCGCCGCCGGGCGGTGGATCAGCTTCGCCAGTCGCTCGACTCGGCCGCGGGCAACCCGGCGACCGAACCTTCGAACTGAGTCTCACTCCTCCGGGAGCGATCGCTGGCCGGCGCGCGGGATGTCGTCGGTCGGAGACGAGTCGTCGGGCAACGAGAACCAGGCGATCGCAAAGAGCAGCGCCATGAGCAGCGCCAGCCCTGCCATGAGCAGCGGAACGCTCAGCGTGCGCGTGCCAGTGGCGATGTCGAGCGCGGAAATGTCCGGCGCCTCCCCCTGGCGGGCCGAGCGCTCCATGTCGCGGTCGCGCAGCCTGCCGGTCGTCGTCGAGGTCCGATCGTTGGAGCGCGACACCGGGCCGGTGGTTCCGGACAGGTCCGTCACGGCGCCGCCGGTGCCCATCGAGCCGTAGACGCTTCGCCGCTTCGGGCCGGCCGGATCGACGCTGTCGCCGCGCTCCCGCGACGGGCCGCTCCCATGCTCGCGGTCGAAATCCGCCCCGGCGGGGGGCCCGGGGGTCGCGCCCGCGTCGTCCGGGCCGCGCGGCTGCCCGGCGGAGTGGCGGTTGGGGATGACCGGCTTCACGTCGTTGCGCATGGCGGGGACTCCTGCCCGCCAGTCTACAGGGATCGCGCGGATCCCGCATCCGGCGCGCGACGGGACGGCAGAAAGCAAAAGGAGCCGGCGACTGGCGCCGGCTCCGCTGATTTTCGAAGGAAGCCCCGGCTCAGCGACCGTTCTCCGTGGAGGCGACGACCATCTGGCTGGGCTGATCAAGGATCGGGGCACTGCCGTACGCGTAGGCGTAGTCGGGAACGGCGGTGTCGGTGGCGGGGTCGATGGTGACGCGGAAGTCGGGGCCCGTGACCGTCATGGCGACGGTCGCATTCGGGCCGGCGATCCCCGCCTCGACGTGCCGCTGCCTCATGAGCGCTGCCGGGCCGATGACCTGGAGCGAGCCGGCCAGCAGATCGCCGCCCGGAGAGGCCTCGCCGGGCTCCTGCGAGCCGAGCTCGACCACGACGGTGGACCCGCGCTCCGGAAGCATCGAGACGATGCCGAGGCTCAGGCCAACCACCAGCGCCGCCGCCGTCGCGGCGATCGTGACCCACCAGCCGCGCAGCAGGTCGGCGATGCCCGCCGAGGCGGGTGCCGGTGCGATGCGCGGCAACGGCGCCTCCTCAGGCTGCCCGGGCGCCGGCTCGAGCTCGAGACGCCCCATGATCCGGCGGGTCAGCTCGTCGGCATCGATCGCGTCGAGGCGGGGCGGCTGGCGCAGCCGGTCGTTCATCAGGCGGTGCGCCTCGAACTCCATACGGAGCTGGGAGTCGCGCACGAGGGCCGCCTCGACGGCGGAGCGGCGCGTGGCCGGCAGCGTGCCGTCGGCAAGCTGGGCCACTTCCCACTCGAGGCGCTCGCGTGCCGTGAGGCTCTGCGGGGGCGCCTGGTCGAGCGTTTCGGGATGTTGCGCATGGCGCGACATGGTGGTGCTGTTCCTTCGCGGGATCACCCCGCGTCCGACTTCCCTGCTTACATCGTGTCCTTCAGCAGTTCGCGCAGCCGTTTGCGACCCTGGAACACGTGCCATTTCACCGCTTCGACGCTGCATCCGAGAGCTTCGGCCACTTCCTTCTGCGGCATCTCCTGGATGGTGAACAAAACCAGTGCCTGGCGCTGCTTCTCCGGCAATTGCTCCAGCGCCGCCTGAAGCGCGTCGCCCAGTTCCCGGCCCTCGACCGCCCGCTGCGGATCTCCGCTCTGGGCAAGCGAGTCACTCCCGTGGCCCCGCATCGGCTTGTCCGACGCCGTCGGGCTTCCAAGCTGCTCCGCCACCGTGCCTTCGATCGACTGGGCGATCCGCAGCCGCCTGCCCCGGCGAAAGTTCAGGGACAGGTTTGTCACGATCCGCATCAGCCATCCGCCGAAGGCGGCGGGGCGTTCCAGAGTGTCGAGGCTCCGGTAGGCCTTGACGAACGCATCCTGCGTCACGTCGCGCGCGTCCTCGTGGTTTCCCAGCAGGCGATAGCTCACCACCAGCGCCTGCCGCTGGTATTTCCGGACGAGCTGCTCAAAGCCTTCCGCCCGGCCCTCCAGCACCTCCGCCACCCATCTCGCATCTTCCAGGCCGGGGTTCTGCCCCTCGTCGGAGGACGACCACTCAACGTCGTCCGCGGACTCCGGCACGCCCGGCGCTTCGGCCTCCTCCGCAGGTTGACCGGCGCCAACCGAATCACGCACCTCCCCCTCGGGCCGGTCGACGGGGTCGGCGGCCTCGGGTGAAGGGTCATCCGGCTGGACACGCGATGGTGTCAAGGGTTAGGCAGTGTGACAACACCCCACATTATCGGCAACTCGACGCCCCTCCGATGCCCCCGGCGTCTGACCCCACCCCCTCCGCAAC
>JAEZED010000012.1 GCA_023417885.1 Planctomycetota bacterium
CGCCGAGCGCCTCGAGCGCGTAGCCGCCCTCGAGCGCGGCGACGACGCGGCCCTCGCAGGCGTCGTCGGCCACCGCGCGCAGCCGCTCGCCCAGGAAGGCGTAGTGCTCGGGCGCCAGGTTCAGGCCGCCCACCGGGTCGTCGCGGTAGGCGTCGAAGCCGGCCGAGACGAGCAGGAGCTGCGGGCGGAAGGCCAGGACGGCGTCCATGACCCGTTCGAAGGCGTCCTTGTAGCGGGTGGGCGTCGTGCTCCCGGGGAGCGGCACGTTGAGCGTCGCGCCCTTGCCCTTGCCGACGCCCGTCTCGTCCTTGCTGCCGGTGCCCGGGTAGAAGCGGTCGCGGTGCAGCGAGGTGAAGAGCACCCCGCCGTCGTCCCAGAAGATCTCCTGCGTACCGTTGCCGTGGTGGACGTCGAAGTCGACGATCGCCACCCGCGAGAGCCCATGTTTTCGCTGGAGGTGGCGCGCAGCGATCGCAGCGTTTGCATAGATGCAGAAGCCCATCGCCCGATCGGCAAGCGCGTGGTGACCCGGCGGGCGCACGGCCGCGAACGAGCGGCGCGCGCTTCCGTCCATCACCACATCCGCCGCCCGCAGCGCCGCTGCCACCGCCAGGCGCGCCACCGCATCGCTCTCCGGCCCGGCGTATGTCTCTCCCTCGTCCGCGTACCCGCCGCCGCTGTGCGCGAGGTCGCCGATGAACCGGATGTACTCCGGCGGATGCACCAGCCCGAGCGTCTCGTCGCCGGCCGGTTCCTGCGGGGTCAGCACTGCCATCGGCGGACCACTGCCCGGTATGTCGAAGTGGAGCACGAGGTCCGCCAGCCCCTCGCCAGCTCCGACCATCCCTGCCTGGCGCACGGCGGCATGGATGGCGCGGAGGCGATCAGGCCGCTCCGGGTGGCCGGCTTCGGGCAGCGACCCCGGCAGCCGGTGATCCGCGAACCGTGCCGATGTGACGAAGGCGAGCATGGTCGCAGCGTAACGGCTACTCGTTTGCGAAGAGCATGTTCCGCATGCCGATCCAGTAGGTCCAGAAGAGGAAGAGCACTCCGCCAACCGCGACGGTTGAGACGATGGCGAGGTAGGTCACCAGCGACTCCGGCCCCGCAACGCCGGCGATCCACAGCGCCCGGTAGCCCAGCACGACCAGCAGCAGCAAGGCGGAGAAGGGCAGGAGCTGCGCCGCGTGGTAGCAGAGCGCGCGCAGCACGGCGTCGCCGGGGAGGCGATAGCCGCGCCAGCCGGCCTCCCATGCCGTGAGCCAGGCCGCGACGTGCGTAAGGGCCATGATCCCCAGCCCGGCGACGGCGGTGACGAGCCCGACCCAGAGGAAGACCATCAGCAGGCGGCGCTCCAGCGTGATGGCGAGGACGGGGGCGTCTGCGAGGGTGTAGTGGGAGGCGCTGGCGACGGCGATGAGGAAGGCGGCGAGGAACCAGTGACGCAGGGCGAAGGCATAAGCGGCCCGGTGCTGCTGCAACTCGGCGCGTGTGCGGAGGGTCCTGTAAAACCGGGTGGTCCGGAAGATAACCTGTGCCGTCGTCTGCCAGAAAGCGTGATGCGTCTCCCACGCCGGAAGCGTTCGGCCGCTGTTTGCGGTCGAATCGGCCACCGGGGAGCCGCATTCGGGGCATCTGCCGTCGGCCGGGAGGCCATTGAGCGTGTAGCCGCACGACTCACAAAGGATGTCCGCCGGCGAAGGAACGGTGGCCGCTTGTGACGACATGGGGTTATATTGTACGGAAGTTCCCCCGCGCGACCGGGCGGGGGCGCCAGAACGTCGGCGGGTGGGGGCCCGCAGTCCCGGAGGTCATTTGAGCCAGATCCAGCCCACCCGTTCCGGCAGGCTTGCCGCTCCCGCGGGCGCCCTGCTCCTCGCATGTCTCCTCGCCACGGCGGGCGGCTGCGACGGCGAGGGAGCGGACGGAGACGCCATGGTCATGAATCGGGGCACCTCCTCCGAGACCCCGCCGGCCACGCGCCCGGCGCGCGACGGGGAGACGCTCACCGCCGAGCCGGAGGAGGACCTTCCTCCCGCTCCGGTCTACATCAGCATCGACGGCGTGCCGTACGAGTTTCCGCCGGCCAAGCTCTGGCTCAAGCGCAGCGGCAGCCGCGTCCGCGCCCAGCTCTTCAGCGACGATCCGCCCGAAGCCCTCGACCGCGACTGGAGCGGCGACAGCTTCTACTTCGAAATGGACATGGAGCTGCCGCGCGAAATGCAGGGCGATGCCGCAGGCCCCGGCGGCGTCGACGGAGAGATAACAGCCGAGGAACTCGCCTCGGCGGAGTGGATCTTCCAGAGCCCGGGCAGCCAGCGCGCCGACACGCGCAGCGGCATCTTCCTGGGCGCTGCCGCGCACCTCCAGCCGATCACCGTGAGCGTTCTCTTCGACCCGCTGGACGAGGAGACGGTGATGGTCACGCTGGAGGGGTTGTTCGCCGAGTTTGACCAGTCGCGCCCGCACGATACCGTGCCGAAGCGCCAGGTGCGCGTCCAGGCGGCACTCTCCGCCGACGCGATCCGGCGCTGAAGCCATCGCGTGCGGCAGCACGCTTCTTTGCCGCCGTAGCCCGGCCGCTTCTTATCATCGGGCGCGTGAACGCCCAGTCTGTTGACAAGCCGAGCGGGTTCCTCGTGCTCGACAAGCCGGCCGGGATCACGTCGGCGCGCGCGCTCAATGCCGTGAAACGCCGCCTCCCGCGTGGGACGAAGGTCGGGCATGCCGGCACGCTCGATCCGTTCGCAACGGGCGTGCTGGTCGTCCTCGTCGGTCGTGCCACCTTGCTATGTGAGCAGGTCATGGGCCTGCCCAAGCGATACGAGGCGACGCTGCGCCTCGGCGCGACCACCCCAACGCTCGATCCTGAATCGCCCGAGCAATCTTTCGCCGGCGCCCGCGAGCCGACGGCCGCAGGGCTGGAGCGCGTGCTGGCGGGCTTCAGCGGGGAGATCGAGCAGGTTCCCCCGGCGCATAGCGCCATCAAGGTGGGGGGACGGCGCGCCTACGACCTTGCGCGGGCCGGCGAATCCGTTCAGCTTCCGCCGCGCCGCGTTAAGGTCTACCGCGTCGATTTCTTTGGCATGGAATGGCCGGACGCGCGCCTGGCGGTGGAATGCGGGCGAGGCTTCTACGTCCGGAGCTTCGCGCGGGACGTGGGGGAGGCCCTGGGGACGGGGGCCTATCTCCGGGCGCTGCGCCGCACCAGCGTCGGCCCCTTCACGCAGGAGCTGGCGATCGGGCCCGAATCCATCAATCCGGTGAGCCTTCTGCCCCTGTCGTTCCTGCCCGAATGACCGGCTCCGACGACATGATCGGGCCTGTGACCGCTCCGCCCGCGCCGTTGTCGGCCGGGGCTGTCCCTCTATGATGCAATAGACAGCCAGAAACGAAAGGATTGCTCCGTGACGACGGCCACCGCGCCCCAGACAGCCCCTGCCCGAGATCATCGGCCCGCCGACACCCAGGCCGCCGCGTCACAGGAGCAGGGGGCGATCGCCGGCTGGCTCGGCCGTCACCAGTTCGCACTGCGGCGCCTCCACTCGCTGATGGGCGTTCTCTTCGGGGGCTACCTGGTGGTGCACCTGCTCGTCAACGCCACGCTGCTCGAAGGCGCGCGGTACGACGGTGAGAAAACGGTCTACCAGCTCCAGGTGGACAAGATCCACTCGCTGCCCTTCCTAGCGCTGGTCGCGTGGGCGGTGATCCTCCTGCCGATCATCTACCACACGATTTACGGCATCCTCGTGATGGTCGGCGGGCGGCCCAACGTGGGGCACTACGGCTACGGCAAGAACTGGGCCTACCTCATCCAGCGCATCAGCGCGGTGATCCTCCTCTTCTTCATCGCCTTCCACTACCTGAGCATGAAGGGTGCCTTCGGCGGATCGTTCGGGCAGATGCTGACGTTCGTTCCCGTCGACGCGCCGGCCACCCCGTACAGCGAGGCCACGCAGAGCGCGGTGAATCACTTCCACGCCGCCTGGTGGCTGGGTTGGCTCGTCTATCCGCTCGGCATCCTCGCTGCGACGTTCCACACCGCCAACGGGTTCTGGGCGGCGGGCGTGACGTGGGGGCTGACGATCAGCGCCCGCGCGCAGCGCCTGTGGATGTTCGCGTGCGTCGGGCTTTTCCTCTTCCTGAGCGCTTGCGGCTTCACGGCCCTGGCGGCGGCGCTGGCGGCGGAGCCGACGGACGGCCCGATCGCCGGGCAGGTCGCCATCGATCCGCGCCTGGGCGAGAAGGCGCCGGATCAGGAGACGGCCCGCGAGCTCGACGCGACCCTCCCCGGCACGGGCGGCGCCCGCCCCGGCGCCACGGACGAGTGAGCCGGCATCGATCGGCGCGTCCGGGTGCTTCCACGACCTTTTTCCCTATGGTTTCCTGTCATGATCTCTGCTGAAAAGAAGCGTGTCGTGGTTGTCGGAGGGGGGCTGGCCGGCCTGGCCTGCGCCATCAAGCTCGCCGAGGAAGGGGTCGGGGTCGACCTGATCTCGATGGTTCCCGTGAAGCGCAGCCACAGCGTCTGTGCGCAGGGAGGCATCAACGCCTGCAACGACATCGCCCGGCAGCAGGGCTATTCGGAGTGGATGCACTTCGACGAGACGGTGCTCGGCGGCGACTTCCTCGCCGACCAGCCGCCGGTGCTGGAGATGTGCAACTGGGCGCCGAAGATCATCGACCTGCTCGATCGCATGGGTGTCCCGTTCAATCGCACCGCCGAGGGGCAGCGGGCGCTGCGGATGTTCGGCGGGAGCCTGTTCAAGCGGACGTTCTACGCCGGCGCCACGACGGGCCAGCAGCTGCTCTACGCGCTGGACGAGCAGACGCGGCGCTGGGAGTCGGAGGGGAAGGTTACGAAGTACGAGTTCTGGGAGTTCCTCTGGCCGGTGATGCACGACGGGCGCTGCGTCGGCGCGGTGATCCAGGACATGCGGACGATGGAGATTCGCGCGCTGCGCGCCGACGCCGTCGTGTTGGCCACCGGCGGGTGCGGGCTCATCTTCGGCAAGAGCACGATGAGCGTGATCTGCACGGGCGGGGCGGCCAGCCGCTGCTACCAGGCGGGCGCCACCTACGCCAACCCGGAGATGGTGCAGGTTCACCCGACGGCGATTCCCGGCGAGGACAAGTGCCGGCTGATCAGCGAATCGGCGCGCGGGGAGGGGGGGCGCGTCTGGGTGCCGCGGACGCCCGGCGACGACCGGGCCCCCAACGACATACCCGAGACGGAGCGATGGTACTTCCTGGAGGAGCGCTATCCCAAGTACGGCAACCTCGTCCCGCGCGACATCGCCACGCGGGAGATCTTCCAGACCTGCCTCGACGGCTACGGCGTGGGCGGGGGGAACATGGTCTACCTCGACCTGCGCGACCAGGTGAAGAAGATCGGGCGAGACGCCGTCATCAACAAGCTCGGGGGCATCCTGGAGATCTACGAGAAGTTCGTCGGCACCGACCCGCTCGACGAGCCGATGAAGATCTTCCCCGCCGTCCACTACAGCATGGGCGGGCTCTGGACCGGCTTCCGCAAGGACGAGAAGGGAGGCGGTCTCGTGTTCGGCGATCCGTCGAACATGATGACGAACATCCCCGGCCTCTACGCCATGGGCGAGGTCAACTTCGCTTACCACGGCGCCAATCGCCTGGGCGCCAACAGCCTGCTCTCCTGCATCTTCGACGGCCTGTTCGGGGGCGTCGGCGTCAAGAACTACTGCACCGACGTCGGCCCCGATCGCAACGAGATCCCGCAGTCGGCCTACGACGCCGTCCTCCAGCAGGAGCAGGAGAAGATGAGCCGGCTCACCGGCAGCACCGGCGACGAGAACCCGTACCTGCTCTGGCAGGAGATGGGCCGGGAGATGACCGCCAACTGCACGGTCGTCCGCTACAACGACCGCCTGGACCAAACGATCGCCAACATCGCCGAGTGGCGCCAGCGCTACCAGCGCGTCCGGCTCTCCGACACGGGGCTCTGGACCAATCAGAACCTCTCCTTCGCCCGCGCCGTCGGCGACATGATCGTCCTGGCGGATGCCGTGGCCCGAAGCGCCCGCCTGCGCGACGAAAGCCGCGGGGCGCACTTCAAGCCGGACTTCCCCGAGCGCGACGACGAGCGCTTTCTGAAGGCCACCATGGCCCGCTTCGACCCCGCCACCGGCGAGGCGCGCATCGACTACGCACCCGTCGATGTCTCCAACATCCAGCCGCGCAAGCGCACCTACGGGCGCGTTGAGGCCAGTCAGGGCGGCAGGAAGGATGCTGCCGAGGCGCGAGCCGTCACGGGCGACGTCACCGAATCCAGCACCGCCGGCGCGACGGCGGCCTCCTGAAGATTCCGGGCACGATTGTCAGTTCGCGCCGGCCCGGGAGCGCGGTCACGATGCCGGGATGAGCAACCGCCCATTCCTCGCCATTGCGTCCGCCGCGCTGCTGCTTGCCGTCTCCGTCTCATTCGCCCAGGAGCGGGAAAGGGGCGCCGGCCAGGCCGCCGAGGCGAAGGCGCTCTCCGCGATCGTCAATGGGCTGGAGGATCAGAGCCTCGGCACGATCCATGACATCGAGCGGGAGGCCAGTCACTGGGAGGTTTCCATCGCCACCGAGGACGGCCAGCTCAACCTGCGCCTCGATCCGCGGACGGGCGAGGAGCGTGGCCGATCCACCGAGAGCGAGCGCGAGGACGACCTTCCGCCGCGCGACGCCATGCCTCTCTCGCAGGTGCTGGAGCGCGTGGAGAACGAGCATGCCCGGGGCGCAGAGATCCGCGAGGTGGAGTTCGACGACGGCTGGTGGGAGATCGAGCTCCGCCGCGAGGGGCGGAAGATGGAGCTGGATCTGGATCCGCGCACCGGCGATCGCCGCCGCGCGTGATGAGGCGGATCAGGTGAAGCAACGGCGAGGCGTGCGCCGGAAGCCGTGGCACGGCGTGCCGCAGGCGCTTCCCAGGGGGTTGAAACCCCGGCTACCACCGTTCGCCCTCCGGGCGGGACGGTTCTCCTGGTCTCCCTGACCGACGCGCTCGCCGGCCCATGAGGTTGAGTAGAAAGGGCGCCGCCCACTCGCGCTTCAGCGCCAGCAGCGGATTGAAACCCAGTGCCGCGCGCAGCGCGCGGCCGGACGAATCGAGGTCGCCCGCCGTCCGCCTCTCGTGCGCCAGGCGCAGCAGGGGACGCTGGAAGAAGGCCGCCTCGTTGCGCCAGCGACGCCACGCGCGCAGCCCCCGCGCCGGGTGCTTGCGTGCGGCGGCGTCGTGACCCGCGAGGTGGCGCAGGACGTCGCCGCTCGCATTGCCACCGTGCACGCGATAGTGGAGCGCGACACGATCCTCATGGACGAACGGCCCGATACGCGCGAGGCGGAGGTAGAGCTCCCAGTCGTCGCTCCCCCAGATCGACGGATCGAATCCACCCACCGCCTCCAGCGCGGTGCGGCGGATGAGCGTCTGGCCCGGCGAGGCGATCCAGCACCCCTCCAGGAAGTCGCCGTAGCACCAGCCGGCCGGCCGCTTGTATCCCCTCCGCGGCGTCGCCGGTAGCGGGTTGCCCGCTTCGTCCACCCGCAGATCCTCGCCGTAGGCCAGCACCGCCTCCGGCTCGGCGTCTAGCGCCGCGACCTGCCACTTCAGCTTGTCTGCGGGCCAGGCGTCGTCGTCGTCCAGCAGCGCGACGTATCGTCCGCGCGCCATGCCGATCCCGCGGTTACGCGCCGCGGCCTGGCCGGCGTTGGCCTGCTCGACATAGCGGATCCGATCGCGATATGGCGCCAGGACGGCGGCGGTGTCGTCGGGCGAGCCGTCGTTGATCACGATGATCTCGCGATCGGTGAAGGTCTGCGCCAGCGCGCTCTCGAGCGCCGCCGCGACTGTCTCGCGGTGGTTGTAGCAAGGGATGACGACGCTGACGGCGGGCGCGCTCATCGGCGTTCCATGGTACGGAGGATGCGCCGCGCCTCGACAATGACGCGCTCCGGCTCGAGCGTTGAAAGCGGCCCGTCGTGCTGGATGACGCTGCCGCCCGTGCCTTCGGCGAGCGGTCCGCTGAAAGGCATGCGCCGCGTGTACTTCCCGTAATGCCCCAGCAGCACGACCGCCGGCGTGCCGGCGGCGGCGGCGATGTGGGCCGGCCCGCTGTCGATGCCGAGAAAGAGGGACGCGCCACGTATGAGGTCGATGGTCTCCTCCAGCGGCAGCCCCGTGCGGTCGATCGCCTCCGTGCCCGCCAGCGCCGGACGCAATCCCACCTCCGCGACCGCGAGGCCCTCGGCGTGCAGGGCGGCGATCACCTCGCGCCACCCCGCAACGGTCCAGTCGCGATGCGCCTGGTTGCTCGCGGCGTGGATGACGGCGTAATCGCCCAGGCTGGTCCGCCGCTTCGCGTCCGCGGGAGCGCCCATCTCCCCGGCGACATGCAGGCGCGGGCGCCGATCGACACCGGCGATGTCTACCCCGCCGAGCTTTGCGAAGACATCGAGCAGGCTGCCGTGGAAGTAGTAGTTGCTGATGTCGATGTCCGGCGTCGCTGCAGACGTGGGCCGCGTGACGGAGGGGCAGGCGTCGCAGACGCGGCCGGGAACGTGCAGGTCGTACTCGATCGCTCCCGTTCGCCCCGCGGCCAGGTACCACTCGCCGAGGCAGCCGACGACGATCTGCTGATCGACGGCCGGATGGTGCGCGGTGAGCGCCTGCCAGCGTTCGCCGACGACGTGGATGATCATCGCGTTCGGATGCCGCGCCCGCACCGCGCGCAGGAGCGGTTCTGCGGCGATGATGTCCCCCATGTGCTCCACCAGCGCCACGACCACCACCTCGCGCCCCGCGCGGCTCGTTATCCGGCACAAGCGACGGCGCAGCCGATCGCCGCGCCAGTGGGCCAGTGCCAGGTGGCGCCCATCGCCCCCGCGCAGCCACATCCGTGACAGGCGCGCCTGCCAGCGGAGATAGCTCATGATGCGGCGGGGGGTCATCAGCGAGGATTATGGGGAAACCGCTCGTCGTTGCAGCGCCGACTGCCTTTGCGACAGCGCCTCCTGGAGGCGCGCCTCGAGCTGGTCGGCGCGGCGATCCCAGCTCGAAGCCTCCGCCACGCGCCGGCGCGCATCCCGGCCGGCAGAAGGGTCGGCCAGCGCCCGCTCCACGGCGGCGATGAAGGTCTCGGCATCGCCAGCGACTTCGATCGCGTCGCGCGTGGAGTTGAGGCCAGCGAGGTTGGTCGCGACGACAGGGAGATCGGCGGCGAGGTATTCGTAGACCTTGAGCGGGTTGCACGCCTGCGTCAGCGGTGAGATGACATATGGCACGAGGCCGACATCGAGCTCCCGGTACACACCCGCGAGTGCGTCGTACGGCACGAAGCCGACGAGATGCACGTTCGGCTCCGCCTTCATGGCGGAGATGTCCACGCCCTCCTTCACGCGTCCCGCGAGCACGACCGACCCTGCCGGCTGCCGCGTCGCAAGCTGGCGGGCCAGCGCCACGACGAGCGCCTGGTCCATCCGCTCATCGATCTGCCCGACAAACCCGACCCGCGGCCGCGGCAGGGGGGCAATGGCGGGGTGAGGCGCGGCCTGTTCGAGCGCCTCGGGGGAGAAGTCAGCGAGATTGACGCCGTTCTCCTGGAGGTAGGTGCGCGGTTGCGTACGGGCGAAGCGCTCACGCAGCGTCTCCGAGACCGCCAGCGCCACGTCGCACTCGGTCAGGAGGCGCGCTTCCTCCTTGCGCTGCATCAGGATGAAGGTCTCGTCGAGCCCGCTGAAGCCGGCGTTATCGTCGAAGGCGAGGTAGACGCGCGCCGCGGGGCGGACCGCGTCCATGAGCCAGCGCTGCTGGGGCCAGGTGCAGAGGGCGACCGGATCGGACAAGCCCAGCTTGCGCGCGATCCGCCGCACCATTCCGAATCGCCGCCGGCGGTTGAGCCGGTCCGGCAGCAGGTGCGCCCACGGCGGCGTGAAGACGTGCACGCCCGCCTCGTCACGCAGGCCCAGACTCGAGATGGTCGGCGCCAGCGCCCGGAATCGTGCTGCGAGGGAGCGGTGACCCGTGTCGAAGATGGGATCCACGTAGAGCACGCGGTGCCCGCGCCGCGCCAGGCGCGTCAGCAGGTGCTGCTTGGCGCTCCAGGTGACCGCCCAGTTCTGTTGGCCGAAGCAGACGATGTTCATGGGCTCCAACCGCCGGCTCAGACTTCCTGCAACGGCATCGATGCGACGAGCCGCATCATTTCCTCGCGTGACTGCTTCTGCCGGCGGCCCTGTTCGTCGTGATACTCGCAGAAGCGGCCCGGGATGAAGGCCTCCCGCGCCGAGAGGGCGGGGAGGCTCTGGGGCCGCACGTCCCGCCGGACGAAGTAGGCGTTGAGCCCCGCACTCCCGCAGCCCACGAGATCGTACCCCTTGCCGTCGGCGAGCTTCGCCAGCGCCGGCAGGCTCGCCCCGTAGTAGCAGAGGGAGTGATGGGCCCGGGCACGCTGAAACGCGGGGTCGTAGGGCACGGTCACCGCCCGCTCGTCGCCGAGAAGGCTGTTGTACTCGCAGATCACGATCCGGGGCTGGCTGGCGGTGATGGCGTTCCAGACGTGCCAGTCCATGCCGTCGATGTCGATGCTGAGCAGGCC
>JAEZED010000025.1 GCA_023417885.1 Planctomycetota bacterium
GCGCGGATCAGCCGACCGGGAGGAACCGGACGGTATCGGCCCGCGCCGTGCCGCCTGCATGGCTGATGCGGACGAAGCTGTCCGGCGTCAGCATGTAGCGGCCGATCTGCACGCTGCTGTTCCGCGAGGCCTGCTGATCGACATCGACGCTGTCGAGCTCGATCCCGTCATCGGAGAAGACCGTCACGGTGACGCTGCCGGGCGTGTTCAGATCCGGGTTGCGGAGGAAGATGAAGTACTCGCCCGCCTCCTGGAGCATCGGCCGGAAGTCGACGAAGCCGCTCGTGCCGGTGAGGTAGGTGAGGTTCACCGCGTTGGCCCGGTCGATTACCTGGTCCCACCCGCCGTCGTTGTCCACCTGGTCTTCGCTCTCGTTGTCGACCAGCACCTCGTTGCGGCTGAGGGTGCGGGCGGTGACGCGGCCGGCGAAGGGGCTGGAGCCGCCCGTGTTGTAGCTGCGCACGCGGAAGTGGCGCGTCTGGAGCTGCCCGTCCGGGATGTCCAGCTCGTAGGTGTAGGCCCCTGTGCCATCCTGCGGCGGGAGCCAGATGTTGGTGATGTCCGCGGTGATGTCGAAGTCGGCGCTCTTGCTCACCTGGAGCAGGAAGCCGTTCTCGTCGGTGCTGGCGTCGATCCAGTTGACGAGGATCGTGCGCGAGTCGGTGCCGATCGCCTGGATGCTCTCAGGCTTGGTCGGCGTCGTCTGGCCGGTCACGAGATCGACCGTGACCAGCCGGTCGCGCACGGCGTAACCCTGGTCGAAGCCGCGGGCGTAGAAGATCGTCTCGCCCAGGGGCAGGCCGGTCGTGTCCGCCATGACCTCGAAGCCGTCGGTGCGGTCGGCATCCTCGGCGATGAAGGTATCGGCAACGGCGACGATTCCGCGGGCGACGTCGACGTTCGTCTGAAGACCCGGCATGCCGTTCGTCTCGGCGTAGAAGTTCACCTGGATGAGCTGGTCGCGGAAGTCCGGGTCGCCGGAGAACTCCGGGTTGTCCAGGTTGTCCAGTTCCATGAGCAGTCGCACGGGCTGGCCGACCTGCTGGATGACCGGCCCCGCGGTGAGGTGGAACGGGCTGGGGCGCGTGTTGAGCCGCACGCCGAAGTTGGCCGTGTCCTCCACCTGGTCTTCGGTCTCGAGCACCACGCCGATCTGGAACGGGCGGAAGCCCAACTCCGGCAGCAGGTCCTCCGGCAGCGGGCCGATGTCGAACGGGCCGTAGTGCTCGGCGCCGGCGTAGTTGACGACCCAGCCGAAGTCCTCCATCGCGCCGATCGTGATGCGCGAGAGCGGGGCGACCGGCTCGGCGTCGGGCGGAAGTTGGAAACCACCCTCGGAGAAGGGCGTCATGAGCTCCGTGCCGAGGTTGCTGCCGGGGTTCTCCGCGCCGAACCCTTCGCGCCAGTGCCCCTCAGTGTTCACTTCCACCGGCACGGTGCTGACGTTGCTGTTGAAGATGCGGTTCGTCTCGCGCACCCCCGCCTCGCCGACGTAGGACACGCCCGGGGTGCCGCGGCCGATCAGGAAGCCGTCCCAGAAGCCGCCGATGCCGAGGACGTGGCCGATCTCGTGCACCACCGTCTCCACGAATCCGCGGCTGGCGCCGGAGTCGACGAGATCGACGGTGATCTCCCCCTGGTAGGGAAGGCCGACCGGGTTGCCCTGAAAATCCTGGAGCTTCGTGCCCGGCTCCGGAGGGCGATAAGCACTGGGACGCGCAAAGGCGAGAACGCCGCCGGGACCGTCCACGCTGCCGCCCGTCACGATGATCTCCAGGTCGTCGATGACGCGCCCGCCGACGTTGACGTCCGGAAGGTCGCCGATGATCACTTCCTCCCACTTGGCGACGGCGGACTCGATGATGGCCTTCTGCTCCGGGCTGAGCGTGTTGTTGGCGTAGACGATGTCGATGTTGAAGGCGCTCTGGACGTTGGTGCGCCCGGAGATGCCCGGGGAGGTCTGCGCCAGCTTCAGATCCTCGCCTTCCACGTCGTAAACGTGCCCGACGAAGTACTCGCCGACGGCCAGGTTCTCGAAGCGGTAGTTGCCCTGCGAGTTGGTGATCCGGGTCGGCTCGCCGTCGTCCAGCGTCCCGTTCTCGTTGGAATCGATGTACACGGTGACACCCGGCCGGCCGTCCTCGAAGTAGTCGAAGAGGCCGTCGTTGTCGATGTCGTTCCAGACGGTGCCCTCGATCGTGGCGAGCATGCGCCGCGTCTCCAGCGGCTCGATGGCCAGGCTGGCGGCCCGGCGCAGCGCGAGGTCGCGGCGCCGGCGGAGTTGACTCGTACGAAGCGTGGTTTGATCGAGCATGGTCCTGGCTCTCGGAGCGGGGAGGGGAGAAGTCTGAGGTCTGGCAAGGAAGGTGAGCGCGCCGGCGCGGAAGTCACGGCCGGCCCGGACGCCTGAACCGCCGGGGCCGGAGACCGGATACGCCCGGGGGCGTGATGGCAGGTCGGCAGGCGGGCGAATCGTGCCCAGTGCGGGCTTCGCCCGCGGCGGCAGAGCGGCGGGATCGGCATTGTCGAGTGACCGCGTAACCGTGTCAATGGCACCCGGACAACTTGCCGTCGCCCCCGGCAGGCGACACTCGGCGATTCGACCAATCCGCGCGCGGACGGGGCGCGTGCCGCGACCGGCGATCTTTCGACGCCCTTTCCTTGGAAAGGTTTCCCGACGCCCCAACGATCAGAAGCGCCCCCTCATGACCACGACCGCCCCACCCAATCAGCAGGCAGACGCAGCGGCCCGCCGGCAGGCGGCGCGCGAGGCTGCCCGCAAGTGGACCCCGCCTCCGCTGGCGCCGGCCCGGCGGGGCGAGTACGACCGCCTCGGCCTCGACTACCGCGCCCCCATCCCCCGCCCGCCCATCGACGGGCCCGTCATCGACTGCCACACCCATCTCATCGCCGCACGCCATGCGCCCGAGTGGTTCGAGGCGGCCGATCATTATGGGATCGACCACACCATCACCATGACCCCGCTGGAGGAAGCGCTGAAAGTGCTTCGCGGGCCATATGCCGATCGCGTGACGCTCATAGCCGTCCCCGCCTGGGCCCCGGGCGGGTACGACCCGGAGAACTTCTGGCGCCGGGTGGATGGATATCGCAACCTGGGGTGCCGCGTCGTGAAGTTTCATCTCGCGCCCCAGACGATGCCGCGCACGGGACTCGGGCTCGTGCCCGGCCCCGGCTTCGACAAGATGCGCCGCTACGTTCACGACGCCATTGATCGCGGCATGATCATCATGACCCACGTCGGCGATCCCGAGAGCTGGTACGCCGGGGACCGGTACGGCGCCGACGCGGAGTTCTACGGCACGCGCCAGCAGCATTACGAGGGATGGGAGCGCCTCCTCGAGGAGACGCGCGGCCACCCCTGGTGGGGCGCCCACCTCGGCGGAAACCCCGAGGACCTCGGCCGCACCGCCACACTTCTCGACCGCTACCCCGACCTGATGCTCGATCTTTCGGCGACGAAGTGGATGGTTCGCGAGATCAGCCGCCGGCGCGACGCGGCACGCGAGTTCGTCATCCAGTACCAGGACCGGCTCATGTGGGGGAGCGACCAGGTCAGCTACGACGGCCGCGGCTTCGACTTCCTCGCAAGCCGCTGGTGGTCGCATCGCAAGCTCTGGGAGACCGCCTACGTGGGCGAGAGCCCGATCGAGGACCCGGATGTGACGGACGGCCCGCCCCTCCTGCGCGGCTTGGCGCTTCCGGACGAGGTGCTCGTAAAGCTCTACCGGGAGAACATCGTGCGGCTGCTGGGCCGGGTCGGCCTCAGTATTGCCTCCTGACGCGCACAGCCCTGTCAGGCCGCCCGCGCCGCACAAGCGGCAACTTCCCGACATCTTCATTGAAATTAATGAAACCCATGCATTGCAAACGGGTGCCTTTCCCGTTAAGTGTTCTGTGCTTCGTTACCGATCGCACCCTTTCCATCACACCCTGGAGGCTGGAAATGCTCAGGCACCGCAATGCCGCCTCGGCGCTCGTCGCCCTGGTCACCGGGTTAGGCCTTACCGCGTCCGCTTCGGCGGACATCGTCTACGAAAACTACTCGTCCCCCGCGGGCACCTTCGTCGTCATCGCTCCCGGTGACACGAATCCCGCCACCTACGGCGAGGTCGGCGACGTCGTCACCCTCGGCGGAACCAACCGGATGCTGGAGTCCATCAACTTCAGCTACGCCAACCGCTCCACGCCGGCAGCCAACTCGCTGCTGGACTACTCCTTCCACCTCTACAACATCGACGGCGGCGGCCTGCCGGTTGGGGATCCGTTCTTCACCTGGTCGACGACCGACTCGAACTTCACAGGCGGCGAGTCCGGCGGGTTCGTCCGAACGCTCACGTTCGATCCGGGCACGATCCTGCCCGAGACCTTTGCCTGGACGTTCGAGTTCAGCAATCGTCGCGACAACCCCGACGCCCCCGAGGACGGGATGCAGACGAGCTTCCTCCTCTACAGCTCCACCCCGCCTCCGACCGTCGGGAGCACGCCCGACGGGTTCATCTATCGCGACGCCACCACCGGTGAATGGGCCACCTCGGCATTCACCTCCGGTCGCCAGCCGCGCATCCGCATCCACGCGGATCCCGTGCCCGAGCCGGCCGCCCTCTCCGTCCTCGCCGCCGGCGGACTGCTCATGCTCCGTCGCCGCAGGGCCTGAAAGCCTTCCCGGCCTCCTGTTGACTCCCCTCGACCCGGCCCCCGCGGCCGGGTCTTTCCTTTGAGCATGCCCTGAAACGTCCGGGAAGTTACGATCCAGGCTATGCCCATCGCGCTCTGTCTCGCCGTCGTCCTGGCCGGGTCGCTCACCTTCCAGATGCGCGGCGATGCGCAGGCGCAGCCGCCGGCCACGCAGCCGACGAGCCGGCCGACGGCGCAGCCGCCCGTGGAGTTCGAGAAGTATCACTTCGTCGTGCTGATGCGCGCCGACAACCCGCCGGCCCTCTCGCGCGAGGAGGCGCAGCGGATCCAGTCCGAGCATCTCGGGCACCTGTCGAAGATGCACCAGGAAGGTCACCTGCTGGTGGCCGGGCCGTTCGGGGAGCGCTTCGACGAGCGCTGGAGAGGGCTCTGCCTCTACAAGGGGACGCTTTCGCGCGAGGAAGTGCGCCGGCTCGCGGAGTCGGACCCGGCCGTTCAGGCGGGCGTCATGCAGGTCGCCCTCATGGACTGGTACACCGAGAAGGGCGTGCTGGAGTTTCCGAAGAGCCCCGGCGCCGCGCACTGAGCCCGCTACCCGACCACCAGGCGCACCAGCACCATCAGCCCCACCGCACCCAGGAGCATCGCCAGCACGATGTAGATCCAGAGCTGTCCCGCCTCCGCGAAGATTCGGCCGGCGGTGCGGCGCTTCGTGCTCTTGTAGACGATCGCCACCGCCGCCAGCAGCGGGAAGAGAAGCACCCACCAAACATCCCACAACGGCGCCGGCGTGACGAAGGGGCGCCACCCCGTCGCCGAAGCGAGCAGCCAGCCCGGAGCCATGAAAGTCAGCTCAGCCATCGTCGCGATGCTCCAGTCGCCCGGCCCTCACTGCTTCGCCCCCACGCCGGCGGCGCGGGCGGTGGAGTCCATGATGATCAGCAGGTTCAACATCCCCGCGACGGCGCAGTAGAGCGTGCCGAACTCCCCGACGTGGGCCGTCGCCTTCGGAATCTCGCGCGAGGCCGCCTCGATGCTCGCCCAGCTCGCCGCCAGCGTCACCGGGCCGGCGAGGATCTGCCCCAGGTACCAGGGCTTGTCCAGCAGCGTCGGCATCGGCCGGGACCAGAGAACCCAGCGCCCGTCCGGCATCACGACCTTCTCGTAGGCGACGCGGTAATCACGGCTGTCCCGGTAGCCCGGAACGTCGATCACCCGGATCCCGCCGATGAAGATGCCCGCGACGAAGAGCAGGAGGATCGTCACCCCCGCGATCGTCCCGCGGGCGCGCTCCCCGATGAGCCAGTACCCCAGCCCGGGCAACACCCAGCCGGCGATCGCCACGACGAACGGGGGCAGGCCCATGCCACGCCGCTGCGGGTCGGCGTTTGGCGATTCGATGTCGGCAAGTCCGGCGTGGTCGGCCATTCGGTCGGAGAGTCTAGGGCCGTTCGCCGCCGGGGCAGCCACGGAGCGGGCGGATCAGGCGCCGGGCATCTCCGCGGGGCTGACCTGGCCCGCCAGCTCCTCGCTTCCGGCCTCCGGGGCGTCGGCGAGGATGTCGATGTGCGTGTACTCGTCCAGGTTGAACGTGAAGATCTCCCCGTCGTCCTTGCGGAGGACGAGGCGGTCGAGCCAGAGCTTGTCGCCGCGGCTGTGGGCGAACCATGATCCCGTCTGCTTCTGCTCGTACTTCATCACCGTGCCGATGTGGGCGGTGCCCCAGGCGTAGTGGCGGGCGGCGATCTGCTGTATGACGCGGATGCGCGCGCCCGGACGCAGGCGGTGGCGCAGGGCAACGAGGTTCTGGAGGAAGCCGTCCTGCGCGCCGGTTGCGTCGCGTGCGGTGGGGCCGGTGCGGGCATCGGCGGCGTTCACGTCGCTGTCATGGGCCATGTCGGGCGGATGATAGCGGCCCCGGCGTGCCGGGGCGCGGGGCGCCCGCGGCGTCGCGGCGGGAATGCGCCCCTTCGGTTCGCCACCGGCGCCCGTTAGGATGGTTCCCGATGAGCACGGCAGGACATGCGGGCAACGGACGCGGCGCGGGCCGCGGCGCTGGCGAGCGGGGCGGCAATGGCTCCGTCGATCGCCGCCCCGGCAGCGTCGATCGCGGCGGCTCCATCGACCAGGACCCCGCTCGCCGGTTCGAGCAGATGAACAGCACCGCCCTCCTCTTCGAGGTCGGCTGGGAGGTCTGCTGGCAGCTCGGCGGGATCTACACCGTCC
>JAEZED010000031.1 GCA_023417885.1 Planctomycetota bacterium
CCTGCCCTCCCCCGCCTCACTTGCCCTGTTCGGGGGGGGTGGCCGCCGATGACCCGGTCGCAAGCGCCAGCGAGACGACTGCTATGAGCAAGGATCCGGCGCGACTCATCTGAACCCCGCCAGCAACGTGCCGAAATAGAGCCCCCAAAGCACCACCCGCCCGACTGCCGAGGCGCTGTAGGCATCAACATACAGGAGCAACCACAGGCCCAGAAACAGGAGAATCGGCCACGCTCGCATTCGGATCACACCCTAAGCCCCCACCGACCAGCGCCTCCCGCACACGCACCGTGCTGGATACCGTCAGGGAGAGACGGAAGGCAGCGGTCAGCCGAGGGCTGCTTTAGCGCGTCCCCCCTGCCAACTGCCCCACGGCGGCCGCCCACCGGGTGCGCGCGGTCGTTGAGAGCTGGTTCTTCCGCTCCGGCCAGCCCTCCACGGCCGCAACCAAGTCATCCTCGTTGACGACCCAGACGGTGCCGCAGGTCGCTCTATGCGTGCCCGAGTCGCGAGGTTCGATGTGAGCGAAGGGGAGGCAGAGAATCGTCTGGATCCACGGCGGCGGACCGTCGCGCTCGACGACCGTGATCTTGTCACGAAGGCGCATTGCCTGCCGTGTGACGTCGTTGCACCAGTCCTTCGGCTCGCCGTTGAGCTCAGGCCCGTTCGCGCCGTTCAGGATGAATCGGCCACGTTGACTCTTGGTGGAGATGACGAAGAGCCCGGCTGGCCCGATCAGCACGTGGTCGATGTCGCTCATCGCATCGAGCATCACGTTGTCCCACAACTCCCACTCGTCGCCGAGGTTGTCGCGAAGCTGCATCGAGACGTATGCCTCCGCCTCGCCCCCGCGCAGCAGCGCGAGCCGACGTCGGCTGAACCGCTCGAGCACCCGATCCATGTGCCGGACCGCAAACCACCCGGTGGCAGCGAGGATACCCAGCGCCACGGTGCTGATGATGGCTGCCGACTTGCCGCTGAGCGACACACCGAGGAAGAAACCCAGAAGGAACATCATCAACATCAACGAGACAGTCGTGATGAGCAAAGGCCGGAGCATCTGCTGGACCGACTTTCGCTTGGAGAATTGACCGGCGCGAGGCGTGTGTGCAATGACCATCGCGTAGCACCTCAACTTTCGATCAGCCGGAGGAGTGCGGCCGCCTCGTCAGCAGAGACGGCGAAGTTCGTCGCCCGCGGCATTCGCAGGGTGCTCAACTCTTCCAGGCCGGGCGTCTGCCGGATGACGTCGCGCGAAAGGCCAACGCCGCGCCTTACGAGGCGGCCAATCACGCGAAGTGCCGGATCCTCGCCCGTCTCACCTTTCCAATGCCGCTGCTCGGCCGGCAGCTCGTGCATGACGATCGGGTCGGTGTCGATCTCCATGACCGCGGCTATGCCGGCGTCTGCCCCACTGACCCAGAGGAAAGCGACGTCGCCGCGCGACACCTCGTCCTGGTGCTGGCGGATCGTCCAGGTGATCCACGCATCCGGTTCTTCAAGGCGCGCGAGAAGGTCGTACTTCTGCGGGTTACATTGAAAGATCCAGTATCGCCTGTTGGTCATGCGGAACATGTTAACGCATAGCTGTTGAACGTGCTGGCCCCATCCTGCGCCTCGTCCCACCTCCGCGGCGGAGGGGGGAGGGCATATTTATCATGATTCCCACAATGGCAGTCTGATCCTGACTTCCCCGGATCGCCGGATGGTGAAGGATTCCGTGACGCCCGCCACTCGCGCGGCTCGCGTGCATGGCGGGGCGGTGCTTTCGCGCTGTCGGCCGCGGCGGTCGCGGCGTGTCGCGCTTGCGGGCTGCGGTTCGGACGGGGGACTCATGATCGTCCGCCGGCGGACGCGCGCTATCCCTCGGCCCCTGCTGATTATCGCGCCTCTTCAGCGCTGAAATGCTCCGTTTCAACGCTGCAGGGCACCTCTGCAGCACTGCAACAGGTCTCTGCAGCGCTGCAACGGGGCTCTGCAGCGCTGCAATGCGGCTCTGCAGCGCTGCAGAAGTCCTCTGCAGCGCTGCAATGTTGCCGTTACAGGGAAAATTCCGCCGCCGAAGGCCCTGTAACGCGGGCATTTCGTCGTTTCGCCGGCGGCGATCCCTGTTTTCATCGCTCCCATGCCCGACGCTATCGGGCCCGCGCCCGGCGCGGCCCGCCGAACGCCGCCCCGCCGTCCGGTGATCGCGAAAATGCGCCCCCCGACAGGTCGATGAACGGGTCAGCCGCCCAGCTCGTCCCCGCAAACCACGTTCGCCATGAGACACAGCTTCCTCCCCTCGACCGATTCCGGCCTCCTCGCCTGGGCCAACAACTTCGCGCCCCGCGTCTGGCAGGATCGCGAGAGCCTCGCGATCCCCCTGCCGCTCGCCAACGAGCTCCTCGAAAAGCAGCAGGCCTTCGCCGCGGCCCTGAGCATCACGCGGTCGGAAGAGACGCGCACGAGGGTGGCGATCGCCGGCAAGAACAGGACGGCCTCGGAGTTCCGCGACGTCGCCCGCCGCGTTGTCTCTCTCCTGAAGGCCGTGCGGGATCTTGACGACGGCCGGCTGGACGACGCCGGGCTCGTCAGCCTGGGCCTGACCGTCCCGAAGCGGACCCGCGGGGTCATCCGTCCGCCGGAGGAGGCGCCCTTCCTCAAGACGCTCGGCGTCTCGGGGCGCGCCGTCGCGTTGTTGGTGAACGACGCGGGTTCATCCCGCTCGGCGCGCCCGACCGGCACGATCGGCATATCGCTCTCGGGCGCGATCGGCGAGCATCCGCCCGTCGAGGACATGCATTGGACCGTGCACGCGATGTCGACCCGCACCCGCTGCACCTTCCTCTTCCCCGCGGGCCAGCCGGCGGGGACGAAGGTGTGGATCGTCGCCCGCTGGGTCACCCGGCGCGGCGCGTTCGGCCCCACCTCGCGACCCGTCGCGGCCCACCTCGGCTACTCCATGCCCCTCCCCGGCGCCGCCGCCTGAACCCCCCGGAGTCCGATCCGCTTCACCCGGACGAGCGGGTCGATGAAGCAGGCCTCGGCCGTCGGCGCGCGGAGAGTCGGGCGCGACGTCGGACAGCGCAGCATGCCGACCTGACGCCTCGTTGCCATGCAACGCGTCCGCCCGGCGCGCATGCTGATCCATCCCGCGTCGCGCGCGGAGACCACTCCACCCGATTCTCCCCCAATGACCGCCATCCGCCCCCGTCTCGTCGTGGCGACCCTGATCGCCGTGCTCGCCTCCGCCTTCGCCCCGGCCGCGCTCGCGCAGACGCGGCCCGCGGGCGCGACGGCTCCTGTCAGGGTCGAGCCCGCTCCCGCCTACGGCTTCCACCAGCCGTATCTGCTCGTTCTCCCCGCCGAGCTCGAGCCCGGCGCGCCGGTGGTCGTCGTCTTCCCCACGCCGACAACCTCCAGGGACCCCGCCGACTTCCTCGCCGCCGCCGAGCGCATGGCGACCAACGCGGCGCCGTTGCTCCTGTCGCTGAAGGCCCCGATCCTCGTCCCCGTGCTCCCGCGCCCGCCGGTGAAGGCGGGCACGGGTTACATCAACCTGTACATCCCCGCGCTGACGCGCGCGGCGATGCTGGCGGAGGAGCCGGCGCTGGCCCGCATGGACCGGCAGATCCTGGCGATGGCGGATCACGCCCGGTCGAGGCTTGCGCGGGAGCGGCAGGTCGCAACGGCCGAGAAGGTCGTCTTCGTCGGCTTCTCCGCCGGCGGACAGGCGGCGACGCGGATGGCGGTCCTCCACCCCGAGCGCACGCTGGCCGCCTGGGCCGGCGGGATGGGCGGGATGCCGATCCTCCCCGTCGCCGAGTACGAGGGGCAGGCGCTGACGTATCCCGTCGGCGTGGCGGACCTGGACGTCGTCGCCGGGCGACCCTTCGACGCACAGGCGTTCGCGCGCGTGCCAGTTTTCATCGTCCAGGGGTCGGCCGACACGAACACGAGCATCCCCGCCGACGACGCGCCCTCCGACAGCTACTCCGCCGAGCACGGCCGGCTGCTCCGCCGGACGTTCGGCACGACCTGGCAGGAGCGGCTGGAGAAGGTCCGTCCCGTGTACGAGGCGGCGAACGCCAACGTGACATTCCGCATCTATGAAGGCGTGCCGCACCGGATCACGCCCGAGATGGCCGCCGATATGGTGCAGTTCCTCCGCGAGCAGATCGACACGGCGAAGGGGTGAGGAATGACCACCGGGGGCGGATCGATCCGGTAACGCAGCTGGCCTTGTGCCTGCACCCGCGCTTCGGTAGGGTGCCCCGCACAGTCACGGCCGCCGGGGGCCCGGTGTCGGGCGTGCCGGCTGTTCTGCCGGGACGCCCTGAGGAGAAATGCAATGCGTCTTGACCTCATCACACGCGCCGCGCTCGGCGCGGCTGTAGTCGGACTCGGATTCGCCGCCGCGCCGGCGATGGCCGACTTCTCCGGACAGACGATCCTCGGGCCGATCACGCTCGGCGACACCGTCAACGGCGACACGACCGGCGCCACGGACGACAACGACGGCTTCACGAGCGGCATGCACATCTTCGACATCTGGGACGGCCCGGACGACGTCTGGCAGCTCAACTGGCCGGGCGGGGACATGCTCGTGACGATGACCTACGACCCGCTCGTCGCCGGCGACCTGGACCTGTTCCTCTTCGAGCCGGGCAGCTACGACGACTCGGGCAACTACAGCATCATCAACACCGGAACCGAGACGATCACGGCGCTGGCCGCCCCGGCCGGGGTGTATTACCTGAACATCGACTCCGCCGCTCCCGACGCCGGCGCGTACACGCTCAGCGTGAGCGCCGTCCCCGAGCCCTCGGCGGCGCTGGCCGCCCTCGGCGCGATCGCCTTCGCCGGGCTCCGCCGCAGGTCGTAAGACGCAGGCGTCCCCCACCTCTCCGGCAGTCGTCTTACTGCTGCTGCCGGAGAGGTGCGGCGACGGGGGGAAGGGGCGACCGACCCGCATCACCCCAGGCGAAGCGGGGCCAGTTCGCAGCTCTGGCGTGCGGGCGATCTGTTATCTTCGCCGGCCGTGCCCGCCCTCTATCGCGAGAAGGAGGTTGGTGAGTTGCGGTCGCGTTCACCGCACGGGCGCACGCGCCCGGCGGCCGCCGACCTTGCGGCGCGACGGGCGCTGGTGCGCTTTCACATGGACCATCCCTGGGCGCGGCATTCGATCTTGACGGGCGTGTCCGTTTGCATGGGGATCCTGCTGGTGGGGTACGTCCTCTATTTCGCGATGAACGACGAGGTCCATCTCGGCCTGCTGCTCGCGCTGATCCTGGCGCAGGTTGCAGCCGCCGTGTTGTTTATCTGGCGAGACCGCAGGCTGAAGACGCTCTTCCTCGAGGAGCTGGACAATCCCGGCACGCTCTGCCCACGCTGCGGCTACGACATGCGGGCGCTGGCGACATCCACCTGTCCGGAGTGCGGCCATAACATGGCGCTGACCGCGGTGTGGGACACTGGGGACCTGCCTTAGCGAGCGACGATGGCAGCAGTGCCACCGGCGGACAAGGCGCCAGTGGCACCTTGCGCGGCCGGTTCGCGCTGGATACACGGACGGCACATCTATTCGCCACCACTCAAGAGTGTGAAAGCGGAACGCATGCGGATCATCCCCGGTGATTATGACGACGATCGCGTGGTCGCGCTGCTGCTGGCGCATGTCACCCGCGCGCGGGCGGAGACGGGGCGCGGCAGCGCGCATGCGCTCGATCCGCATGCCATGCGCGACGCCGGCCTTCAGCTCTTTGCCGCATGGGAGGCCGAAACGCTGCTCGGCGTGGCGGGCCTTCGCCCGATCGGCGCGGGACATGGGGAGGTGAAGTCGATGTTCGTCGCCGAGTCGGCACGCCGGCGCGGCGTGGCGGCGGCGCTGCTGGAGCATCTCGTGCAGGCGGCCCGCGCCCAGGGAATGACGCGGCTGAGCCTGGAGACGGGGTCCTGGCCCTACTTCGCCGCGGCCCGCGCCTTCTACGCGCGCCACGGCTTTGCGCCCTGCGGCCCCTTCGGCGACTACTCGCCCGACCCGAACAGCGTCTTCATGACGCGCCTCCTCACCGACCCCCCCCCCACCCCTGGCTCGTATTCA
>JAEZED010000053.1 GCA_023417885.1 Planctomycetota bacterium
TCACCGAGCAGCAGCTCAACCTCGCCCTGCGCACGATCTGGGAGAGCGGCGGAACGGGCGTGGACCTCATCGTCGTCGGCGGGCGTCAGAAGCGCGCGATCAACGGCTTCATCACGTCCAACCGTCGCTACTTCAACTCCACCGAGAGCTATCGCGACATGGTGAGCGCGTACGAAAGCGACTTCGGCGTCTGCCGCGTGGTGCTGTCGCGCCACGTCCCGCCGGGCGCCGTGCTGCTGCTCGACAGCGCGCGCATCGGGGTGCTGCCGCTGGCGGGACGCAGCTTCCAGTTCAAGCCGCTGGCCCGCACCGGCGACCGCGAGAGCGGCCAGGTGATCGGGGAGTACACGCTGGAGCTGCGCAACGAAGGCGCCCATGGCCTGATCACCGGCCTCGCGGCGTGATCCGATCCTCCTCTCCTCCCTCGCCCCCGGAGCCGGCCCCGTGCCGGCTCCGGGTTCTCGCGCCACCCGTGCCGGCGGCCGAAAACGTCATGCAGGCAACATTCACGGCGCGCCGTTACCATGACTCGCATGCGCTGGCGATCCGCAATCCTCTTCCTTGGCGTCGCCGTCGCCGGAGGTGTGGCCGGCGGGCTGCTCGTCCGCCTGTCCACGCCGCGCCCGCCATCGGTGAACTGGCATGTGGTTGAGCGAGATGACGCCTGGCTGATCTGGTCCGCGGTGGAGCCGGATCTCGAGGGGACGGCGGATGACGAGCCGGTGCTTCGCATCTACCCGATCAGCGGCCTCGTCGAAGACCTTCACCGCCTCGAGATCCGGCGGCGATTGAGGGCGCCGGTTCCGCAGCGGCGGGAGGAACGGCAAACGAGCTTCCACGATGGCACATCATCGACGCAAATGGTGCTGGTCGACCCGCTGCCGACGCTGGATGACCTGACCGACCAGGTATGGGAGTCGATCATCGACAACATCGAACCGGCGTCGTGGCTCGAGAACGGAGGCACCGACGGCAGGATCGAACTCGTGGGAGGGGCGCTCCTGATCTCGAGCAAATCCGACATCCACGTGCGCATCCATGCTCACCTGCGCGCGATGCACGAGGCCACGCGCGCCCAGCTCGTCGAGCTGCCCGTTCCCGACGGTGTGGATGAGGAGCAGTTCATCCACGATCTCCGCCGACTGATGATGGAGCGGGCGCTCGTCCCGGATGCGCCATGAGGACCGCAAAGCAAAGGACCCGGCGGATCCTGATCGCCTGCTCGATGGTGCTCACCCTCATCGTCGTGACCGTCATGACGCGCGAGGCCGTCCCGGTCGTCTTGCTCTCCCTCCCCGGCCGGAGCGCCGCCGGCTTCAGCATCGATGCCGGGCGATTGGACATCCTGCTGCGCGAGGCCGCCGCCGGCTTCAGCGATGGACGGCGACTCATGCTCACGCTGGGACGTCCGTATCGACCGAGTCGGCCGATCTGGATGACGCCGTCGCCTCCGGCTCGCGGGATACTGACGGGCTGGCGGGAGGGAGTGGATCCCGATGATCGTCTCGGCATCGAAGTGCTCGGCGCCGCCGCCGGGTTCGGCGCTGTGGCCGGCCGACGCGACGCTTCGGTGATCTGGCTCTCGCTTCCCCCCTGGGTTCCGACCGCAGGCCTTGCACTCTTCGCCGCCTGGAATGTCGCCGCCCTTCTGCACTCGCGCGGGCGACCTCGCGACGCCTGCCCGAACTGTGGCTACCTCTTGCGGAATGTCGATCCACTGACCGAACGCTGCCCCGAATGCGGCCGCCCCATCGACCCGCCCCGCCGACACCGGCCCGCCGGCACCGGTCCGGCGGCACGCGCCGTCGAAACAGGCAGCGACTGACGGCCCGGCCAACCCTCAGAGCACTCCGGCAGCCCCCATCCAGGTGCGCGCCAGCACCATGTGCCCCGCGCTGCTCGGGTGAACGCCGTCGGGCCACCACTTCACCTCCGGCCGAGCGCGCTCCGCAGCCAGGCACGCCGCGTGAAGGCCCGCCACGCACACCACGTGCTCCGGGTGCTCCGCCGCGAGCCGGCGCACCGCGGCGACATACGGCTTCAGGCGCGCGTTCCCCTCGGCCGGCTGAGGCGGGCTGATGACGCTCGGCTCGCACAGCACGATCCGGATGCCCGGATCCGCGCCGATGGCGTCGTCGAGCAGCTTGCCATAGGTGGCGAGGTAGTCTTCCACGCTCACGCCCTGGTGCGCCGAGGCGGGGTTGAGCTGGCGCCAGACGTCGTTGATGCCGATCTTGATCGACAGCACCTGCGGATGGGCGGCGATGACGTCCTGCTCCCAACGCGCCGCCAGCTCGAGCACGCGGTCGCCGCTGATCCCCTTGTTGATGACCTTCGGCGCCCGGTCCGGCGAGCGCGCCAGCAGGTGATCGCGAATGAGCCGGACATAGCCGTTGCCAAGCCCTTCCGGATCGTCCCCCCGCCCGCAGTCGGTGATGGAGTCGCCGATGAAGACCCAGCGATGTTCAGGGTTGAGCTCGAGCATCGCGACGACTTTAGCATCGGCCTCTCCCGCATCGCAGGTCGCCCCGCCGCGCAGGGCAGCCGCGCGAAGCAAAAGGAGCCGGACGCTATGCGGCCCGGCCCCTGCGTGCTGCATCTTGATGTTTCGATTATCGGTCCAGCTCGGCCGCGATGATGTTGATGCTGCCGAGGATGGCGACGACGTCGGAGATCGTGTGCCCCTCGATCAGCTTCGGGAAGACCTGGTAGTTGATGAAGCTGTTCGGCCGCGTCCGCGCGCGCCACGGGACGTTCGAGCCGTCGCTGACGACGTAGTAGCCCAGTTCGCCGTTGGCGCTCTCGATGCGCCCGTAGACCTCCCCCTTTGGCGCCTCGAACCCGCGGTTGGTCATGATCAGCTCGAAGTGGTGGATGAGCCCCTCGATGCTGCTGTAGACCTCCTTCTTGGGCGGGAGCGTCTCCTTGCCTTCAGGGCTGACATTCACCGGCCCCTTCGGGATGTTGTCGATGAGCTGCCGGAGGATGTGCATGCTCTGCTTGATCTCCTCCAGCCGCACATAGAAGCGCGCGTAGACGTCGCCCGTCTCCATCACCGGCACGGTGAACTCCGGCGGACGGGCGCCCTGGCCGTCCCAGTTGTCGGCGAAGCAGAGGTACGGGTCTTCCTTGCGCAGGTCGCGCTTCACGCCGCTGGCGCGGGCCATCGGGCCCGACAGGCTCCAGGCGATCGCCTCCTCCGGGCTGATCACGCCGATCCCGCGCGTCCGCTCCACGAAGATCCGGTTCCGGTTCAGCAGCTTCTCGACATCCCGCACCGCTTCGGGAAGCTGCTCGTTGACCAGGTACTTCACCATCTTCCGGAAGACCGCCTCGTCCGGCAGGTCCTGGTTCAGCCCCCCTGTCCGGCACCAGCTCGTGTGGAACCGCTGCCCGCTCATGTACTCGACGATGTCGTAGATCGTCTCGCGCGGATTGAAGCCGAAGAGGAAGGCGGTCAGCGCCCCCAGGTCCAGCCCCGCCGCCGCGACGCAGAGCAGGTGGCTCTGGATGCGCCCTAGCTCCCCTGCGATCGTCCGGAGCACCTTGGCCCGGGGGGTCAGGTCGATCCCCATGAGCCGCTCGACCGCCTCGAACCAGGCCAGCTCGTTGTAGATCGGGGCGGAGTAGTCCATCCGGTCCACGATCGTGACGTTCTGGTTGTAGTTCAGGTGCTCCATCAGCTTCTCGAAGCCGCTGTGGAGATACCCGATGTGCGGGGTGGCCTTCATGACCCGCTCCCCGTCCAGCTCGAGGATGAGCCGGAGGGTCGTGTGCGTGGCCGGGTGCTGCGGGCCGAAGTTCAACGTCCAGCGGTTGCTGGCGGCTTCGCCGTCGACATCTTCCGGCGGAAGCAGTTCCGGCGGGGCTTCTTCGAGGGTGTAAGGCATCAGGAGGTGTGGATCAGGAGACTATCGATGAACGGGCCTGACAGGTTAGCGGCCTGGTCGTCAGAAACCATAGGTCGCTCCTCCCACCCCCTGCCTCAGTAGCGGCATCCAGTCTGTCTGTGCAATACAAAACAGACGTCTAAATTGTTCCACGTGGAACAATCTGCAGACGCGAACGGTGTCCTCCCCGATCGTGAGGCGGTACGGCTTGAGACTCTGGCCGAGAACTGCAACTGCAGCGAGGCTTCCCCATCCCCGCCAATGAGCACCTCGCGACGCAGCAACACCGGGTACTCCGCTGCCCCACCAGCACGCCCCTCCGCTCTGACTTGCACGCTTTCGCTTGCAGACACGTCCGCCGCCAATTGTTCCACGTGGAACAATTTGAGATGCCCGCTCGAGGGTTCCTTGCATCCCCGCCGTCGCGAGGCAATCATGCGGCGACATGGCCAAGACCCATATCGCCGACGCCGCGAAGAACCGCTCCCGACTCGGGCGGGGGCTCAGCAGCCTCATGCAGGTCAACACACCCGCTCCCCAGACGGGCGTCGCCCCCGCTCCTGCCGGCGAGGCGACCGCCAGCGACATCCCCGGGCCGTTCCGGGATGTCGATCCGGAACTGATCGATCCGAACCCGCATCAGCCGCGCAAGCAGATCGGCCCGGCCACGCTCGCAGAGCTCGCCGCCAGCCTCAAGAGCAACGGCGTCATCCAACCCCTCATCGTCAGGGCCCGCAAGGATGGTCGGTTCGAGCTCGTCGCAGGCGAGCGCCGCCTGCGCGCCGCCAAGGTCGCGCGGCTGCCCAGGGTCCCCGTGATCGTCCGGGAGGTGGACGAGTACGAGCAGGCCCAGATGGCCCTCGTCGAAAACATCCAGCGGGAAGATCTCAATCCAATGGATCGCGCTGAGGCCTACCGCGCCCTTCAGAAGCAGCTCGGCCTCACCCAGGCGGAGCTCGCCGCCCGGCTCGGGGAGGACCGCAGTACCGTCGCCAACTTCGTTCGCCTCCTGGATCTCTGCCCGCCGGTGCAGGAGAAGGTGCGGGATGGCACTCTGCCGCTCGGCCATGCGAAGGTGCTGGCGGGCGTGTCGGATGAAGCCGAGCAGCTCCGGCTCGCTGACCTGATCCTCAAGCAGAACCTCTCCGTCCGCAACCTGGAGCGGCTGGTGAAGGGGGAGACGCTCGAGGAGGACGCCCCCCGCCGCACGCCCACGGAGGAACAGGACAGCCGGTCGCGCTACCTGAACCAGCTCGCCGAGACCGTCGGCCAGCAGGTCGGATCGAAGTGCACGGTCACCCCCTCCGGCCAGAACGGCTACAAGCTGACCCTTCACCTAAAGAACGCGGAGCAGTTCGACCGCATCATGGAGCGACTCGGCGTGAGCATCGAGTAGCTCAGAATTGTTCCACGTGGAACAATTCGACGACGATCCGGTGCCGGGAGGAGTCAAAGCTCCCCCGGCACCGTTCTGTTTCACACGCACTTCAAGGGCTCACGGATCGAGTTCTCCCTCAAAGCGTTGGACTAGACTAGCCGCGGCACCGCATGCCGCACCGCGCATGACGATGTGGCCACCCGGAGCAGGAAGCCCAACCTGACTGCCGGCACCACGAATTGTTCCACGTGGAACAATTGGCGACGCCCTGACGCTATCCTTCCGGCATGAGGCCGCAGGATCTCGCCGCCCGGATCGATCACACGCTCCTCACCCCGGAAGCCACCAGCGCCGACATCGATCGGCTCGTCGATGAGGCCGTCGGGCACCGCTTCGCCTCAGCCTGTGTGCAGCCGCGATGGGTGAGCCACGCCGCCGAGCGGGCGGCGGGGCGGGTGGCGGTCTGCTGCGTCATAGGGTTCCCGCACGGGGCCAACCGCCCGACGGTCAAGGCGATCGAGGCGACCGCCGCCGTCAAGGACGGGGCCGCCGAGCTGGACATGGTCGCCTTCCTTCCCGACCTCCTGGCCCGTGATGTCCGTGCGGTTCGCGCGGAGGTGATGGAGGTGGCCCGTGCCGCCCGTGCCGTCAACCGGAACGTCATATTGAAGGTAATCGTTGAGTCCGCCCTTCTCGTGGCGGGTCGGCCAGATGGGGAGGCGGAGGCGATCATCGCCGACGCCTGCCGCGCGGTGCGCGAGGCGGGAGCGGATTTCATCAAGACGAGCACCGGCTTCCACCCCGCCGGCGGGGCGGACCCGAAGGTGATCGCATGGATGGCGGCCCATGCATCCGGCCTCGGCGTTAAGGCGAGCGGCGGAATCCGTACGCTCGCGCACGCCAGCGCCCTCCTCGACGCCGGCGCCACCCGACTCGGAGCCTCCAGGAGCCTCGCGATTCTGCGGGAGGCATCCGAGATGTCTGTCTAGCACTCATCATACGAAGCCCTGCAAGCAGGTGCTGCGAAGGAAGCCTGCCGCCGCGGCTACGATCTGCCATGCCGGGTCACCCACCCAGCCGGCCGCATCGTCAGCCGCTCTTCAGCCGGTTCCGGCGCATCGCCTGGGACCTGCGCACCCAGGGGCTGCTCCTGGTCATCACGCTCCTCCCGGCCGCTTGGATTCCCGGCGCGGTGCGCGCGGGGCAGATCGAGCCGCCCACCACGCGAACCGCCGGCGCCACCACCCGTCCGGAGCAGCGGCCGCCCGCTTACGTCATTCACCTCCCGGGCATCGCCGGGCCCATGCGCATCGACCAGCGCCTCGCGCGCGGCATGGCCGACGGCGGGGCGGACGGGCTCGTCGAAACCGTGGAGATCTTCGACTGGGTCGGCAACCGTCGCGGCTTCGCCGCCCTGTTCGGAAGGGACCAGAACCTCCGGCAGGCGCGCCGCCTCGCCGAGCACATCGTCGAACTGAAGCGCCAGCAGCCGGATCGCCCGGTCGTGATCACGTCCCACTCCGGCGGAACCGCCGTCACCGCCTGGGCCTTGGAGATGCTCCCCGAGGTGTCGGCCGAGGCGCAGGCGGGGGAGGTGAAGGTCGACGGCGTGATCATGCTGGCCTCTGCCCTCTCCAGCCGCTACGACCTGTCGGCGGCGCTGACCGTGGTGACGGGGCGGGTCTTCCACGTCTCCAGCCCGTACGACAACCTGATCCTGGGCGCCGGCACGCTCCTGTTCGGCACACTCGACCGCGAGCGCGACCCGGCGGCGGGGCGGCTCGGCTTCCGCCTACCCGCGGGCGTCGATCCGGAGACCTACTTCAACTTCCTCGAAGTGCCGTACGACCCGGCGTGGGAGACGCTCGGCCACTTCGGCGGACATGAAGGGATGATGACCGTCGCCTTCGGCCGCGAAGTCGTCACGCCGCTCATTCGCGCCGCACTCGGCGAGCAGGTCGATCTCCCGACGACGCGCGCAGTAGCAGAACCCACCACCCACCCCGCGTCAGTGGAGTGACGATGCGGCAAAGCGGCTCGTCCTGCGGCACGCGGTGCCGCGGCTCTGCGTCCACCTGACCTACACTCCGCGGATCATGCCAGATCTCGTGCCTGTGAAGCGTGCGCTGCTGTCGGTGTCCGATAAGTCGGGCCTGGTGGAGTTTGCAAAAGCCCTCGTCGAGGAGTTCGGCGTCGAACTGCTCTCTACCGGCGGAACCGCCAGGGCCCTGCGCGACGCGGGCCTGCCCGTGACCGACGTCAGCGACGTCACCGGCTTTCCCGAGATGATGGACGGGCGCGTCAAGACGCTGCACCCGAAGATCCACGGCGGGCTGCTCGGGCGGCTGCCGGAGGACGAGGCGGTCATGCGCGAGCACGGCATTGCCCCGATTGACCTCGTCTGCGTCAACCTCTACCCCTTCGAGCAGACGGTGGCAAAGGAGGGCGTGACGTACGAGGAGGCGATCGAGAACATCGACATCGGCGGGCCGAGCATGGTGCGGTCGGCGGCGAAGAACCACGCGCGCGTGCTGGTGGTGACAGACCCCGAGCGGTACGAGAAGGTCCTCGGCGATCTCCGCAAGCACGGCGGATCGAGCTGCTTCAAGCACCGGCAGAAGATGGCAGCGGCGGCGTTCGGACACACGGCGGCTTACGACTCGCACATTTGGACGTACCTCGCGGACGCGACGCGAGCCGCCTCGGGGGAGGACGCGCTAGAGGACGCAGAAGCGATCGAGGTCGGCGCCGACGCGATCGGAAAGGCGTCCGTTTGGTTTCCCACGCTCAGAAAGGTCCAGGACCTTCGGTATGGCGAGAACCCACACCAGCGCGCGGCGCTCTACGGCTACGACAATCCGGTGGCGCAGCGCCTCAACACCGCGTCCATCGCCTACGCGCGGCAGCATCACGGCAAGGAGCTGAGCTACATCAACCTGCTCGACGCCGACGCGGCGCTCAACTGCGCGCGCGAGTTCGTCCCGGACCGGCAGGCCGCGGCCTGCATCGTCAAGCATGCGACGCCCTGCGGTGTTGGCGTCGCCGAATCCCCGGCATCGGCGTTCGAACATGCGTACGCGAGCGACCCGCTGGCCGCGTTCGGCGGGATCGTCGCGCTCAACCACCCGATCGATGCCGGCGCGGCAACAGCGATTGCACAGGGCGAGAAGTTCCTCGAGGTCATCCTCGCTCCGTCCTTCGACTCCGAGGCCCTGAAGATCCTCGGGGCACGATGGAAGAACGTGCGGCTGCTGAGCGTCGGTCCGCTCAACCCGGTCGGCGAGTACGGCCCCGACTTCGTCGCCGACGCCACGATGTTCCACCAGATCGGCGGCGGGCTCTTGATCCAGCAGCGGGACCTCGTCGGCGTCGTTGAGTCCGAGTGGAAGGTCGTCTCCGCCCGCCAGCCCACCGCCGCCGAGATGGCGGCGCTCAAGTTCAACTGGCTCGTCTGCAAGCACGTCAAGAGCAACGCCGTCGTCGTCGGCGGAGAGCAGGGGACCTACGGCATCGGCGGGGGGCAGGTCGATCGCGTCGCCGCCGCCGAGCATGCCGTCAAGAAGGCCGGCGAGCGCGCCCAGGGCGCCGTCGCCGCCAGCGATGCGTTCTTCCCCTTCCCCGACGGACCCGCCGTGCTCATCCAGGCGGGCGTGACCGCCATCGTCCAGCCCGGCGGGAGCGTGCGCGACCAGGCGACCATCGACCTCTGCAACGCCGCCGGCGTCGCCATGGTCTTCACAGGCCGGCGGCACTTCCGGCATTAGACCCAAGGAGATCCCCGTGGACGTCAACGCCGCCCATGCGCTCATCGACCAGTTTCGCGAAACCTTCGAAGGCACGCGGCCCAACTGGATCACCGACGGCAGGCCGGAAACGGCGGTGCTCGGGCTGCTCGATTCCTTCACCGAAGCGCAGTCGCATCGCCCGCCGGCGCCGGGGGCGCGCACCGTCGCGGAGCACACGGCGCACCTCTGGTACTCGCTCGACCTGTTCCTGAAGCGCGTGCGCGGCGAGGATCCGAAGGCGGAGTGGGAGACGAGCTTCGACCTCCACGGCCGCGACTGGGCGACGCTCAAGTCGGACCTCCGCAGCGCCTACGAGGCGTGCCTCGAGGTGCTGGCGGGCAATCGTGACAAGCCGATCGACCAGTGGCCGCCGATCCACATCGCGGGCCTGAGCGCGATGACGGCGCACAACGCGTATCACCTGGGCGCCATCCGCCAGATCGGCCTGGTCGCGGCGGGGCGGTAGCCGGGCGGAGAGAGCCACAGACTTCACATATTGGCACGGATGGCCTCTCCCGCTGGGATAGGTGGCCGCGCAGCGAAGCGGACGGAGAGAGCGCCGGGAGCCCGCCTTGCCTTGCGCCCTCTCCGCCTAGGCCTGCGGCCTCGGCACCTCTCCCGGCGGGAGAGGCGTTGAAAGCGCCGTGGCCGTAGAAGCCCTCGCTTCAAAAAGCAACCTTGCTCGAGTGTGTGACATCCAGACTCCTGGGTGCACCTACGCCCGCCCCGGGCCGTCCTCGCGCGCCTGTTGCTGCGTCGCGGGGGCGATGAGGAGGGTCATGCGGCGGTCCGGCGTCACCGCCGTCACCCGCACCGTGTACTCCGCGAGGCGCACCTGGTCGCCGGCGCGGGGCCAGCGGCCGAGCTCCGAGGCGACGAAACCGCCCACCGTGTCCACGTCCTCCGGCGTCCCCCAGCCGTTCAGGTCCAGGTGGTCGCGCAGCTCGTGCAGCGGCAGGTGCCCGCCGACGCGGAAGTTCTCCCCCTCCTTCTCGATCTGCGCCTGCGCGATGTCGAACTCATCGGTGATGTCCCCCACGATCTGCTCGATGATGTCCTCCAGCGTCACCACGCCCACCGTTCCGCCGTACTCGTCCACCACGATCGCCATGTGCGTCGCGCTCTCCTGCATCTGCCGCAGCAGCTTGTGAACGGGCAGCAGCTCCGGCACGAAGAGGATGTCGCGCCGGATCTTCTTGAGGTCGACCGTCCCGCTGCCGATGACGTGCGTCTCGCTGCCGGGCGCGCCCGCGACGGCGGTGATCTCGCCGGCGTCGCCCGTTTCGTCGGTGAACTTCAGCCGGCCCACGACGAGCTTGAGCTGCCCGAAGAGGTCGCGCAGGTGGATCATGCCGATGACATGATCCAAATCCTTCTCGCAGAGGGGCAGGCGCGTGTGCTCCCCCGTCTGCGCGGTGCGGAGGATCCGGTCGATCGGCATGTCCGTCAGCAGGAAGTCCACGTCCACGCGCGGCGTCATGATCTGCCGCGCCTTCAGGTCGCCGAACTCGAACGCGCCGCTGAGCAGCTGGCCGCTGCCGGTCTCGATCGCCCCCGCCTCGACCGCCTCCTCCAGCAGGGCGCGCAGCTCCTCCACCGTGTGGGGCACCGTGCCGTGGCTCGCCTCCTCCAGCGGAACGCCCACCAGCCGCAGCAGCACGTTGCTCGCGCTGTTGAGCACCCAGATGACCGGGTAGAAGACGATCGTGAAGGCGATCAGCGGCCCCGACAGGATCGGCAGGAGCCGGTCGGGGTAGAAAATCGCCAGGTTCTTCGGCGCCACCTCGCCCACCACCACGTGCAGCGACGTGCTGATTCCCAGCGCGATCGCGATCGCGATCCAGTGGTGGCTTCCCGGCGGGGCGTGGAAGCCGAGCTTCGCCAGCCCCGGCTCCAGCAGCGCCGCGACGGCCGGCTCGGTGACGTAGCCCAGCGCCAGTGAGGCGATCGTGATGCCGAGCTGGCAGGTGGAGAGGTAGAGGTCCAGCCGCTTCTTGACGTCGAGCGAGAGGCGGGCGAAGAGGCTGCCGGCGTCGGCCAGCTGCTTCAGGCGCGAGCGCCGCGCCCCGACGGCGGCGAACTCGGCGGCCACGAAGAACCCGTTGAGCCCGACGAGGCCGAGGGTCGCGAGGATCTTCCAGATGACGTCGAGGAGGTTCACGAAGCGCCCACCGGTTTACCCGCCGGGGCGCGGGGTGACAAGCTGGGGAGCGTTCAGGCCGGGTGGAGGCCTCGGCCGGGCGCCGGGACTCATCCTACGGCGCCACCCGTGCTGCGGAGGGCGAGGATGAGCTCCACCTCCCCCGCCGGACGGCGCAGCTTCTGCGCGATGGCGTGAGCGCTCTCTCCCGCATCGGCGAGGTCGTAGATGTCGCGGTGCCGCGCCAGTGCCGCCAGGCCCGATTCGTGCTCCGGCCCGAGCGTGCCCGCGATCAGGCTGTTGCTGATCCGCTCCGCCTTGGCGCGCGCCAGCGCCGCGTTCAGGGCCGCCGTCTTGCTCTCGGCGTCCCGGATCAGGGCCTCCAGGCGCGCCGCCTTCGTGTCGAGCTGGGCGGACATCTGCCGGGCCATCTGCTCCAGCTCGACCAGGAGCGACTGCATCTGCCGCTCGGCCGCCCGCTCTCCCGCCAGGCTGGCCCGCTCGCTGGGCATGACCGCCAGCGGGTCGCTCCGACCCTTGCGGGCGCGGGGACGCAGCACCATGAAATAGACGAGCATCAGGACGCCCCCCGCCAGCGCAGCCAGCGCCAGCGGGTCATCCACGCCCCCGGCAGCGGACGCAGGGGCCTCAGCGAGCATGAACAGGTACACCGGCGGCACGATCACCTCCATGTGACTCGTGACGGGAAGGGGAAAACGACTCCCCCCATCATGGCAACCGCCGCCCGGGATGCAAGAGGCGCGCCCCTGTCACACCATCCGCTGCCGGCCTGTCAGCACCTTCTCCAGCACGTCGTTCAGCGTCTCGCAGACGCGCTCGATCTGCGCCTTGGTGATCATGCTGTAGAACGGCAGGGCGATCGTCCGGTCCGCCACGTACTCGCACACCGGCATGCTCCCCGGCGCGTAGCCGAAACGCTCCCGCATGTACGGCTGGACGTGGATCGGCGGAAAGTAGTTGTTGCAGCCGATCCCCCGCATCCGGAGCAGCCGCATCACCTCGTCGCGATCCCCCGGCTCGAAGAGATCGCACAGCCGCACCACGAAGACGAACCAGCTTGCGTGATCCTCCTCCCCGAGCGTCGGGAGGATCAGCAGCCGGTTGTCCATCAGGAAGTTCATGTAGGCCATCGCCGCCTCGCGCCGGCCGGCGAGAATCTCCTCCAGCCGATCCACCTGCACGCAACCCAGCGCCGCGTGAAGCTCGCTGAGGCGGTAATTGAAGCCCAGGCGGTCGTGCGCGAGCCAGGCCATCCCCTCGCGCCCCTGGTTGCGCAGCGCCCGGCAGGCGGCGGCGAACTTGTCGTCGTCCGTCACGATCATGCCGCCCTCGCCGGTGGTGATCTGCTTATTCGGGTAGAAGGCGAAGACCCCCGCCCGGCCGAAGCTGCCCAGCGGGCGCGCCCCGAGTTTTCCGCCGAACCCCTCGCAGGCGTCCTCGATCAGCACCAGTTCGTTGCGCCGGGCGATCTGCTCCAGCCTGTCCATGCCCGCCGGATGGCCGAAGGCCTCGACCGCGACGATTGCCTTGGTCTTGCGCGTGATCGCCGCCTCGACGAGGCTCACATCCATGTTCAGCGTCTTGGGGTCGATGTCGACGAAGACCGGCTTGGCATCTACGAAAAGGGGCGCGTTGGCACTGGCGACGAAGCTGAAGGGGGTCGTGATGACCTCGTCCCCCGGCTTGATCCCGGCGGCGACCATGCAGCAATGCAGCCCCGCGGTGCCGCTGGAGACGGCGACGCCGTAGCGCCGGCCGGCGATGCGGGCGCACTTTTCCTCGAATTCCTCCACCTTCGGCCCGATGGAGAGGGTTCCGCTGGTCAGCACTTCGGTCACCGCGTCGATCTCCCGCTGGGTGATGTCCGGCATGGACAGGGGGATCATGTGACTGCGGGCGGGCTTGGCGGAACTCATGGGCGGTGGAGCGGAGGGTAGCGCGCGGAGTTTGCAAGGAAATGGACGCCCCGACGTCGGGCGTCCGATCATACCGTTATCGGCCGGGGCGCCGGAGCGCCGTGAACCGGCGGACGCCGCTCGTAGCCGCGGCGACCCGCCGCTGCCCCGAAAACACCGGGTCGGACC
>JAEZED010000197.1 GCA_023417885.1 Planctomycetota bacterium
CCCAAGAGGATCGTCAGCGGCAAACCGCTGCGGTGTTGCAACAGCTGCTCGATCGTGATCGCCCTCGACTTGTCGTTGTCGAACCCCGGCAGGTACTTCGCCACCGGGTCGTCGAGGCTCAGCTTCCCCTCGTCCGCCAGCATCTGCACCGCCACCCCCGTGAGCGGCTTGGTCATCGAGCGGATGTTGAAGATGGTGCCGGGCTCCATCGGGTGCCCGTCCTCGCGGTCGCGCAGGCCATACGCCTCGTGCAGGATCGTCCGGCGGTTCTTGATGACCAGCAGCTCGCCCCCCACGATCGTGCCGTCGCGCACATACCCCTCCACCTCCTCCGCCAGCCGTCGCACCGCAGCACTGGAGACCCCCTGGCTCTCCGGCGTGGCGGGAGGGAACGCATCCGCCCCCAGCGCCCCGGCCGTCGCCCACCCCACCGCAATCGCGCAGGCCAGGCACCAACCGACCATCCGACGGAGAGAAGCGCGCTTGATCGTCATGTGAAGACCTCGATTGGAGTGACTGCCACCCCGTCCCCCCCCGGCACGCGCGCAGGTTACCGGCGGCAGCGACGCAGCGAAAGCCGGGACAACGCCCCCGCTCAGCTTCCCGCGCCCAACGCCTCCCGCAGCTCGCGCAGCTCGCGGGCGGTGAGGAGGCGGCTGGCGCCTTCGGGGAGCTTCTCCAGCCTGATCGGGCCGAGGCGCACGCGCTTCAGGTCGCGCACCTTGTGCCCCAGCGCCGCCAGCATGCGCCGCACCTGGCGGTTGCGGCCCTCCTTGATCGTGATCTCCAGCGTGCTCTTCTCATGCGAGCGGCGGACGATGCGGATGTGCGCGGGCTCGGTCTTGCGCCCCCCGCCGCTCTCGCGGTCGGTGAGGTAGACGCCGCGCTTCAGCTTGTCGATCGTGTCGGGCGTCACTTCCCCGTCGCAGACCACGCGGTAGGTCTTGGCCACGCCGTAGGAAGGGTGGGTGAGCCGGTGGGTGAGCTCGCCGTCGTCGGTGAGCAGGAGCAGCCCGCGGCTGGAGGCGTCGAGCCGGCCGACGGGATAGACGCGCTTCTGGAACCCGGGGGGAAGCAGGTCGATCGCGCGCGTCTGCGCCCGCCCGGCGCTGCTCTGGGCGACGTTGGTGCACACCACGCCGGGCGGCTTGTTCATCAGGATGTAGGCGTGGCGGGCGCCCTTCCCGTCGCGCCTGCGCGCGCCGGGGAGGACGACGCGCTGGCCATCGACGCGCAGCTCGTCCTCGGCGGGATCGACGAGGACGGGCAGCTCGCGGACGACGCGCCCGTTGACCTGCACGCGACCCTGGAGCACCAGCTCCTCGCACGCGCGGCGCGAGGCGACGCCGGCGCCGGCCAGGACCTTCTGTATTCGTTCCTTCATGGGTTGTCCTGCTCAGCGGCGATGCGCGCGCGGGAATGTCACTTCGAGCCACTGGCAGTCCGTCTCGGCGTCGAGCTGCTGGGCCGCCAGATCCGCGGGGAGCAGGATCGTATCCCCGCGCCGGAACTTCACCTCGTCAAACTCCTCCCCCACGATTCCGCCCGAGCCCTCGACGATGACGAGCACGCCCGCCCCGCCCGCCGCCAGCGGCGTGCGGACTCCTTCATGAGCGCTCCAGCGCGACATCGTGAACTGCGGGGCGGCGGCGACGATGCCGTCGTCGTCATCCGCCCCCGCCGCCGGTTCGGCCTCGCCGCCGGCGTCGTCGAAGTCGATGACCTCCAGGGCCTGCTCGACGTGCAGCTCGCGCTCGCGCCCGGTCGCGGGGTCGATGCGCTTGAAGTCGTAGACGCGGTAGGTCGTGTCGCTGGGCGTCTGCACCTCCGCCACGAGCATTCCGGCGCCCAGGGCGTGGACCGTGCCGCTGGCGAGATAGTGCACGTCCCCCATGCGCGCGGGGATGGAGACCAGGAGATCCTCGACGGTGCCGTCGGCGATGGCGCGCTCGAAGGACCGGCGCGTGGCGCCGGCCCGGAGCCCCTTGAGCAGGCGGGCCCCCGGCTCGTGGGCCATGACATACCACGCCTCGTTCTTGAGGTGCGCCCCCGGATGGGCGGCGGCGTAGGCCTCGGTGGGATGCACCTGCACCGAAAGATCCTGCCCGGCGTCGAGGAACTTGATCAGGATCGGAAACTGCGGCCCGGCAGGCGTCTCGACGGCGGCGGCGTGCCCCAGCAGCCGATGCGGCATCGCGAGCATCAGCTCGTGCAGCGTCCGCCCGGCGAGCGCCCCCTCGGCGACGCGGGCGCTGACCCAGGCGCCCGAGCCGTCCACGACGCCGGGCGGGAAGTCGAAGAGCTCCCAGCTCTCGCCGATCGGCTCCTCTGCCGGGAGGGACTTGTCGAGGATGGTGGCGAGGCGTCGCCCGCCCCACATCTTGGGGACGAAGCGCGGGTGGAACTTCAGCGGGTAGAGCGGTGTTTCTGGCGAGACGTCCGACAAGGCGATTCTCCTGCGATCACAGCCCCGCACGGGGCATGGATTTAGCGCAACTCTCTCCGGATTGGCCTGATCCGGGGCTTTGCGGAATACTACCGTTGGTCGCCGCGGCACCGTGTGCCGTGACGCTTCGGGAGGCATTCTCCGTTCTTTGTCCCTTCGCCGCCTATGCCGCAAACTCAAGCGAAGTCGTCCACTCCCATTCCCCCGACCTCCGCCTCCACCACCCCGGCCGACGCGGCACCCCGAGCCAGAATCGATCCAGACGTCCACGACCCCGCTCCCCTTCCCCACGCCACGACCACCGGCGGCGGCGCGATGGGGACCAAGACCTTCGTGCTGGACACGAATGTCCTGCTGCACAACCCGCGGGCGGTGTTCGTCTTCGACGAGCACGACATCGTGATCCCGTTCGAGGTGATCGAGGAGCTGGATCACTTCAAGGAGCGCAACGACGACATCGGGCGCTCGGCGCGCGAGACGATCCGCGTGCTCGACGCCCTGCGCCTCAAGGGGGACATCAAGAGCGGCGTGCCGATCGAGCACGCCAGCGGCCATCCCGGCGGAAAGCTCCAGGTGGTGCTGGATACCAACGGCATCGAGGTGCCCGGTCTGCGCGAGCCGACGCCGGACAACCACATCCTCCGCTGCGCCATCAAGCTGCAGCGCGAGGGCCGGCCGGTGGTGTTCGTCAGCAAGGACATCGCCGCCCGCATCAAGGCCGATGCGCTGGGTGTCTACACCGAGGATTTCGAGAACCAGAAGGTCGACTTCGAGGAGCTTTACACCGGGTACACCGAGGTCGAGGTGCCGCAGGCGACGATCGACGCCATCTTCGCCGGCGAGCTCGTCAACCTGCCGGAGACGAAGCTCTTCGCCAACGAGTTCGTCCTGCTGAAGAACGCAGACAATCCGACCCACACGGCGCTGGCCCGCATGAACGCCGTGGGCGACGGGCTGCGACCCGTCAAGCCAATGCGCAAGCATGTCTTCGGCATCCTCCCGCGCAACCTCCAGCAGACGATGGCGCTGGACCTGCTGCTGGACGACGAGGTGAAGCTCGTCACCCTCATCGGCACCGCGGGCACCGGCAAGACCCTCCTGGCCCTCGCGGCCGGGATGCAGAAGGTGATCAGCGACAAGGACTACACCAAGCTCCTGTGCGCGCGGCCGATCATGCCGATGGGCCGGGACATCGGGTATCTCCCCGGCGACAAGGACGAGAAGCTCACTGCCTGGATGCAGCCGATCTTCGACAACATGGCCTACCTCCTCTCCCACCGCCTCAACCACGGCGGGGACGACAAGGCCGAGACGCAGAAGCAGCAGATGCAGGGCATCGAGGGAAGGATCAACGCCCTCATCGCCGAGGGGACGGTCGTGCTCGAGCCGCTGACCTACATCCGCGGGCGGAGCATCCCCAACCAGTACATGATCGTCGACGAGGCGCAGAACCTCACGCCGCACGAGGTCAAGACGATCGCCAGCCGCATCGGGGAGGGGACGAAGCTCGTGCTCACCGGCGACGCCACGCAGATCGACAACCCCTACCTCGACTCCAGCAGCAACGGCCTCTCCTATCTCGTGGAGCGCCTGAAGGGCCGCAGCCTCGTGGGTCACGTGACGCTCCAGCGGAGCGAGCGGTCGCAACTGGCCTCGCTGGCGGCGGAGGCGCTGTAGCGGCGATGGCATGCGCCATCGTGTCACTGGTCATTGGTGATTTGTCACTGGTGCTGCGCCGCTCTCGGGATGTTCGATGTTCATCCATCGACTCCTGACCCCGTTATCCCTCGGAAATCCGTTAGCGTTTCGTCAGGGTTGGCGGTACAATCGCGCCTGATGGATCAGCCCAACCCCGAGCCTGCCGTCACCCCTTCTCCGGCCCCCACCACCCCCACCACGCCCGTGCCTGCCCCCGCTGCGGCGGAGGCTGCGGGGAAGCCGGAGATCACGATCGACGACTTCCTGAAGCTCGACCTGCGCGTCGCGACGGTGAAGGACTGCCAGCCCCACCCCAACGCCGACAAGCTCCTCGTCCTCCAGCTCGACGACGGCACCGAGGGCGGGCGGCAGATCTGCGCCGGCCTGCGCGGCATCTACGAGCCGGAGCAGCTCGTCGGCCGGCAGATCGTCGTCGTCGCCAACCTCGCGCCGCGCAAGATGCGCGGCGAGATCAGCCAGGGAATGCTGCTGGCGGCGAGCAATGCCGACCGGTCGGAGGTGGTGATCGTCAGCCCAACGGCGCCGATCGAGGCCGGCGCGAGCGTGGGGTGAACGAGCGTGAAGACCGGCCACGAATGACACGAATGGCCACGGCACGCGCGCGCAACGCGACGGACATATGACGCTCCGAAGCCATTCGTGATGATTCGTGTCCATTCGTGGCCGTACACGGAGAACCACGAGACATGTTGCGCGAGCTGCACATCGCCAATCTCGCGGTCATCGCCGAGGCCCACATCGAGCTGGCCCCGGGCCTCAACTGCTTCACCGGCGCAACAGGCGCCGGCAAGAGCCTTGTCATCGGGGCCATCAACGTCCTGCTCGGCCTGAAAAGCGCCGCCGACCTGCTCCGCCGCGGTGCGGAGGAGGGACACGTCACCGGCGTCTTCGCCTTCGACGACCGGCAGGTCATCGACCGCATCCGCCAGCTCGTGGACCTCCCGCTGGACGACGAGGAGGCCCGCCACGGCGAACTGCTGCTTACGCGCCGGCTGTTCGCCAGCGGACGGACGCGCGTCAGCCTCAACGGCAACCCGATCACCCTCGCGCAGCTGCGCGAGCTGGGCGACCTCCTCGTGGACGTGCACGGCCAGCACGACGCCGCGTACCTCCTCAAGCCGGCCAACCAGCTCGATGTGCTCGACGAGTTCGCCGGCTGCCTGCGCGAGCGCGCCGACTACACCGCGACGTGGTCGCAGCTCCAGCAGGTTCGCAAACGCCTCGCGGAGCTGACCGAAGGGGCCGAGCTGCGCCGGCAGACGCTGGAGCTCTATCGCTTCCAGGCGGACGAGATCGACAACGCCCAGCTCGACCCGGCCGAGCTCGACCAGCTCCAGCAGCGCGCGGGCGTTCTGGAGAACCTCGAGCGCCTGAAGACCGACTCGGCCGCCGCGTACACGGAGCTTGCCGAGGCGGACGGGGCGATCGTCGATCGCCTCAAGAGCATCGCGCGCTCCCTGGAGGAGCTTGCGGAGCTGGATGCGCACGTCCTCCCGCTGGCCGAGGCGGTGCGCGGCGGAATGCTGCAGGTGGAGGAGGCGGCGCGCGACCTGGGTCGCTACCTCGACCGGCTGGATCTCGATCCGGCGGAGCTTGCCGAGACCAACGACCGGCTCACGGCGATCCACCGCATCCTGCACAAATACGGCGGGACGATGGAGGCGACGCTGGCATATCGCGCCCAGATCGGCGCGCGCATCGGCGAGCTTGCGGGACAGACAGAGGACTTTTCCGGCCTGAAGGCCAAGATCGCGCCGCTGGAGCGCCGGCTGCTGGAGCAGGGGCGATCCCTACGCGCCGCCCGCACCGCGGCCGCCACGCGGCTCGGGCCGGTCATCGAGGCCCAACTGGCCGAGCTCGGTATGGAGCGGGCGCGGTTCAGCGTCAGCGTCGCGCCGGTGGCTGGAGACGACGCATCGGCCGCGACGCCCGCCGGGCTGGACCAGGTGGAGTTCGTCGCGCAGACCAACCCGGGGCTCGATCCGCAGCCGCTGCGCCGGATCGCCAGCGGCGGCGAGCTCTCGCGGATCATGCTCGCCCTGAAGCAGGTGCTGAAGCGCGACGATCGCGTGAGCGTGCTGGTGTTCGACGAGATCGACGCCAACGTCGGCGGGCGGCTGGCGGCGGTCGTGGGGCACAAGCTGCGCCAGCTCGCCGCCCATCACCAGGTGCTCTGCATCACGCACCTGCCGCAGATCGCCAGCTACGCCGATCGCCACCTCACCGTCCGCAAGGCGCAGCAGGCCGGCCAGACGAGCACGACCGTCGATCCGCTCGATGGCGAGGCACGCCTCGAGGAACTCGCGGAGATGATCGGCGGCAGGACGATCAGCGACACCACGCGCGCCCAGGCCCGCGAGCTGCTGGAGATCGCCGCGAGCGACGCGGCCGGACGGCCAGCCGCTGCCCGGAAGCCGCGGCGCCGTCGGGCGTCGTGATTCACAGCGGCCGGCGAAGGACGTGCTCCCCCTCGTCGACCTGGCCGGTCAGAACGAAGCCGAGGCCCTCGTAGAACGGGATCGGCGAGCCCTCACCCGGAACGGCGCTCGTCAGCAGTTCCGACGCGTTCGGGCGGGTGCGGACGTGGTCGATGAGCTGCTGGATCGCCCGCCGACCGAAGCCGTTCCGCTGGTAGCGATGGTCGATCATGAACCGCCAGAGGTAGTACTCCGGCTTTTCCGGCTCGTCCGAGAGCATGACGAAGCCGACGAGCGTGTCACCCGCGCAGACGGCGCGAAACCAGGCGCGATCGCGCGCGAAATAGGCTTGCGCGATCGAGAGCGCGTTGGGCGCCACGAACCGCTCTTGTGCGGGCGAGACCTTCAGCGCGCAGATCTGCCGAACGGTGTCGCCGGTCACCTCGCGCAGGGAGACGGTCGCGTCGCGCCAGACCGTGGGACCTGGTTCCATGAGTCGCTCCTCCCCACCGCCTTCACCGCTTTCTGAAGGGTCGATCCTACGTTGTGCCCGGGATCGCCATGGGCCGACCATCCCGCCCGACGCAGGCGATGGCGGTCCTGCCGGTCGCGAGCAGCCGCCCCTCCCGGCGAATTTCGTACTCATGCTCGATCTTCACGTGCGTCCGGCGAACCTCGGTGGTGGTCAGCTCGACCTCCTCGTCGTACCGGGCCGGCTGCTTGTAGGCGACCTCCGCGCGGATCACGACGAAGAAGACCCCCTCGCGCTCCAGGTCGGCATACCGCACGCCCCGCGCCCGGAGCAGCTCGACCCGCCCCATCTCGAAATACTGGAGGTACCGGCTGTGGTGCAGGTAGCCCATCGCGTCCACCTCCGTATAGCGGACGCGAAGGCGGATCGTATGCGAAAGGGGCGCCCCCTCCCCCGCCTCGCCGGGTTCGGGCGGTGCGTCGGGGACGTCTCGCGAGGGCGTCTGAGCGCCCTCCGGCGTGGGGGACGGGGACATGCCGTACCGTAGGCTGGGAGGTTGATCGGGGTGGCGGCGCGGCTACAGTTAGGGCCCCGCCGGCCCGGTTGCGCCGGTGGTTTTGTTTGGACCTGCGGCCTGACAGCACGCGAAAGGACGACCGGCGCATGATCAAGGTGAAAATTCGCGGCAGCGAGTCTGCCGAACAGCTTCTCAAGCGCTTCAAGAAGGCCTGTGAAAAGGAAGGCCTTACGAAGGACATGAAGAAGAACGCCTACTACGAGAAGCCCAGCGAGAAGCGCCGCCGCCGCGGCAAGCGCCGCTCCTCCATGTAAAGCCGACCGCGCGGCTCCTTTCCGCGCACAATCCCTGCCCGCGTGCCGAGCGTGGACACCGTCACACCGTCCCAGTCCGAGTCGACCGGCCCCGTCGCCAGCACCCAGGCGCCGGTGGCGGCTGTGGACGCGGGAGGCGAAGCGGTCGTCGAGGCCGAGCACCTCGGGAAGGTCTACAAGGATTTCTGGGGCCGCCCCAAGGTCCGCGCGCTGGATGACCTGAACCTGACGATCCGGCGCGGCGAGGTCTTTGGCCTCCTGGGCCCCAACGGCAGCGGCAAGAGCACCACGATCAAGCTCCTGCTGGGCCTGATTTTCCCCACCTCCGGCCGGGCGCGCGTGCTCGGCAAGCCGATCGGCGACCCGGAGATCAACAGCCGGATCGGATTTCTCCCTGAAGAGAGCTACCTCTACCGCTTCCTCAACGGCGAGGAGACGCTGCGGTTCTACGGGCGACTCTTCAAGCTGTCGCGCGCGGAGCTGAAGGAGCGCGTGCCGCTGCTGCTGGACGCAGTCGGTCTCGACCAGAAGGCGCGCAAGCGCAAGCTCCGCGAGTATTCGAAGGGAATGGCCCGCCGCATCGGGCTGGCGCAGGCGCTGATCAACGATCCTGACCTGGTCGTGCTGGACGAGCCCACGACCGGGCTCGACCCCATCGGCACGCGGGAGATGAAGGACCTGATCCTCTCCCTCAAGGAACAGGGAAAGACCGTCATTCTGTGCAGCCACCTGCTGGCCGACGTAGAGGACGTCTGCGACCGCGTCACGATCCTCTTCCGCGGGCGCATGCAGACGCTCGGCCAGGTGTCGGAGCTGGTGCAGGTGCGCGACGTCACGACCGTCGAGGCGGCCGGCATGACCGAGCCGCAGCAGCGGGAGCTGCGCCTGTTCCTCGAGAAGCTGGGCGTCGAGGCCAACATCTCCCACCCGCGCACGACCCTCGAAGACCTGTTCATCCGCATCGTCCGCGAGCAGGCGGGCGAAGGGCGGAGCTACACGAGCAGCGAGTAATCGGGTCGCCTCCGAAAGAGGCCGCCCCGGCACCCCTGGCCCGACGCGATGTCGCTGGAAGCCACCTCACCCACCACCTGGTCCCTCGTCGTCGGCGGCCTGCTCCTGCTCGCCTTCGTCGTCTATGGGCTGCGCGACCTGGCCCGCTTCAGCCTCTACCGGACGTGGGCCATCAGCGGCGTGGTCTTCAGCGAGAGCGTGCGCCGGAAGGTCCTGTGGGTCACGCCACTTGCGATGGTGGCGGTGCTGCTGATGGTGCAGCTCCAGGATCCGGCGGACGAGGCTGACGCCATTCGCCAGGCGCTGCGCGCCTGCCTCTTCGCCAGCGGCGTCGTGGCGGTGGTGATCTCGCTGATCCTCTCCTGCACGAACCTTCCGCGGGAGATCACCAACCGGGTGATCTTCACGCTCGTCACCAAGCCCCTCACGCGCTTCGAGCTGCTGCTCGGCAAGGTGATCGGCTTCGCCCGGCTCAGTGCCGTGGTGCTGCTGATCATGGGCCTCTTCACCTGGATCCTCCTCTCCGCCATGGAGTGGCGGCTGCTCGGGCGGATCGAGAGCGCCCTGGGCACCCAGCTTCCCGTGGAGGGACGGCGACCGCACCTCGAGGAACTGGCCGAGGATGGTCTCCTCCAGGCGCGCCGCACGGACGCGGGGGATGACCTCCAGATCTACGCCGAGCCGCCTGCCGATCCGGCCGACACCTCCACCTCGCCGCGCTACTACCCGGCGGGCGCCTACTTTGCCGCCTATCCGTTTGTGCTCGATCAGGACCTGATCGACGCGATGCAGGATGACCCGTCGGCTCGCCTCGCCGTCCGCCTGCGGCTGCACTGGAAGCTCCGGCACCCCGACCAGCTTCTGCCGGGCGATCCGCCGCTCGGGATCGTGAATCTCGAGAACCTCCCTCCGGCCCCCCCGCCGGGCGTGGCGATCCAGATCCTTGGGCCGGATCTCGAAAGCCTCATCGCGCACACCGCCATTGAATCGAACCACGTGCAGCTTCCGGTTGCGCCGGATGTTCCCGTGGACAACGCACCCTGGATCGCCCTCAGCGCGGAGCAGACGGCGCGCGTCGTGGACCGGGCCGAGGAGATGCGCATTCCCGGGCATCAGCCGCCGCCGATTTACGTCGCCGTCTACGGAACGACCGCGGAGTATTTCTACGGCGCGGCGCCCGACTCGGTGGCGCTTCAGTTCGCGATCCCGCCGAGCACGGTCCTGGCCACGGTGATGCCGGAGGTGGGCGACGCGCCGCGTTCGGACGTGCTCCTCCGGACGTTCCTCGGCACGCGCGGCTTCGGTCTCTCCGGCCCGGAAGAGGATCAGGCAGCACCGTTCGGAATCCTTGCCTTCCGCGACACCCCAACCATCGATCCGGACGATGACGGGCTGGTCGATATCGAGATCCGCGCGATCGTGGAGCGACTCGGGGGTGTGCTGGACGAGACGGACGACACGCTGCTCGAGGCGCAGGTTCACAACGTCTCCAGCGGGTTCAGCTCCGATCCGGTCATCCTCTTCCCCGAGACGGGCCGACCTGCGAGCTTCTCCGTCCCCCTCGAGGCCGTGGAGGGGGGCGACTTCGACCTGCGCCTCCGCACCCTGAGCCGCGGCCACATCGTCTCGGTGCGCGGTGCGGGCGTCGAGCTCGTCGTTGACCGCCAGCCGTTCGTCCTCAACCTCGGCAAGGCCATGTTCGTGCAGTGGCTGCTGAGCATCCTGGTCATCACCGCCGGGCTGGCCTTCAGCACGTTCGTGAGCTGGCCGGTCGCGGTGACGCTGACGATCGTCGGGCTCGTGGGGCGGTGGGTGGCGGGCCAGCTGGGCGATCTGGACGAGGGGTGGGGACGCCAGGCGGCGGAGGGCATCTTCGGGGCCGGCGGAGACGTCGGCGCCAAGGAGACGCTGCGCGTCGGCGTGGACGCGCTGACGGACTTTTTCCGCATCGTGACCGCCTTCCTTCCGGACATGAGCCGTTTCGGCGTCACGGACCTGCTGGAGCGCGGGCACGTGATCTCCTGGGCCCAAATCGGTTCGGCCGCCGGCGTGATGGCGGCGTTCGGGCTGCCGCTGCTGGCGCTGGCTTACATGGTTCTGCGCAACAAGGAGGTCGCGCCGTAGGTTTCGCGGCGGATCCGCATGAAGTCGAACCTGCTCATCGTCGTGGTGCTCTGCGTCGCGCTCGTCGCGGCCGGGGCGGCGCGCGCGCTCGTCGACAATCGCCGCCAGGCGATGGCGCCCAACAGCACCGTGCTCGGGGGCGCCGCGGAGGAGACGAGCCTCGGCCAGCTCAACAGCTTCGCCCTGGGCCTTCTGCTGGGCGGGTTGCGCGGGCCGCTGGTCATGGCGCTCTGGAGCAGCAGCGAGCAGCAGCGCACGGAGCGCGACCTGGAGGACTTCGACACCCGGGTGGAGCTGATCCGCCTGCTCCAGCCGCAGTTCGACACCGTTCACCTCTACCAGATCTGGAACAAGGCCTACAACGTCAGCGTCGAGATGGCGAACCTCGCCAGCAAGTACGCCGCCATCCTGGACGCCGTCGATTACGGACAGCGCGTCCTGACCGAGCGCCCCGCCAACATCGATCTGGAGTCGCAGCTCGGGACGATCTACAACAACAAGCTCGCCGGGTCGCAGGAATCGCCCTACTACCGCCTGCGGATCCACGAGGAGACCAAGGCGGACCAGCCGGTCGTCAAGATCACCTTCCCGGCCAACCGGGAGACGGAGTTCCGCCAGGCGGCGCTGGAGGCGGGCATTTCGCCGCGGCGCGTGCAGGTTCGTAAGACCGAAGTTCCCACCCGGCTCGTCGCGGCCCTTCGGCTCGACGACGCCGGGCGGCTCAGGCCCCTCTTCGCCGGCGAGGACACCGAGTTCCAGCAGATGGCCCCGCGGCAGATCGGCGCGCGCGGCGTCAGTGGCCCGCTCCGCCTGGAGCCGATGCTCGACGACGAGGGATACCTCCTGCCGGAGCTGATCGACCCGCGGCGCGAGCCTCCGCCGGGCGCGGAGCCGGCGACTTATCTCGACGGCAGCCCGCTGCAATTCCTGAAGCGGTTCGAGCCCTTTCCCGAGGGCGTCTCTCCCAACGTCCTGGCTTACAACCACTTCATGAAGGCCTGGGTGCTCCAGGAGTACGGCGGGCAGCGCCACGTCCAGCACTCCGAGACCTTCATCAACGCCAACCCCGGCCGCGCGCTGCGCGACTGGGCCTACTCCGCCTTCGAGGAAGGCCGCCTGCTCGAGGCCGAGGCGTTCGGGGCCACGCCCGTCCCCCCGGGAACCTCCGGGGAGCTCCAGGCGGAGCTGGAACGGGCGTCAGCCGACATCGCCCCGGACGCCGACCCCCTCTCGTCGCTCCTGTTCGAGCAGGCGATGCAGCAGTACGAGCGGGGCATCGAAGTGGCCGCGGCGGCGCAGGACTGGATCGAGCGTCACCTGGAGCGTTACCCGGGCGATCAGGTCACCTTCAGCACGAGCCTGGCGCGGCTGGAGGATCTCCAGGCCCTCCTGGAGGCCGACCTGCTTTACGCAAGGCTCGTCGCAGGCGAGGTTTCGGACCGCGAGGCCGCCATCCGCGAGGCCAAGGACCTTTACCTGAAGGCCCACCGGCAGTTGCTGGACTTCCTGATGCGGCATCACGTCCCGGCGCATCTGCTGCCACAGGGGATCCAGCCCTACGAGCTTCCGGGGCAGCCGATCTGGATGAAGTGGCAGGTGCTGGATGCCCTGCGGCGGGAGCGGGATGCCCGCCCGCTCGAGTTCGAGCACGCCCGCACCCTCGCGGAGTTCGACGGCTACTTCGACCGGATCACGACCCGGCTGAGCCACCTCCGGGCAGCCTCCTGAGGGGTGACGTTCTCCCGGGCAGTGGCGGGCGCGCTGTCGCGTTGCCTTCCCGGGCGGTTCGTCTATAAAGGCATGCCCTGATCGCGGCGCCCGGCCCGTGCGGCCGTTCTTCCCCGGGGGTGCGATCGGACCAACATCGACCAGCAAAGCGGAGTCTTCATGGAACTTGAGCAGATTCTCCTCTACCTCGTGCCCGTCGTCGGGCTGGGCGCGCTCCTTTACGCCCTTTCCCGGGCCCTCTGGATCAACCGGCAGGACGAGGGAACCGACGTGATGCGCGACATCGCCGCCAGCATCGCCGAGGGGGCCGTCGCCTTCCTGCGGCGGGAGTACAAGGTGCTGGCGATCTTCGTGTCGGCGGTCGCGGTGCTCCTGGCGGTCGGCTACTACTTCGACGAGGGAACCAGCCCCTTCATCGCCCTGAGCTTCGTCGTCGGCGCCTTCTGCAGCGCGCTGGCCGGCTTCTTCGGGATGAAGGTGGCCACCCGCGCCAACGTCCGCACCGCCAACGCCGCCCGCACCTCGCTGGGCGCCGCCCTGAACGTCGCCTTCAGCGGCGGGCTGGTCATGGGGCTGTGCGTCGTCGGGCTGGGCGTGCTGGGCCTGAGCCTGCTCTTCATCATCTACAGCACGTTCATGATCGGCAGCAGCAATCCCGACGTGCTGCTGCGTGACACCAAGTTCGTCCTCGCCACGCTCAGCGGCTTCTCGCTGGGGGCAAGCTCGATCGCTCTCTTCGCCCGCGTGGGCGGGGGCATCTACACCAAGGCCGCCGACGTCGGCGCCGACCTCGCCGGCAAGGTCTATGCCGGCATTCCCGAGGACGATCCCCGCAACCCCGCGACGATCGCCGACAACGTGGGGGACAACGTCGGCGACGTCGCCGGCATGGGCGCCGACCTCTTCGAGAGCTACGTCGGCTCCATCCTCGGCACGATGCTCCTGGGCGTGAGCTTCATCGGCGCCTTCGCCTCGCAGGACTTCTACGCACTCAACGGCGTGCTCCTGCCCCTGATCCTTGCCGCCACCGGCATCGTCGTCGCCATCCTCGGCAGCTTCTTCGTCAAGGTCCGCGACGGCGGCAGCCCGCAGCGCGCGCTCAACATGGGTGAGTTCGGCGCCAGCGGCGTGATGCTCGTCCTGAGCTTCTTCATCATCACCTGGATGCTCCCGGGCGAGTGGACCGCCCCCAACCCCATCACCGAGGCCCCCACCGAGTACACCGCCATGGGCGTCTTCATGGCGGTCGCCATCGGCCTCGCCGCCGGCGTGCTCATCGGCCTCATCACCGAGTACTACTGCTCCACCCACAACACCCCGACCTGGAACATCGCCCGCCAGTCGATGACCGGGGCCGCCACCAACATCATCTCCGGCCTCGGTGTCGGCATGATGAGCACCGGCCTTCCCATCCTCGTCCTCGCCGCCGGCATCGTCGGCGCCAGCTACTTCGCCGGGCTCTACGGCATCGCCATCGCCGCCGTCGGACTGCTGAGCGTCATGGGCATCCAGCTTGCCGTCGACGCCTACGGCCCCATCTCCGACAACGCCGGCGGCATCGCGGAGATGTCCCACCTTCCGCCGGAAGTCCGCGAGCGCACCGACACGCTCGACGCCGTCGGCAACACCACCGCCGCCATCGGCAAGGGGTTCGCCATCGGCTCCGCCGCGCTCACGGCGCTGGCGCTCTTCGCCGCCTTCCTCCAGGCGATCAATCTCGGCATCGGCCCGGGCCATGCCGACTACGTCACGCTCGACGTCATCGAGCCGATGGTCATGGCCGGCCTCTTCGTCGGCGCCATGCTCCCCTTCGTCTTCAGCGCGCTGGCGATGAACGCCGTCGGGCGGGCCGCGGGCGACATGATCGACGAGGTCGGCAGGCAGTTCAACGAGATCCCCGGCCTCAAGGAAGGGCGCGAGGGCGTCAAGGCCGACTACGCCCGCTGCGTCGACATCAGCACGAAGGCCGCCATCCGCGAGATGATCGCCCCGGGCGTGCTCGCTGTCGCCGTGCCGGCGATGATCGGGCTGGTTCCCACGTGGCTCGGCTACAGCCACATCGGCGGGCAGTTGCTCGGCGGGCTCCTCGCCGGCGTGACGGTCAGCGGCGTGCTCATGGCCCTCTTCCAGGCCAACGCCGGCGGCGCGTGGGACAACGCCAAGAAGCGCATCGAAGGCGGGATGAACATCGGCGGGCAGGAGCTGAAGAAGGGCACCGAAGCCCACAAGGCCGCCGTCGTCGGCGACACGGTGGGCGATCCGCTGAAGGACACCAGCGGCCCGAGCCTCAACATCCTCATGAAGCTCATCGCCATCGTCGCCCTTGTCATCGCGCCGCTGATGGCGCCGGACGTCGCCCCGCCGGGCGCCGCCACGCCGACCGGCGCGGTGAGCGTCGAGGCCGAGACGGTCGGCCGGCCCCGCGGCGGGATGATGCGCGGCGCAAGCGACATGGTTCCCGACGACGACGGCGCGCGAACCCCGCCGGCGAACGTGGAGTGATCACGACGCCTGCCGCCGCCTGCAAACCCGGGCCCCCTTCCCGCGCGGGAGGGGGCCTTTTCGATGCGCGGGGACGGCGTTGCCGCGGGGAGCGGCACGGGCGTAAGCTCGGGGCATGGCACAAAGCGCGGCGAAGCGGGCGCGGGAGACGGGAACGACGCAGGAGGAGCGCGAGGCGCGCCTGGCGCGGGCGCGGGCGTTCTCGGTCGATGCCGCGCGTCTCCTGGCGGATCGGCGTTGCCGCGACGTGAACGTGCTGGAGGTGGCGGGCATCTCGCCGGTGACGGATTTCTTCGTCCTGGCGACGGCGACGAGCGGGCGGCAGATGCGCACACTGGCGCGCGACATGGAGGAGCTGGCCCCGGAGCACGATCTTCGCCCGCTGGGCCGGGGGCACCGGGGCGAGACGAACGAGCGCTGGATCGCGATCGACCTGGTGGACGTGGTGGTGCACATCTTCAGCGCCGAGGCGCGCCTGTTCTACGTCCTGGACCACCTCTGGGGCGACGCGAAGCAGGTCCCTTGGGCGCGCGAAGGAACGGCGAAGGGGGAGGCGGAAGGCACGTAGGCACGAAGGCACTTAGGCACGGAGGCAAGAGACGCAGCGACGGAGAGACGGAGCGACGAAGGGGGCCGAGCGGAGCGCGCTCTAACGCCTCTCCCTCCAGGAGAGGCGCCGAGGCCGCAGGCCGAGGCGGAGAGGGCGAGCACGGAGAAGAAGCGACGGAGAGACGAAGCGACGAAGGGGCGCAGACAAGCGACGGAGCGACGAACGCACGGAGCCTGGAAGCCGCGGCATGGCGTGCCGCCGGGCAGGCGCTGGTGGTTGGTCCGATCAAATGCGGCCTGGGCGAGTTGAGTGGCCGATTTGCTGCTTGAACGGGCCGCGAAACTGACCAGTTTTGGAGCAAAACTAGACAGTTCCGGAACAAAACTAGACAGTTCTGGAACAAAACTAACTAGTTCTGGAGCAAAACTAGACAGTTTTGGAGCAGAACTAGACAGTTTTGGAGCAGAACTAGCTAGTTACGGAGCAAAACTAGACAGTTCTGGAGCACAACTGGTTAGTTTTGGGGCAAAACTGTCTAGTTTTGGAGCAGAACTGTCTAGTTACGGAGCGAAACTGTCTAGTTTTTGCGCGCTGCCGGGCGCTTCCGGTCGGCTGATCCGGCGGCACGTCGTGCCGCGTGCTATGGGGGCCGCGCGGGGCGGGCGCGGTAGGATGCGCCATTCCTGTTTCCCCATCTTCCCCGAGGCATGGCGCGCGAGGATTAAACACCATGCAGAACCAGATCAACCGGGTGCTGCTCGGCCAGTACGAGGCGGCGATCAGCATGCTCCGCGACGCCATCGCCTCCTGTCCGCCGGCGCAATGGGACGCGAACGTGGCCAGGCTCCCGGCGCGCGTGGTCGCGTTTCACACGCTCTACTGGACGGACGTCTACCTCAGCCGCAGCCGTGAGGCGTGCGTGCCGCACGAGCTGGGGGCGCAGGGGCGCGGCGTCCCCTTCGGCACGCCCCTGCCCGAGGGAACGCTGCCGCCGGGACTGACGCAGGCGCAGTCGCTGGCGTACGCCGACTTCTGCATCGAGAAGGCGCGGCGCGTGCTGGGTGCCGAGACGGAGGCGGACCTGGCCGGCGACAGCGGCTTCGGGGAGCCGTTTACCCGGGCAGAGATGCACATCTACAACATCCGGCACGTCCAGCACCACGCCGGCGCGCTGGGCGCGCACATCCGGCGGCTCGCGCCCGACTTCCCCGAGGAGGGGCTGGGCTGGGTGAGCAGCGGCGTCTGGCGCGGCGAGTGAGGGCGGGGCTTACCCCCGCGCGCCGCCGTCTCTTGGCGCGCCGGTCATTCTTGGAGTAGACGGCGCTGGTCTAGACAACTCGAGCGGTCTCTATCAATGAAGAGGCGAAGCGGCGGCGCGACGCCGGCGGTGCGGCGCCAGTAACTTGAGGGGCGTGGGGTTGACATCCCCCCACCGCCCTGATCGGTGCGCGTGGCACGCCTATTGCGACCGGGCGCGAATGGCCCGGATCCTTGTGGTTGATGATGTGCCCGGAATGCGGGCGCTGACGGCGACGCTCCTTCGCTATGCCGGCCATGAGGCCGACACCGCGGCCGGGGGCCGGCAGGCGCTGGAGAAGGTCTACAAACATCCTCCAGACCTGCTGTTGCTGGACCTGTCGATGCCCGACGTCGACGGTTTTGCCGTGCTCGAGCATTTATGTCGGCACTGCAACGGCAGCCCGCCGGTGCCGGTGGTGATCTTCTCGGCGAACGACGACGACGAATCACGCCGCCGCGCGATGGAGCTGGGGGCGGTGGGATACGTGCTCAAGGGCGACACCGACAACGACGCGATCCTGGAAGAGGTGCTCGCCTGCGCCAGCCTCCACTGACGGCTGGCGCCTGGAAGCCGCGGTACGGCTGCCGCGGCTGACCCGGGGTAAGACGATTTTGATTGTGCGGGATATGTAGTGGTGGTAATTATCCGGGCAGCTTGGAGGAGACGCGTGGGGGCCGGGGAAGTGGCTTGCCGCCCCAGGCACCTTCGCCTGGTCCCCACGTCACTCACAGCCGCCTGTCAATAGACGATGACGACCGCCTCTCCCCCGGGGAGAGGGACCGCTGCGCAGAAGAAGGGCCGGAGCGCGATCCGCTCCGGCCTCTTGATTGGGCGACGTCGCCCCGCGGCACCGCCCGCCCTCGCGGTCGGGCGTCGTCGTCGACCGTTCCGGGGCGACGGGCCGTCGTGCGGGGGACTACTTCTTGCGCTTGCCCCGGGTGTTGCGATCCTTGGGGGGCGTGCGGCGGCCTTCGCCCTTGGGCTTGGGGCGGGCGCGGGAGGAGGTGGCGGAGGAAGCGGCACCGGCCTGGGCGGCGGCGTGCTTGTCCGCGGCTTCGCCCATGCCCGAGCGCGGAACCGCGGCCCCACCACCCCCACCACCACCACTGCCGGCCCCCCCGCTCCTTGCCGCGGCGGGCTGGGGGGTGGTGGTGGTGGCGTCGCCGTAGGCCATGGCGTTGTCGTCGACCTCGGCGTGCTGGGCGACGGTTTCGGTGTAGGCGCTGCGGGCCTGGGGCGCGGCGCCGGCGACCTTGACGCGGAAGATGAGATCGGTGACGCGGTCGCGCACGCTCTCCATCATCTGCCGGAAGTAGCGGTATCCCTCGCGCTTGTAGGCGATGCGCGGATCGCGCTCGGCGAAGCCCTGGAGGCCGATGCCGCCCTTCAGGATGTCCATGGCGTAGAGGTGATCCTTCCACGCCTGGTCGAAGATGTTGATGAGGACGAACTGCTCGAGGTCGGTCAGCTCCTTGCGGATGACGTAGCGGGCGCGCCGGAGCAGGACGTCGCGCTGATCGACGCGGCCGGAGGCGTCGCGATCGCGCTCGGGCGTGCCCTTGGGGCTGGTGGCGAGGCGCGCGGGGTCGAGCTCCGCGGGCGCGACGGGGAGGCGGAAGCGGCGCGTGAAGCCGGCGGCGAGGGCGGCGGGATCGGTCCCTCCGCCGGCGAGGATGGCATCGACCTCCTTCTCGAGGCGGCCATTGGCGAGGAACTGGGTCTGCTGCTCGATGAGGCGTGGGCGCAGGTCGGCGACGGGCGTCTTCTGGATCTCCTCCAGCGACAGCTCGAGCTGGTACTTGATGCGCGCCCAGTCGCGGAGGTAGGCGGCGGCGTTGGCGTCGGCGATGTGGTCCTGCCCGCCGGAGACGAGGGTGAGGACCTGGTCGACGGGGAACTCGATCTCGCGGCGCTTGTAGGCGTCGCGGGCCTGCTTGCGGATGATCTCGATGATGTCCGCGGGCGGGAGGGAGAGATGGCGCTCGCGGTCCTGGAGGAGCTGCGCGGGCTCGAGGCCGATCTCGAACTTCTCGTTCGTCCAGCGGCAGAGCTCGGAGAGGGGGAAGACGGGCTCGAGGAACGGATTGATGGCGGTGGTGTCGGTCTTGTCGATGCGCTCGAAGGCGGCCTCGACGAGGCGATCCTCCAGCTGGTCGGCGGAGGACTCGCGGATCTGCTTCTCGCTGAGCTCGACGCCCCAGCGGCTGAGCGCCCAGGACTTGATGGACTTGGTGTCCCAGCCGGCGGGGTCGTGACGGTCCTCGCCCATGAACTCGCCGAGCGTGGAGTGGATGGTGTCGCCGACCTCCCCCTTGGCCTTCTGCTTGATGAGGTCGTCGACGTCGTGGAACTTCCTGAGGCCGGCGAAGTCCTCGGGCTCGATGTGGATGTCGAAGGTATTGCGGGCCCAGTCGGCGAGGACGGAGGAGCGGTGGTCGTTGGTGACGTAGCGATCGACGGCATCCTCGATGGCGACGCCGATCATGTCCCAGATGACGCGGTCGATGTCGCGTCCCTCCAGGACCTGCTGGCGGAGGCCGTAGAACTGGAGCCGCTGGACGTCCATGACCTCGTCGTACTCCAGGAGATTCTTGCGGGCCAGGAAGTTGCGCTCCTCGACCTTCTTCTGGGCGCCGGCGATGCGCTTGGTGACGAGGCGCGAGTCGATGGCCTCGCCGTACTCGACGCCGGCCTTTCGCAGGATGTTGACGGCCCACTCGGGCATGAACATCTTCATGAGCGGATCGCCGAGGGAGACATAGAACCGGCTGGAGCCGGCGTCCCCCTGCCGCCCGGAACGGCCGCGGAGCTGGTCGTCGATGCGGCGCGCGGTGTGCCGCTCGGTGCCGATGACGTGGAGCCCGCCGACGACTTCCTTGCCGGTGCCGAGCTGGTAGACGTGCTGACGGGCGTCGTCGGCGCCGATCTCCAGCGTCCTGCCGCTGCCGCGCTGCTTGATGGTGAAGGTCCTGCCGTCGCTGGTCGTGACGTCGAAGAAGGTCTCGGCGGCGGGCTTGATGTCGGTGCCGCGGCCGGCCATGTTGGTGGCGATGGTGACGTTGCCGACGACCTCGCCGAACTTGTTGGTGTGCTGCTGGCCGGCCTTCTCGACGATGTGGGCCTCGCGCTCGTGCTGCTTGGCGTTGAGGACTTCGTGCTCGATGCCGTGCTTGCGCGTCAGGAGCTGGCTGAGGAACTCGCTCTTCTCGACGCTGGTGGTTCCGACGAGGACGGGGCGGCCGGCGTCGGAGTGGGCCTTGATGTCGTCGAGGATGGCCTCCCACTTCTCCGGCTCGGTGCGGTAGACGAGGTCGTTGCGGTCCTCGCGGATGACGGGGCGGTGGGTGGGGATGCTGACAACGTCGAGGCGATAGATCTTGTCGAACTCCTCGGCCTCGGTCTGGGCGGTGCCGGTCATGCCGGCCAGGGCCTTGTAGAGCTTGAAGAAGTTCTGGAGCGTGATGGTGGCGAGGGTCTGCGTCTCCTTCTTGATCGGGACCTTTTCCTTGGCCTCGATGGCCTGGTGGAGCCCGTCGGACCACTGGCGGCCGACCATCTTGCGCCCGGTGTACTCGTCGACGATGACGACGGACATCTCTTGCGTGCGCGGATCGGGCTCGACGACGTAGTCCTTGTCGCGCTCGTAGACGACGTGGGCGCGCATGGCCTGCTCCATGAGATGGGGCCAGTCCATGTTGTCGCCGACGTAGAAGCTGCCGACGCCCGCCTTCTCCTGGGCGGCGGCGATGCCCTCGTGCGTGAGGTGCACGCTCTTCTTGTCCGGCTCGACCTCGTAGTACTGGACGGTGCGAAGCTGCCTGGCCTCCGCCTCGCCGAGGCGTTTGGCGGCTTCGTCCATGCGCTTCTGGGCGCGGTCCTTGTCCTCCTTGCTGGAGGCCTTGTCCAGTTCACCCTCGGCCGCCTTGATGGAGCGCTTCGCGGCGTCGATCTCGTCCTGCGCCTGCTGCCAGGGGCGGGAGAGGTCGATGATGTGGCGCGCGACCTCGTCGGCCTCGCGGTACTTGGGCGCGCCCTGGTTGGCCTCGCCGCTGATGATGAGGGGCGTGCGGGCCTCGTCGATCAGGATGGAGTCGACCTCGTCGATGATGGCGAAATCGAGGGGGCCCTGCACCTGGAGCTCGACGCGCTCCTTCATGTTGTCCCGCAGGTAGTCGAAGCCGAACTCGCTGTTGGTGCCGTAGGTGATGTCACAGCCATACGCCTCCTTGCGCGCCTGGCCGCCGGGCGGGAGCATCGACTGGAGGAAACCGACGCTGATGCCGAGGTTCTGGAAGGCCGGGCGCACCCAGAGCGCGTCGCGGCGCACGAGGTAGTCGTTCACCGTGACGACATGCGTGTGCTGGCCCATCAGGGAGCGGAGGAAGGCAGCCAGCGGCGCGACGAAGGTCTTGCCCTCGCCGGTCTTCATCTCGGCGATCTTGCCCTCGTAGAGGACGATGCCGCCGATGATCTGGACGTCGAAGCAGCGCGCCCGGAAAGGCGGGCGGCTGTCGGGGTAGAGGGCGCGTACCGCGTCGTAGAGGGGGTGGGGGATCTCGACCTGCTGGTAGCCGACGCCGGTCTCGATCATGCGTCGCTGGACGCTGTCGTACAGCTCGAGCATGGCGTCGTCGAGCCGGTCCGGGTCGAAGTGCTGCTCGGGGTTGAAAATCTCCCGGATGCCGATGTGGCGATCCATGCTCTCGCGGATGATGGCCACGGCTTCGGCGAGGACATCGTCGATCTGAAGCTGCCCGGTGCTGATCTGCCGGCGAAGCTCCTGCGTGCGCTCGCGCAGTTCGTCGTCGGTGCGGGCGCGGGCCTGCGGCTCCTGGGCGTTGATCTGCTCGACGATGCGGCGGTATCGCTTCAGCAGGCGGTCATTCCGGCTGCCGAAGATGCGGGTCATGATGGCGCCAACGGGCATGGCGTGCTCCTGGTGTTCTGAATCGGAGGGGTCTGCGGGCAAGGGCGATCCGCCGGCCCCTGAATCGGGCGCGGCGACCAGCGCTTCCGCGGACGGAAAAGCGGCCTCACAGGCGGATCGTCCGCCTGTGGTACGGCAAGGGTGGAAACCGACGATTCAAACCAGGAGCGCCGGAGGGGGCAGCCGGAACCGGCTGGGCGGGAAAATCTTGTGCACAACCGGGCTCTGCGGCGTGACGCTGGCGCGGCGGGCGCCGAAGACGACCCGCATCCGATGGGCGCGCGTCACCGCCGCCGGGCGGATGTAGCGCCGGCTTTCGCGACGCTGACGGACAGTCTGCTCGACGTTGCGGGCCTGCCCGTAACGCTCCCCGGCGACCTCGGCGGCGACCTTCTGGAGATCAACCGTGGCGGCAACCGCCTGCCGCTCCGCGCAACACACCGTCAGCACGACGGCGGCGAGCAGGAGGTGGCGGGGGAGCGTTTTCATCAGGAATCGGATGGATCGGCACAAGAGCGGGCCGCGCGACAGTATTCGGGCGCCACCGGGGAGCGTCAAGGAAAGCCGGCCCCGCCGCTCCGCCCGGCGGAGCTTGCCGCTATTCTTACGTGAATGAGCCGTGGCTGGTTTATTCCGATGCTGACGCTGCTGGCGGCCGCCCTGCCGGCTCCGGCGAAGGCCGACACGATCGTCGAAGCCTCGATCGGCTGGGGCGACCGGTTCCGGCCCGACCGCTGGAGCCCCGCGATGGTCCGGGCCCAGGCGGACATCCCCACCGCCGCCATCCTGGAGTGGTACATCCCCCGCCCCGGTCGGGAGGCGATGCTGATCCGGCAGTCCGTGACGCTCAACCCCCAGAGCGGCACCTTCCTCGCCTACCTTCCCCTAGGACCCGATCCGGCGGCGGTGCATCTGACCGTGTCCGATGCCCGAACGGGCCGGACGATCGCCTACTGGCCGACGGAGCCCCGCTCGCCGATCGCTCTCGCCGACGCCCAGGTGCGCGCGCCGGTATTCGTCGGCGTCTCGGGCGACGGGCCGGCGCTGCGCTTCCTCGACTCGGATGAGGTGGCGGTGGCATTCCTGGAGACCGAGTCGCTCCCGCGGGCGCCGATCGGCTACGAGGGGCTCGACGTCCTGGCGCTCAACCAGCCGCAGATCGCCACGATGAACCGGGCGCAGCAGCATGCCATCGCTGCCTGGGTGCGCGGCGGGGGACGCCTGCTTATCTGGCTTGACACGCAGTCGGTGCCGGACGACGCCCCCCTCACCGCCCTGCTGCCGGCCAGGGTAGATGGATTCGGCACCGTCGAGATCGGCGGCGAGGCGGTGCAGTATGCCCGGCTCGCGGGCGTTCCCGAGACGCAGTTGCTGACCCGGACGCCGCAGGGGCTCGGCGAGGTGATGTTCCTGCACGTGTCACCTGAAGCGGCAGCCGCCGCCGGGGTGCAGATCATCGACGCGGCGCCGCGCCCGCGGACGGTCGCGGCGCCCATCGCGCCACAACCGGCCATCTCCGCGGCCGAGGCGGCATCACGACCGGGGCGTGCCGGGTTCGGCCCGTTGCTCGCTGTCGCGCTCCTGATCGGCCCGGTGGACTGGCTGGTTCTGCGCCGGACGCGCCGCCGCATGCGCTGGTGGGCCACCGCGCCGGGCTGGATCCTACTGATCGGCGTCCTTACCTGGTACCTGCCGACAGCGACACCCCAGAACAACTGGGCCGCGACCACGCAGGAGACTGTCGGCGAGCATGTCGCCTCCGCCCGCGCCACGGTCGCCACGACCGGTGACGCGCTCAGGGAATCGACCAGCATGCCCGAAGTCGCGGCCATGCACGAGATCGGCCGGCCGTACTGGCGCACGCTCGGCTTCAATCGGACCGGGGGCCCCATTCGCGACGTCGTGTTCCGCCAGAGCGACCACGGTATGGCCGCCGGCGACGGCGACTCCCGGCCGCCGGCCTTCGTTGCCGAGGGGATCGTTTACGATGATGACTGAAACCAATACGCGGCTCGACGGTTGAACCGTCGGCCGCGCATGGACCGCCGTCACGTGCATCTCTCCATCTCTCCTGACGGCGGCGTCTCCACTCCGGAAGACGGTGGGTGTGACTCACTGACCACCAAAGAGCTCCGCCTGCTGGCTGGCCATGACATCCGATTGGGCTGAGCCGACATTGTCCACGCCGCGACCCTCGAGGCGGCGGAGATCGCCGAGGCGCGAAGCGGCGGCGGTTCGTTGCGCGCCGGCTCCCGCGACGACCATCTGCTCCGTCACGACCACGCCGCCCGCGGCGAGGTAGGCCTGGACCGCCTGCACCATCGCATCCACCTCGGCGTCCGGTCCGCGGAAATCGACATGGACAACCAGCGACTCCAGCCCACCGGCTGCGAGCATGCGGTCGAGTTTGTCGCGCCCCAGGCCGTTGAGACGCCCATCTTCGAAGTGATGACGGTTGAGCGACGCGTCTGCGGCGGCGCCCCGGGCGTGCTGCGCGTCGAGGATCGCCCGCGTGCGCGATTGCCGGGCGTCGAAATCGTAAGACTGCTTGTCGTAGTCCGTGCTGGCGCATCCTGCCATAGCGAGCAGGATCGGGGGGACGAGCAGCATTCGGAGTGTGATCAGTTGCGTCATGGCGGCCCCGGGGTTCGGGTTCGTAAGGGTCTCTTCGGACATCGCAGCGGGTGACTTTGCTTCCGGCGCCGTTTCATTCGCCGCCGAAGAAGCCATTGACGACGAAGTTGATGATCATCGGGCCCGCCAGCACGAGGAAAGACGCCGGGAAGATGAACAGCACCAGCGGAAACGAGAGCTTCACGCTGGCCTTGGCGGCCTGCTCCTCGGCCTTGTGCTGGCGTTGCCTGCGGATCGCCTCCGCCTGAATCCGCAGCGCCTCGGCGATGCTCGTGCCGAAGCGGTCGGTCTGGATGAGCATGGCGGTCACGCCCTGGAGGGGGGCGAAGCCGGAGCGCGTGCCGAGGTTCTTCAGCGCCGTCGCGCGCGGGAGTCCGATGCGCGTCTCCATGTTGCAGATAGAGAGCTCCCGCGCCAGCGCCGGGTGGGCCAGGTGCAGCTCCTCGCTCACCCGCTGCATGGCGGCGTCCATCGTCAGCCCCGCCTCCACGCAGACGACCATGAGGTCCAGCCCGTCCGGCAGGCCCCGCTCCAGGAGACGGTGATTCTTCCGGATGCGCGACGCGAGCCACAGGCGCGGCATCAGGTAGCCGCTGAGCCCGCCCATCGGCACGGTGACGAGCCAGTCGGTCTGGAGGAGCAGCGCAGCTGCATACCCGGTCAGGGCGCCCAGCACGAGCAGCAGCACCCGCGCGAAGACCACCAGCCGGAGCGCGCCGGGTGCGTAGATGCCGGCCCTGAGTAGGGCGCTGCGCAGGTGCTGCTTGCGCTGGCCGTCCTCGTCGAGAAAGGGGCTAGCGAGGCGCTCGCCGAGCCGCGTCAGCGCTCCCACGATCTGGTCGCGGGCGCGCGGGCGCTCGGGACGGATTCCCAGCTCATTGCGCAGCCGTGAGCGCAGACGGCGCTCGTCGCCCCCCGCCGCCAGGGCGCCGAGTGTGCCCCAGACCGCCGCACCGACGGCGGCGCTGGTCGCGAGTGTGAACATGGCCAGGAGCGTCACTTCCATGATCAGAACTTCACCGTCGTGATGCGCCGGATGATCTGGAGGCCGATCGCCGACAGAACGATCGACCCGCCGAGGAAGTAGTTGCCGAGTTCGGTCGTCACCAGCAGGCCGGCATACTGCGGGTTCATGAAGTAGATGAGCAGGAACATCACCATCGGGAAGGCGGCGAGGATGAGCCCGGTGAACCGTCCTTCAGCCGTCTTGGCCCTGATGTTCTGCTGAAGCTGGATGCGCTGCCGCAGCATGCCGGTGATGTTGTCCAGCACCTGCGAAAGATCGCCGCCCGTCTGCCGCTGCACGAGCACGGCGGTGACGAAGAAGGCGAAGTCGGTGGACTCGATGCGCTCTGCCATGGCGCGGAGGGCCTCCTCGGCGCTGCATCCGAGGCTGATCTGGTCGTAGCAGCGCCCGAACTCCTCGCTGAGGGGTGCGGGCAGCTCCGTGCCCATCATCTGGAGGCCGACCGGCAGGCTGTGGCCGGCCCGGAGCGAGCGGTTCAGGAAATCGAGCCCGTCGGGAAGCTGCTCGGCGATCAGCTTCTGCCGGCGCATGCGTGTGCGGGCGACGACCAGGAGCGGTGCGTAAAGGCCGATCACGCCGGAAATCCCCGCCACGATCAGGCTGCCCGAGGCCGAGAACCCGGCGAGAAAGGCGACCACGCCCAGCGCGGCCGTGAGATAGAGAAACTTCTCCAGGCGCAGGTCGGGCATCGCCTGCTTCAGCGTCGCGCGCAGCTCTCGGAAGAAGTGAAAGCGCCCCAGCACCTCCCCGAGGGCGCCGGTCTGGTGGGGAACGAGCAGCAGGCGCCCCTGTTCCTGCGGGCCGGCGCCCGAAGCGCCGCTCTGGAGCAGGCGCTGCTTGATGCGACGGCCGTCGTGGTCGTGAAGGCCGATCACGATCAGGCTCACGCCCCACGCCGCCAGCGCGGCGCTCAGGAAGAGCAGGAGGATGAAGGCGGGCGATTCCATGCCGGTCAGAACTCGATCCTCCGCGGGGCGAACATGTCCGCCGGGAGCTGGATGCCGCGGTGGTTGATCCGCTCGGTGACGCGCGGCCGCACGCCCTGGCACTTGAAGTACCCCTCGGTGTTGCCGTTGCCGTCCACGCCGGTCTGCTCGAACGTGAAGAGGTTGTGCATCTGGATCTGCTCACCCTCCATCCCGGAGATCTCGCTCACGTGGGTAAGACGGCGACGACCCCCGGCCAGACGCGCGGTCTGGACGACGATGTGCACGGCGCTGCTGATCTGCTGGCGCAGGCCGCGCGTGGGGATGTCGTAGCCCGCCATTGCCACGAGCACCTCCAGGCGGGTCAGCGCGTCGCGCGGGGAGTTGGCGTGAATCGTGGTCATGCTGCCGTCGTGACCGGTGTTCATCGCCTGGAGCATGTCCACGGCCTCGGCGCCGCGCGTCTCGCCGATGATGATCCGGTCGGGTCGCATGCGCAGGGAGTTCTTGACGAGGTCGGTCGAACGGATCTCCCCCTTCCCCTCGATGTTGGCCGGGCGCGTCTCCAGGCGCACCACGTGCGGCTGCTGGAGCTGGAGCTCGGCGGCGTCCTCGATTGTGATGACGCGCTCGCCGGCGGGGATGTAGCGGCTGAGGCAGTTCAGCAGCGTGGTCTTTCCCGAGCCGGTTCCCCCGCTGATCAGGATGTTGCACCGCGCCTGCACGGCGGCGGCGAGGAAGTCCATGATGATGGGCGGGAACGTCCTGGCCCGCAGCAGGTCCTCGAGTTGCATCGGATTGGCGCCGAAGCGCCGGATGCTCATGGCGCTGCCGTCCAGGGCCAGGGGCGGGATGATGGCGTTGACGCGGCTGCCGTCGGCGAGGCGGGCATCGACCATCGGGCTGGTCTCGTCCACGCGACGGCCCACGCGGGCGACGATGCGGTCGATGATCTGCCGGAGGTGCCGCTCGTCGCGGAAGGTCACCTCGCTCATGCTGAGGCGGCCCTTGCGCTCGACGTAAACCTGGTCGTAGCGGTTGACGAGGATGTCGGTCACGTCCGGATCCTTGAGCAGCGCCTCGAGGGGGCCGAGGCCGAACGTCTCGTCCAGCACCTCGTCGCAAAGCTTCTCCTGCTCGACGCTGCTGATCAGCCCCTTCTCGCCCGTGGCCAGCTCAAGCACGAGCTGGCGCACCTCCTTGCGCACCATCTCCGGCCGCATGCGCTTCAGCGTCTGCATGTCCAGCCGGTCGATGAGCTGCTGGTGGATCTTGCTCTTGAGCTGCGACAGGTAGAGCAGCCGCTCGCTCCCCTGCTGGCGGATCAGGCTCGGCCGCGCCGGCGCATCGGCATCCTCCCCGTGCGCCTCGGCGCTGCCGTTGCGCTCCTGGGCCTGGCGCGCGGCGAGCGCCGCGGTCGGGTCGGCGGACTTGGCTCCATCTCGCGTGAAAATGCCCATGTCGGCTCCGGAAGGCGCGCCTGCCTCAGGCGGCGGCGCGCCGCTTCTCCTCGCTCAGCCGCGTCGCAAGGGAGCGCAGGCTCTGGCTCATCTCGCTGCGCGGGCTGCGGATGACCACGGGCTCCCCGTAGTTAATGGCAGCGATGGCGTTCTTGTAGTCGTTGGGCACCATCCAGCTGATCTGGAGCCCGAGGGCCCGCTCGACCTCGCCCGGCTCGATGTCCCATCCCTTGCGCACGTAGCGATTGACGATCACCTTGATGCGGCTGGCCTCCACGCCCATGCGCCGCATCGCACCGACGAAGCGCTCGGCGTTCTTCGCCGACGGAACATTCAGCTGCGTCACCACCAGCGTCGCGTCGCTGCTGAGCAGGATCGTGGAGTAGACCGGATCCACGCTCATCACCGAGTCGATCACGACGTAGTCGAACATCCGGCCCAGCACGTTCAGCAGCAGCCGCGTGGCCGCCTGCGAGACGCGCTGCGTCTCCTCCGGCAGCTCCGGCCGCGCCAGGATGTGCAGCCCCGAGGGCTCATGCTCGACGAGGGCGTTCTCCACCAGTTGCTGATCCACGCGGTCCGCGCTCTGCATCACGTCCGCCACCGTGTAGTTGGCGCGGGCGTCGAAGTAGCTGGCCACGCCGCCGCGGATCAGGTCGAAGTCGACCAGGCATGTCCGCTGTCCCGACTGCGCCAGGCTCGCTGCGACGTTGCAGGCGACCGTCGTGCTGCCGCACCCGCCGATCGTCGGGATCACGTGCAGGAAGACCGCGCGCTTCGTCATGCCGTGAACCTGTGCCACCCGCTCCAGCGCCGCCGACAGCACCTGCTCGCTCATCGGCAGCGGGATGAACTCGCGGAACCCGAGGCTCATCACCCGCATCAACAGGTTCGGATCCATCAGGTGGCTCATCGCGAAGAAGGCCGTCTGGCCGTACCCGCGCGACAGGTCGCCCAGCGCGTCCAGCGCCGCCGTCGGGTTCGGGTCGAGATTCATCAGCACGACCTGCGGCATCTCCCGGCGCTGGAGCGCCGCGCGCAGCTCGTCCACGGTCGACACCGAAGCGCAGATGCTGACACCGCGGCCGCGAAGGTAGTTGGACAGCTCCTCGCGGTTGCCCGCGTCCTGGTCCACGATGATGGCACTGAGCTGAATGAACATGATCCGTTGCCTCGGCTCCCGCGGGTTGCCGCCCCGCTCATCTGTTTCGGCCCGATCCGCACACCGCTGAACGCCCCGCCCGCGCTAGCGCGCCGGTGGCTCCGGCGGAAGGAACGTGTACGCCGCCTCCAGCTTCGGCCCCGCGACCGGTCGGCGCGTCGCGGCGTCATCGGCGCCGCCAACATCACCCTGGTGCGGCGTGGCGACGCCCGCCTCCCCGCCAAGCTGGCCCAGGAGGAAGAGTTCCATCTCGTTCGGGTGCTTCCAGTTCTCGCCGGGAAGCGGCGGCACTTCGTCCGGATTCATCGGGCTCACCAGTCGCGGGGTGATCAGCACGACCAGTTCCGTCTCGCGGCGCTGGTAGCGCGTGCTACGGAAAAGCGCACCGAGCACCGGCACGTCGCCCAGCAGCGGCGTCACCTGCTTGCTGGCCGACACGCTGCTGTCCAGCAGCCCCGCCAGGACGAACGTCTGCCCGTCCACCAGTTCCACCTCGGTCGAGAGGCGGCGCACTCGGAACCCGGGCACCGATACGCCGGCCACCGTGACACCGGTGCTGCGGTCGAGGTCGGAGACTTCCGGCTCCACACGGACGCGGATGCGTCCGTCGCCCAGCACCACCGGCAGGGCGCGCAGGCGGATGCCAAAGTCCTCGTACTCGATCGTCAGCGTCTCGTCCCCCTGCGGCACGGGGATCGGAATGCGCCCGCCCGCGAGGAACTCCCCCTCCTCGCCGCTGATCAGTGTCAGGTTCGGCTCCGCCAGGACGCGGAGGAGGTTGTTCTCGCGCAGGGCCGACAGGAATGCTTCGAAGGCCACATCTCCCAGCACGCCGCCGCCGAACAGCGTGACCGCCGGGGCGGCGCTGTCTCCGACGCTCAGGTTCGTCGGGTCGATGTTGCCCCCTTCGGTTGTGCCGGGGCCGAACGGATTGACGCCCCCGATGTTGCTGGCGCCGCTGCCGTCCTGGCCGACGAGGCCGAAGTTGAAGCCGAGCTGCTTGCCGGCGGAGCGGGAGACCTCGGCGAACCGGATCTCCAGCATCACCTGCTGCGTCCCGGCAATCTCGAGGAAATTGAGCACATGCTCGCTGTAGGCGGCGGCGACCTCCATCGCCTGTTCGGCCGCCTGCACCGACGAGACGGTGCCGCGCAGGGCGATCCGCCCGCGCAGGTCGACCGCCTGAACCTCTTCGCCCGGCAGCAGCGTCGCCAGGCGATCCTGCACCTCGCGCAGATCCGCCTCCGCCTGCACGAGCAGGGTCTGCGACTGGTCGTTCTCGTCCCAGAGCACAAGCTGCGTGTTGCCGGCAGACCGCGTGCTCAGCATCAGCGTGTCGGGCGACAGGGGCGTCACGTCCGCCACCTCCGGCGAGGCGACGCTGACGCGGAAGTACGGCCGCGACGTGCGGATGATGCGACTGTCGTTCACGCGCAGGCGCAGCCGCCCATCCTCCAGTTCCGATTCCGACACCAGCGGCGCCGTGTCCGGCCGGTCCGTGAGCACCGCACCGGCTTCGGGGCCCCAGCCGAAGAGGTCGGGCGATTCCGCCTCGCCCGGCTCGGGGCGCCGCTCCACTGGCTCGGATTGAACCGGCTCAGCTGCTTCGGTTTGCGTGTCGAAGCGCGACTTGAAGAGGTTCCAGTGCCTGGCCCAGGCGCGTTCCTGCTCGAGACGCGCGGCCGACGCGGCTTGCGGCGAGTCGGCCTGCGTCGCCTGGCCGCGCGCGGTCGAGACGAAGCTGGCGGCGATCAGGGCCACAGCGGCCGCGATCGTCCGGCGCTGGGTTCGCGTCAGGGGGAGGATGTGAGCGTGTGCGTGGAGCATCGGAGGGTTCTGGTTCACGGGTGCACTCCCCTACTCGCCGGCGGGAGTCGTGTCGGTGTTTGCGTAAGCGCTGTCGGGCGGCGCTTCCGGCTGGCTCCCTCGCGGGGCGGGCTCCGCCGGGACGATCACGCGGCTGGTTACGCCCCCGCGGATGACCTCGATGGCGTGCTGCCGGAGCGGTGGACGCGCAGGCCGCGTGGTGGGCGTATTCGCCTGCACGAAGGTCTCGCCCGACGGCCGTGTGGTGGGCGGCGATTCCGGGGATGACTCCGGAATCACGACAGCCTGTTCCGGCCAGGGTTCCATGGCGAACGGGTCGGCCAGGGCCTCGCCGCGCAGCTCCGCGAGCGTCAGGCCGAGGAAAGGATGAAGTTCGTCGTCGTTGCCGGCGCGAAGCGTGAGCCGTGGCATGCCTGCGCCGGCCGCCAACTGGATCGCGGCGGCCTGTTCTGGCGTCACCATGAGCGTGACGTTGAAGTCGCTGCTGAGGGCCGCGGCGTCGTTACCTTCGGTCTCGGCGGCCTGGCCGACGAGGCGTCCTTCGACGGCCATTACGCGGACGTTCTGGGCGACGACGCGCGCCGCCGCCGAGTCGCCGTTGCCGAAGGCGCCGACGATGTCGACGCGCGCCTCGGGATGGATGAATCCTTGGAGTCCGCTGTAGCGATCGACCTTGAGCGTGATCGCGCGGTATCCCGCCGGCAGCAGCGCTCCCAGGCCGGGGCCGGCTCCCTGCGTCGCCAGGAGCGTCGTAGACATGATCTGCCCAGGTTTCAGGGGCGAGGCCGTGACGCGGCCAACGAGATCCTCCGGATTCGAGAAAGCGTCCGCCGTCGCGGCGCCGGGCTCGACTCGGATGATCGACAGGTCGGCGCTGGAAAGCTTCCTCCCGGCCGGGACGGGGCGTGCCGCAACGATGACCGAGCTGAGATTCAGGGGCTTGGCTTCGGCGACCCGGGGGCGCCTGGAGACCAACTCGTATCCCGTCCAGGCGGCGACGGAGCCGGTAATGAGAGCGGCGGCCAGCGGAATCCAGATCTTGGGGTTCATGCGCGTCTCCGGTGCGACATTGGCCGCGTCGGCTGGGATTCGTCGTGCAAGCCGCATGGAGCGGCTGCTCTTGGTGTCGTCCTGAAAGGGGCCTCTCTTAAGAAGCAGTCGAGCAACCGCGCCGCAGTCTCCTGCGGGCGATATTTCGGGACCTGCCGACAGGTGAGGGCAAAAGCGTTCACTCTTCGCGCAGCATGGCGGTGCGGGAGCGCAACTCGCCGCGCGACCACGTGCCGAAGCCGCTGAGGAACACGCTGTACTGGCTCCAGGGTGCGCTGACCTCCACGATGACGCTCTGGCCAGCGGGAATGGAATCGACGGCCGCGGGCGCCCCGCCCTCGGAGCGGATCGTGACGGTATACGTGCTGCTCCCCAGCCCCCCCGCCTCCATCGCCGCGGCGACGGCCTGCTGCACGTCGGCGTTGTCGGCGCTAGAAAGCACGCCGCGCCGCGCGCCCTCGCGGGAGGCCGACTGGAGCGTCTGCTTCACGAAGAAGACGTAGGCGAACTCGATCACCCCGAAGATCAGCGCGAGCATCAGCGGCATCAGCAGCGCCGCCTCCAGCACGCTCACCCCACGGCGCTTTCGCGCCCGCACCGGCTGAACCTCGTTGCCTGCCTTGCCCATGAGCCCACTCCGTGTCCTAGAGCGCCGCCGCCAGCAGGGCCAGGAGCGCCGCGGCGAGGAACGGCACCGCATGCGGCAGGCGCTGGTCGATGCTCGTGAACCGCGTTGCGTTCTCGCGCGCCTGCTCCACGCCGATCCGCCGAACGTAGACCACGCTCAGCATCAGAACGCCCGTATTGCGGAACAGCTCGATGAGCCGGCCGCGCCATGCGCACTGGGCCAGCACCATCACCAGCCCCACGATCGCCTCGATCACGAACACCAGCAGCACGCCGCTCCATCCGAGCCACGCGCCGCAGGCGATATAAAGCTTCGCATCTCCGCCGCCCCGGGCGCCGATCGCAAAGAGCGGCACCGAAAGCGCAAAACCGGCGAGCGCCCCCAAGAGCGCCTCGCCCAGGCCGAACTCCGCGAGGCCCAGCCAGGGCAGCAGCATGCCGCGCAGCAGACCGAGTCCCAGGAGCCCCAGCGTCAGCCAATTGGGGATCCTGCGCGTCCGGCAATCGAGCACCGCGGCGATCGCCAGCATCAGCAGCAGCGGCGCGAGGCTGACGATGAAGACCGGCGCGTCTCCGTGCAGCTCGAGGAACGGCAGCCGCGGAAGCGCAAGCGGGGATGAAAGGTGGATCGGCATCGCGGAGATGAATCGGCTCGAGGGCCGGCGGCGCCGAAGGCCGCCGACCCTCGTTTGACTGTTACACCCGGCTGACGTCGTAGCCGCCGGGCGCCCGGTGGGGACGAGAGCCTCAGGCGTTGTTCACGTCATCGGCCATCGTGTTGAACTTGCCCTTGACCGCCGTGCTGAAGACCTTGATCGCGGCAATCGCGGCAATGACGATGAGGCCGGCGATGAGGGCGTACTCGAGCAGCTCGCCGCCGTCCTCGTCCTTGTAGAGCTTCACCAGCAGATTCTTCGTGGCATTCATGACGCTTCTCCCATTAGCGGCCGCTGAAGGCCGTTACTCCTGTTCCGCCGGCTCGTGCCGAGGGTTCCGGATGCACGCACACCCGGGTCGTGCTGATCCTGCACAAGGCACGACCGCCGACATCCGTGACATCGGCGTTGCGTGCGGGGGGGTTAACCTTGCTTCACCGAGTCGGCCTGGAAAAGCGCGCGCCGACGCGTCCTGTAATGTGCGGTGGCAAAGAGTTGACAGGGGCGAAACCCCCGAGGCTCGCTCGCCTAGTCGCTGGGCAGAAGCGAGCGGCGCACGTCGTCGGCGCTGGCCGGGCCGACCACGAAAAGCGACAGGAACGTCGCGGAGGGCGTCAGGAAGAGGCTGCTCCTGGCCAGCACCTCCTCCCACTTCGAGTCATCCGGATCCGGGCTGTCGAGAACGGCGGGAATCAGCTCGGGCGGGACTGCCCAAGCGCGGAGCCGGGCGCCGCCTTCGAGGTTCAGGGCGTGGTCTCCACAAAGAGCCTGGAGCAGATCCACATCACCTGCGAAAGTCGCCGACGCAGAGGGGAGCGGGTCGTTGAGCGACACCCGCCGCGCGCCGGTGAACGAGAAGAGGCTCGTGTGCGTCGGGTCCACGTGGCGGAAGACCTCGGCCAGGCTCCCGGGCTGGAGCCGGCCATCGACGCGGATGAGCAACTGCTGGATTCCCGCGGCGTCGGGCGCGACGAGCTTGCGCGCGATCCAAGGAATGAGCCGGCGCATCCCGCCGCGGCGGGCGGTCTCGGGGATCTCGGCCCCGCGCGCATCGCCGCCCGAGATCTGGAGCTCAATGGCGAGTCGATCGCGCGGCCAATCCGCGCGGATGGGCTCGGCGCAGTGCCCCGCCTCCGCAGGCCAGCCGGCCAGCCGCTCCAGATCGGCCGCCGCAAGCTCGTACATCCGCAGGATCATCGTCTCCCGGCACACGATACAACGGCGAACGGGGCCCGCGCAACGCGGGCTCTGCCGGGCCGGCAAAGCCAGCCATCCCGGCAGGCGGGCTCTGGATCGACGCCGATCCATGAGTGATCAGGGAGTCATCGGCACGCGCCGCCCTGCTCAACCAGCGGCGCCGTCGCGCGGCCCGAAGCCGGCGCAACGCGCCGCTTACTGCTACCCGTTGCCTGCGCATGAGATACAGCAAGCTGCGGGCCAGATCCGGTCAAGGTGCGAATTCCCGATCGCCGCTCATTCGCCCGGCTCGAACCCCGCGCCGGGGAGAGCCACGACGTTTACGATGGCCCCCTCCTCGATCGGGCCGCTGCCCAGATCGATGGCATGGGGATCGGGGGGAAGATCGACCAGCACGGGCAGGCCCGCCTGGAGGACGAGCTGCGTCGGGGAAAGCCACAGCACGCGCCCCTGGATCGTCCGGGGGGTGCCGAGGATCGGGGCGACGAAATTGCCCCCCGAAGGCACCGTGTAGACCTTCCGCGCCCGGACGTGAACCACCCCCTGCGTCGGCTTGTTGACAGGGCCCGCGTAGTCCGCGGCCGTCTCCAGGTGCAGCTCGTAGCTCGTGCCGCGGGGCTGGAAGACGACGAGACCCCCCCGCGACTCGAGAACCTTTCCACGGGCAACCTGGGTGGAAGACCGTTCGTTCCCGCCGGCGGAGGCTCCTGGCGACTGCGTTTCGGCGACTTGCATCATGGCGATCTTCGGCGGGCGCCGTAAACCGGGAAGGCGGTCCAACGCCTTTGGGGATCGCCCCGGTTCGGGCTTTGCCAGCCGTCGTGAACTCTACCCGGATCAACGGATCGAGCAAGCCCCCGAATGAAGGGGAGAGTCGCCCGCTGGCGTTATCGGACGCGACCGATCTGCCTCCCGCTCAGCGGGAGAAGGCGAAGTCCGCCAGGTGCTGCGGAACCGGGTAGTGCCGCATCAGAAGGGCCTGGAGCGACCGCTCCTCGCCCAGGATGAAGCAAGGCGTCAACGGGAAGGCCCGCGCGGTGAAATTGACCGTTTTCAGCAGCCCCCGCCCGTCGGCGGCGACCAGCAGGTGCCCGTTTTCGCGCCGCAGCGGGACGATCCGGAACTGCCAGGCCTGGCGTCGATCCAGGAGGTCAAGCCATCGCTTCTCGGCGGCCTCGGCGCCGACGTCGCGCGGGGCGTGTCGCGCCACGAACTGGTCGACCCAAGCGTTGGCGACAACCTTGGGATCGACGCCGAAGAGACGTTCGGCGAGGTCGCCGAAGGGACGCGTGTTGACGGCCTGCACATCGAGGATGTGGTCAACCTGCCGCTGGTTCAGGACCCCGATGGCGACCAGGATCTCCCCCAGGCGCAGCTCCGCCGGAAGGACTTCGGTGGGAAGGTTCTCGTTCTCGTTCTGGGGTACATCCTGTGAAGCCATTGCATCTTCTCCTCGGAAGACACATCGGCCCATCGAGGCCATGGCTTGGGCAGGATCGCCCCCGCCAGCATTGTTTTCCGTCGTGTTATGGACCCCTGGCTGGCGATCCATGCGGGCAATACCGGTTCGGCGGTGCGGATGGGACGTTCTGAGGCAGCTCATAAAGGGGCTGGTCGCGGTGCGCGCCAAGAGCGCCCGGCGCGCACCAGTGACCAGCGGCGACGGCAGGAACACGCCTCACGACCCGTGATGGAGGATCAGCGCGAATTGTTCCACGTGGAACAACAGAGAGCGCGGTGCGCACGGGTGACACCGCGTGGTCAACACCCCCACCGCCGAAGCTATGGGCTACTCCTCGGCCTCCGCCGCCAGCTTTTGAAAGTATTCCCGCAGGCGCGCCGCCTTCGGACGCGGGAGGAATCCTCCTGGTGAGAAGTGCCGGTACTCCGCCTTGATCGCCTGAATCAGCGGTGCCTTCAGCGGCAAATCTGCCTGCTCGTGTGCCTCCACGTAGAGCATCGCGATCACCGAATCCTCCGGAAACTGCTCGACCGCGCGCAGCAGTTCAGGATCGTCGGCCGGCAGCACGCCGGACTTGTGGCGTTCTACGAGACATCCCGCAGCGAACCGTGCTTCGCCGGTCGCGTGCCACGCCTCGCGATCAACGGCTTCCATTTTCTCGGATCCGATGTGCAGGAATGCGGCGACGTTCCACAACGCGGGGTCCGCGCCAGCTCGGGCCATCTCCAGCACCTTGGGCGCAAGCTGAACACGCGCCTCACGCTCCTTCAGCACTCCCGCCCTCGTCGCGGCGTGCAGGAGGATCGACAGGATCGCGCCGTCGCCAGGCAACGTCTGGTCCGCATCCACGAGCAGCCCGTGTCGCTTGAGTGACTCGGGGATCTTGCCAAGATTGCGTTCGCCCATTGCGATCCCGCACTCCGCCGCGCAGATCGCGGCCGATAGTTCCGGCGTGACCGGCAGATCCTGCTTGCGGATCACGTCAAGGTCGAAGGCGAGGTGGCTGGCGCGCGGGCCGCTGTTCCACCAGTCCTTGCGGAAGTCGCAATCCATCGCGATGAGCGCCACCGCCGCCTGCTCGTCCCCAGCGCGCAGACGGGCGATCAGATCGGCGCGCCGCAGCTCGCCGGTGGCATCAAAGTACACGGCACAAACGAGCGATTCGAAATCCTCGATCGTCCCCGTGCGCGCCCGCTCCGAAAGCTGCCATGACGTCAACGCGTCGGCGGTTCGTCCCAGGCGAAGCAGGCAGTCCGCCGCCAAACCATGCGCGGGTGCGTGATCCGGGTAGCTCTTGAGGAACACCGCATAGGCTGCGGCCGCGCCTTCGTGCTGGCCGGCCCGATGCTGCTCCATGGCCCACTCGAGCTGAACCGACGGCTCATCGGGCAGGCGGGCCGCAGCGGACCGATGCAACTCGAAGGAGATCTCCGGGGCAAGTCCGTAGAGGAGGTTCCCAAGCAGAAACGCCTGCGCCGGCGTCCGCGTTGTCTCGGGGAACGCCTCAAGCAATGTGCTGTTAGCGCCGGCGACATCTCCTTCGAGCACCCGCTGCTCCAGATCCTCCATCAACGGCAGCACCACCTCGTACGCCGCCATGACGTCCTGCTGGAAGTCAGCCAGCGCCGGCCCGGCGGCAAAGGCGAACAGCGTCAGCAAGGTTCCGAGCTGAAGCCTGATGTGGGGGATCATGCGGAGGCAGATTACTCCCCCGCCTCCAGGACCGCCAGGAAGGCCTCCTGCGGGATATCGACGCTGCCGACGCGCTTCATGCGCTTCTTGCCTTCCTTCTGCTTCTCCAGGAGCTTGCGCTTGCGCGTGACGTCTCCGCCGTAGCACTTGGCGGTCACGTTCTTGCCGACGCTCTTGATGGTCTCGCGCGCGATGACCTTTCCGCCGATCGCGGCCTGGAGGGGAATCTCGAAGAGGTGCCGGTCGATCTGCTCCTTGAGCTTGACGAGGATCTTTCGCGAACGCGGCTCCGCGACGGTGCGGTGGAGGATCATCGAGAGCGCATCGACGCGGCTGCCGTTGACGAGCACGTCCACGCGCACGAGGTTCCCGGGCCGGAAGCCGATGACCTCGTAGTCCATGGTGCCGTAACCGCGCGTGGCGCTCTTCAGCTTGTCGTAGAAGTCGTAGATGATCTCGGCGAGGGGGATCTCGTAGGTAAGGATGACCCGCTGGCTCTCGCCGTGGCCGATGTACTCGGTCTTCTTGTACTCGCCGCGCCGCTCGTCGCAGAGGGTCATGATGGCGCCGACGAACTCCTGGGGCACCATGACGTTCATGCGGATGATCGGCTCGCGGATCTCGACGATATGCGACGGGTCGGGAAGCTGGCTGGGGGCGTCGATGCGGATGACGCCCCCGTCGGTCTTGGCGACCTCGTAGGTCACGGTGGGGGCCGTCTGCACCACCTCCACGCCCGACTCCCGCTCCAGGCGCTCCTGCACGATCTCCATGTGCAGCAGCCCCAGGAAGCCGCAGCGGAAACCGAAGCCCAGCGCGTCGCTACTCTCGGGGGCGAAGGTGAAGGACGAGTCGTTCAGGCTCAGCCGGTCGATCGCGTCGCGCAGCTCCTCGTATTGCGTGGAACCGCCCGGATAGAAGTCGCAGAAGACCATCTGCTGCACCGGCTCGTAGCCGGGCAGCGGCGCCGGCGCGGGCTGCTGCGCGTCCGTCACCGTGTCGCCGACGCGGACATCGTGGATGTCGCGGATGGCGGCGACGAGGTATCCGACCTCGCCCGGCCCGATCTCCTCCACGCGCGTCGGGCGCGGCATGAACTTGCCCAGGTCGTTGATCTGGTACTGCCGGCCCGTGCCCATGAGCTGGATCTTCTGCCCCTTCGTCAGCCGGCCGTCCACCATCCGGACATAGACGATGACGCCTCTGTAGTCGTCGTAATGGGAGTCGAAGATGAGCCCGCGCGCCGGGCCGTCGGATCGTCCCTTCGGGCCGGGCAGCTTGCGGCAGAGCGCGGCAATCAGCTCGTCGATTCCCTGCCCGGTCTTGGCGGAGACGAGGATGGCATCCTCCGCCGGGTAACCGAGGATCTGCTCGATCTCCTCGGCGACCTCTTCCGGGCGCGCGCTGGGGAGGTCGATCTTGTTGATGACCGGGATGACCTCCAGATCCTGCTCCAGCGCGGCGTAGGCGTTGGCGACAGTCTGCGCCTGGACGCCCTGCGTCGCATCGACCACGAGGATCGCCCCTTCGCACGCCTGAAGGGCCTTGCGGACCTCGTAGTGGAAGTCGACGTGGCCGGGCGTGTCGATGAAGTTGAGCATGAACTGCTCGCCTTCGTGGACGTGCGAGACGGTGACGGCGGAGGCCTTGATGGTGATGCCCCGCTCGCGCTCCAGGTCCATGTCGTCGAGGATCTGCTCCTTGAACTCGCGTTCGGTGATCGCCCCGGCGCGCATGAGCAGGCGGTCGGAGAGGGTGCTCTTGCCGTGGTCGATGTGGGCGATGATCGAGAAGTTGCGGATCTGCATGCGGGGCGCCGGCGCGAAATGGACTCCGGGAACGGGATATTAGGAGCCGGCGAGGTGACTCGGGGCACGGCTCCGCCGTCCGGTTAGAACAAGAGCGGACGGCCGTGACGACCGTCCGCTCTGGTGTTCAGTGGCTGCGGCTGGACTCGAACCAGCGACCTTAGGCTTATGAATCCCACGCTCTAACCAGCTGAGCTACGCAGCCGCCGGGGCTCGCCGAGCAGGGGCTCGGGCCCGGGCTGATACTCTAGACCCGCTCGGCCCACATCGACAAGTACGCCTCGGACAGCCGCGCAGTTCCCGGGCTCACCCGGGGCGCGGGGGCCCCCGGCCTCACTGGACCATAACTCGGCTGACGGTGAAGACGGGCAGGAGCATGGCCATCGTCATTCCGCCGATCAGGCCGCCCATCAGGACGATCATCGCCGGCTCGATGTACCGCGTGACCTCGCCGATCGTCTCCTTCAGCTCCCGCTCGCTGTGCTCGGCCACCTTCTCCGTGACGATGGCCAACTTTCCGGCCGACTCGCCGGAGTGGATCATCTGCGAGATGGCCGGCGGGACGAGCGGACTGGATCGCAGGGCGTCGCTGAAGGGCATGCCCTGGCGGATCCGGCCGCCGATGTCGTTCCAGAGGCGGGCATAGAGCCGGTTTCCGGCGAGCTGCTCGGCGTTGTCGAGGCAATCGACCAGGCTGACACCGGCGGCGGCGAGGGTGCCGATCATGCGCAACCCGCGAGATAGGTGCAGCTTGCGGAACATCGGCCCGAGCAGCGGCAGGCGAAGCTGCGTGCGGTGCCACGCTTCCTGGCCGGACTCCGTCTTGAGCCAGCTCCAGGCGAGCAGCACCGCCCCGAGCGTTCCGGGTAGGAGGTAGGCCCACTGCTGCGTCACCGCGTCGCTCAGGAAGAGCAGCACCTTCGTGGGCGTGGGCAGCAGGTGCTCCTTGCCCTCGTAGAGGAGCGTGAATCGCGGCAGGACGAAGGCCAGCATGAAGAGGCTGGTCGTCAGCGCGAAGGCGAGCATGATCGACGGGTAGGTCAGGGCGCCGCGAACCTTGCGCAGGATTTCCTGCTCGTCCTTCAGGTAGCCGTTGGCCCGCTCGATCATCCGGGGGAGCATGCCCCCCTTCTCGCTGGCGCGAACCAGCGCCACGAAGATGCGCGGGAAGCTGCGCGGCTGGCGACTGACGGCAGTTGACAAGTCCTCGCCGCGCCCGACGGCGGCGGCCACTTCACGGACGACGTGCCGGACGTTGGGCTTGTCGGCCTGGTCGGCGATGCACTCCAGGGCGTCGGAGATCGTTACGCCCGTCTCCAGCATCACCGAGAGCTGCGTGCAGAGCTGGACGAGCTCATTCCGCTTGAGACGCGGCTCGCCCGATGCGCGCTCCGCCAGGTCGGCGCGCGAGCGCCGCGCCGGCGCCTGCTGAGCAGGCGTCCCGGTATCGTCGAAGTTAATGGCGCTGATCGTCTCGACAGATGGCATGGCGGCGCTCCGTGGCTTGCGGCATCAGGCGGCGACTCGCAGGACTTCCTCCAGCGTCGTGGCGCCCTGCGAGACCTTCAGGATCCCGTCGTCGCGCAGCGTGTGCATCCCGCCCGCGACCGCCAGCTCGCGCAGCTCGTTGAGCGAGCAGCCGCGGCTGATTGCCTCGAAGCAGCGGTCATCCGGGATGAACAGCTCGTAGATGCCGATTCGCCCGCTGAAGCCGGTGTTGCGGCAGCGCGGGCAACCTCGGGGCTTCCAGATCTTCTCGATGTTGTCTGCCACGGCCTCGAGCTGCTGGCGCTGCTTGAGGCCGGGCTCGACCTCCTCGCGGCAGTTCAGGCAGAGCTTTCGCACCAGCCGCTGCGCCAGCACGCCCGCGGTCGTGGCGCCGACGAGGTACGGCTCGATGCCGAGGTTGTAGAGGCGGGTCACCGCACCGGGGGCGTCGTTGGTGTGGAGCGTGCTGAAGACCAGGTGACCGGTCAGCGCGGCCTGCGTGGCGAGCTTGGCGGTCTCGAGATCGCGCACCTCGCCGATCATCAGGATGTCCGGGTCCTGCCGCAGCAGGGCGCGCAGGGCGTTGGCGAAGGTGAAGCCCGCCTTCTCGTTGACCTGGAACTGGTTGATGCCCTCGAGGTTGTTCTCGACCGGATCCTCGACGGTGCAGATGTTCACGTCCGGCCGGTTGATCTCGGCGAGGCCGGCGTAGAGCGTGGTGCTCTTGCCGCTGCCGGTCGGGCCGGTGACGAGGATGATGCCGTTGGGGGACTGGATCAGCTTGCGCCACTGCTTGAGGGTGTCGTAGCTGAAGCCGAGGGTCTCGAGGTTCAGGTTCGTCCGCTCGTTGTCGATGACGCGGATCACGACCTTCTCGCCGTACTTCCCGGGCATCGTGCTCACGCGCAGGTCGATCGGGCGCTTGTCCATCAGGACGTGGATGCCCCCGTCCTGCGGAAGGCGGCGCTCGGAGATGTCCAGGCCCGCCATGATCTTCAGGCGCGAGGCGACAGCGGCGGTGAAGCGGTGCGGCGGACGGAGGCGTTCGACGAGGTGCCCGTCCACGCGGAAGCGCGCGCGCAGCACCTGGTCGCCCGGCTCGATGTGGATGTCGCTGGCCCCCTCCTTCACCGCGGAGTAGATCAGGTAGTTCACCAGCTTGATGACCGGCGAGTCGCCCGCCTGCTGCTCGAGGTTGGCGATGTCCTCGACCTTCTGCTCGACGAACGTGAAGTCCGCCGGATCGACGTTCTCGATGATGTCGTCGATGACGAAGATCTTGTCGTTCGGCAGGTAGGCCTGGAGCGTGGCGGAGATGTTCGCAGCGGTTGCGGCGACGAGCTGGACCGCCATGCCGCTGGTCTGCTCGATCTCCTCGAGGAGGAAGACGTTTGCCGGCTCTGGCACGGCGACCGTCAGCACCCCCTCGACGCAGAAGAGGGGCAGGACGAGGTTACGCTCGATGAAGTCCTTCGGAAGCCGGCCCATCGCGGCCGGATCGACCAGGCGCGGGCTGATCTTGGCGTACGGCACGCCGTAGGCGGCGGCGAGGGCCTCCACGATCTGCTCCTCGGAGCAGAGCTTCATCTCGATCAGGAGCTCGCCGAGGAGCTTCTGGTGACCCTGGGCCTGCTGCTCGGCCAGCGCGGCCTCCAGGTCGGCGCGCTGGATCACCCCCGCCTGCACAAGCGTCTCACCCAGGGGCTTCTTGGTCGCGCTGGCGATCATGCTTGATCTCTCACGTGCGCATCTGCCGGACGGCCGCCTCGACCGCAGGCAGGCATTCGAAGCGGCTGCGAAGCCGCGTCATCTCCAGGATCTTCAGGACGGTGTCGTCGCAGCCGGCGAGCGAAACCCGGCCGAGCATCTCCTCGGCGCGGCGCTTCAGCCAAAGCAGCAGCTCCAGCGCCTCGCTGGAGACGAAGGGGCACCGGGTGAGGTCGGCCACGAAGTCGACGACCTGGCGATCGTCGAGCATCCCGCGGATCGCCTCGCGCGCGGCGGCGACCTGCGACGCGTCGAAATCGCCCTCGACCGTCAGGACGGCCACTCTGTCATATTCCTCGCACAGGACTGCCACGACTTGGGCATCGGCAACATCGGGGGGTGACTTACGCTGCCTTCTGGAGCAAGGCGTAGTCCGGCAATCGGCGCTCGCGCTCCGTGGCCAGCAGTTCCATGATCTGCGACGTCGGAATGCGGCAGAAAAGCTCCGCCAGGCGCGGATCGAACTGCGTCCCGCCGCACCGGCGAATCTCCTGCATCGCCTCCTCCACGCTCATGGCGGTCCGATAGGTGCGGCTGCTGGTCATCGCGTCGAAGCTGTCGGCGATGCACATGATCCGGCCCAGAAGAGGGATCGCGTCCCCGGCGAGCTTCTGCGGATAGCCGCGGCCGTCGAACCGCTCGTGGTGGTAGAGCACGCCCGGCAGGACATCCTGGATCTGCGGGATGCCGCCGAGGATGACGTGGCCGATCTCCGGGTGCCGCTTGATCTGGGCGAACTCCTCGTCCGTGAGCTTGCCGGGCTTGCGCAGCACGGCGTCGTCCACACCGATCTTGCCGACATCGTGCAGCAGGCCCGCGAGGTAGACGCGCTCCGCCGCCGTCTCATCCAGGCCCGCCTCACTCGCCAGCCGGCGCGCGAAAAGCGCGACGCGGACGCTGTGGCCGCAGGTGTAGGCGTCCTTGGCGTCAACGGCCGCCACCATGCTGTGCAGGAGGCCCATCATCAGCGACTCGCTGTCCTGGAACAGCTTCCGGTTTTCGAGAAACAGCGCGACATGCACGGCAACTCCTGACATCAGCTTCCGATCCATGCTTGTGAAGACCCCGCGGTTGAAGGTTCCGAAGAACTCCGCGGGAACGTCTTTGTCCAGGGCGAACATGCACCCGAGCGTCTGCCCGTGCCGGCGCATCGGCACCGCCAGCACCTGCGTCACGCGCGGGGAGAGCCAGGCGAAGTTAGGCGCCTTGTGCGTCTCATTGATCAGCACGCCACCGTCCTCGCCGGCGGACTGAAGCCGCTGGCGCAGGAGATTGTCCAGCCGCGCGAGCTCCGCGGCGTCGAGCGACACGGATCCGAACAGCAGCGGAGGCTGCTGCGCCACCCGCTGATCCCAGACCAGCACGCCGAGTCCGCGCACCTCCATCACGCCGGCGGTCGTCTCGCATGCGCTGCGCAGGAAGCTGGCGGCGGGCGAGTTCACCGTCATGTTGCTGCCGATCTGGTAGACGAGGCTGAGCTCCTCGTAGGTGTCGGCGAGCTGACTGCTGAGCGTCTCGACCTCCTGGCTCACCTCCATCACGCGGCGCCGGGCGCTCATGATGCCCGGCAGGCCCTCCGCCAGGCGATCCAGGGCCGCCTGGGTGTAGGCCGGAAGGGCCGCGGTCAGGGCGGCGATCTCCTTCGCGCCGGCAGCGGAGATCGTCGGAAGCGTTCCGCCGAAGGCCACGAGCCCGACGCGCCGCGTTTCGCGGCGGGTGGTCGCGACCTCGGCGACGGCGGTGGTGACCCCGGCGGCCACGCCCTGTGACCGGAGCGTCGGCAGCGCGTAGCGGAGGTAGAAGTCGTCGGCGGGGCCGAGCGGCGTCCACTGGCGATCGGTGAGACAGACCCCCACCTCGCGCAGGCGTTCGGCCGTCCATGGGGCGTCGAATAGCTCGACTGCTGGTTGGGGGCTCATTCTCATGACATGACCTCATCAGGCCGCCTGGAGATGCCGGGCGACCACGGCGAGCAGCTCGCGCGGGGAGAACGGCTTGCTCACGACCTCGACGATTCCGCCGGCTTCCAGCTCCGCTGGCGTCAACTCGTTGCCGCGCGCCGTGAGCATGATGGCCGGGACGTCCCAGCCGCTGTCCTCCTCCCGGAGCCTGCGGCAGACGTCGACGCCGTTGAGCAGCGGCATGTGATAGTCCGTGATCAGCAGCGCCGGGCGCTCCTGACGAGCGAGCGCGAGTGCCTCCGCGCCGTCGCCGGCCGTGACCACCTCGAAACCCGCGTTGCGGAGCTTGAGGGAGACCACGTTGAGGATGTGGCTCTCGTCGTCGGCTACCAGGATTTTCTTGCTCAATGCACTTCCTCCACGCTCCCCTGGTTGACCGTCATTCCGCGCGGCGATCGAGCATCGGCAGCTCGAAGCCGAAGGTGCTTCCCCGACCCTCGGCGCTCTCGACGAAGACGCGCCCGCCATGGTCGTGCTCGATCACGCGCTTCACGAGCGGCAGGCCCAGGCCCGTTCCCTTGGCCATCCCGTTGTTGCGCTCGACGCGGTAGAACTTCTCGAACAGGTGCGGCAGGTCCTTCTCGGGGATGCCGGCGCCATTGTCGATGACCTTCAGCACCAGCACCTTGCGCGATTCGTCCACCTCGGTCCGCACCGTCACCGTGCCTCCCTCTGGCGTGTACTTCACCGCGTTGGAGAGGAGGTTCAGGATCACCTGGTAGAGCAGCTCATGATCGGCCGTCACCTGGAACAGCGCCGGCAGCAGCTCCTTGCGGATCTCGATCCCCTTCATCTTCGCCTGCGACTGGATCACCTCCAGGGCGCGCTCCGCGATCAGCATCGGCGAGGCGGGCTTGCGGTCGATCTTCACCAGCCCCGACTCGATCCGGCTGATGTTCAGGATGTTGTCGATCAGCGACGAAAGCCGCTCGGCCTCTCCCTGGATGATCTCGTAGAACTCGCGGCGCGTCTTCTCGTCCGTCGCCTCACCGTCCACCAGCATCTCGACGTACGCCTTGATGCTCGACAGCGGCGTCCGGAGCTCGTGCGTCACGCCGCTGACGAAGTCGTTCTTCGCCTGCGCCGCCTCCCGCTCGCGCGTCGCGTCGCGCAGCACCGCGACCACGCCCGCCGAGCGTGCCGACTCCACGTCGGCGCTCTCCTCACGCAGGCAGGCGAGCGTCACCCGGAAGTGTCGCGGGCGATCCCCGCCCTGCATCTCGTGCTCCAGCACGCGCCGGCTCATCGAGCGGCTCTCGCGCATCTCGCGGATCAGCGAAACGACCTTCGGATCGGCAACGACCTGGTCCACGGGCCGGCGCTCAGCGGCGGCGCAGTCGAAGCCGAACAGCCGGGCCGCGGCGTCGTTGGCGATCAGCAGCTCATCGAACGGGTCCGTCACGAGGACGGCATCCTCGATGCTCCCGATGACCGCCTGGGCGTGCCGGCGCTGGCCCATGACCAGCCGCAGCTCGATCGCCAGCCGCCTGGCCTCGGCCTCGGCGTCGCTGACGCTCCGCTCAGCCATCGTCATGCAGTCGTTGACGGCGGCGACGAGGGGGGATAGCTGGTCGTCCGGCCAGTTGACGGGCTTGAGTTCGCCGGTCTTGCGTGCCTGGTTGGCGCTGTCGGCGAGGCGTCGGCATCCGCGCGTGTAGAGCCTGTGGAGGAGCAGCCCGCCTCCTGCGCTGAGCATGAGCAGCGCCACGCCGAGCGTGTCGAAGCTGCCGCCCGGCTCGGTCAGGCCGAAGAAGCGCGGTCCAACGCAAGCCGCGCCGGCTGCCGCCGCCAGGGGGGTGAGGATGCTCGTGGGAAGACCTTCACGCACAGTTGAGTTGCCTCTCCGCCCCCGCGGCCGCTCCGCCGTCCTTGCTTCGCGGCCGCTGAAATACATCGATCTGCTTCACCCTTGTCCATATCGGCGCGAAATGCGCCGGACTGAGGGACTAATCCAACTCCATTGAAGCGACCGCGCCCAGCAGCTCTCGCGCCAGCGCGTCGGACGGATCCAGCTCCAGCGCACGCCGGTAGAACTCGCGCGCCAACTCCATCTGGCCCAGCCGCTGCTGGCACAGGCCGTACATGATCAGCGGCGTCGGGTCCTGCGGCTCGATCCGCCCTGCCGCCGCGAAGCTCGCCGCGGCGTCGGAGATCTGATCCTGCTTGAGGTGGAGATAGCCGCGCAGCAGCGCGAGGTCGGCAGCCTGGCGTCCGGCGGGGCGCAGGCCCTCGGCCTGGCGCAGTGCGAACCCGACGCGATCAAGATCGCCGGACTCGAGAGCCGCCTTGCCCAGGCCGAGCCAGGCGGGCACGCTCTGCGATTCCAGGCGCGTGGCCCGCGTGAAGGCCGCGCGGGCGGCGGACGGATTGCCCAGTTGCATCCAGCACTCGCCCATGGCGATGTGGAGCGAGACGTTCTGCGAGTGGTCGGGGCTCGCGACCAGGCGCTCCAGGAGGTCGGCGGCGCGGCGCCACTGGCCCGCCTCAACCAGCGCCAGCGCCTGCCGTTCGCGCAGGGCCGGCTCGTCGGAGGCCAGCAGGGCCGCCTGGCGGTAGAGGTCCGCCGCCTCCTCGTGGCGGTCCATGGCCTGGTAGACCTGCCCGAGCATGTCACGGATCGGGGCACTGCTCTCGAAGAAGACGAGGCGAGCCTCCAGGGCCTCGGCGGCCTCGGGGGCGCGGTCGAGGCTCATGAGCATTTCGGAAGTCGCCAGGAGATAGGCCAGCTCGTTGGGCGCCTTCTCCGCGGCCATGCGGTAGGCGGCCAGCGCCTCCTCCGGCTTCTGCCAGCGTTCGGCGATGATTCCGCCGAGGTAGTAAGGTTCCGGGTCGTCGGGTGTAAGCGTCTTTGCGGCCTCGAGGGCGGCGGAGGCGGCCGGGAGGTCGCCCGACTCGATGTCGAGCTTGGCCTTGAGGACGTAGACACCGGCGACGCGATCGGACAGCTTCAGGGCGTCGTTGTTGGTCTTGCGGGCGTCGACGAGGTTGCCGTGCTTGAACTGGTCGCTGGCGAGGTTCAGCAGAACCCGCGCGCGCGCCTCGTTCCAGTTGGCGCGGGCGATCTCCTTCTGGCTGGGCCCGCGCGAAGCGCAGCCGCCGGCAAGGAGCATCGCGACGAGGGTGGTGGCGAGGAGGACGGTGCGGGCCTGCTTGCGGGGCTCGCGGACGATGGAGAGAGGGGAGAGTGTCACATTCGACGAAATCGTCACGATTTGCCGCCGGGTTGAGAGGCGCGCAAGGAAAAGCCGGCCCCCGCGTGGGGGGGGGCGGGGGGGGGGGGGATTTGGGG
>JAEZED010000223.1 GCA_023417885.1 Planctomycetota bacterium
GCCCCGGGGGGCGCGGGCGAGTCGCCCACAGTCTCCATTTCGCGCCCCGCCTCGGAGGCGGATCGCGAGACGATCGCGCCCGAGGCGCCCGGCGGCGAGGTCGCCCGCAAGCCGGCGCGCCCCGCGCCCAGGGAAGGCACGCGACAGCCGGCGCCGATCCGGGAGGTCAAGCCGGTCGGCGGGAGCACGCGCTCCGCCAGCGAGCTCGAAGAGGTCGATCTCCGTTAGCCCATGCCGATGACACCGCCCCCCGCACAACCTTCGGCGAAGCCGGCCACACCGGTGGCAAAGCCCAAGGTGGGGCGCCGCCTGCGGGCGCTGGGCGTCAGCGGCCGCCGCTTCCGCCGCGGGTGGACGCGCGAGCGCAGCATGGAGGTGCTGCGCACGCTGGTCTACGTGGTTCCGCTCACGCTGCTGATCTGGGTCTGGGCGCAGGATCAGCAGATCGACACGCGCATCGAGCAGAACATTCCCGTTCGCGTCGAGCATATCGACGGGCAGAAGATCGTCCAGATCCTCCAGACCGGCACGGGCGAGCTGGTCAACCGGCGCGGCGACAACATTCTGACGACCTTGACCCTTCAAGGGCCGCGCATTGGCCTCAACTCGGTGCTCCGGGCCCTCCGGGAGGAGCGCGCCACGCCGGCGCTGGACGTCCGGCTGCGCGGGCGCAGCGAGGAGCAGGCGACCGTCTCCCTCCGCGAGCAGCTCAACAACCTGGACATCCTGCGCGAAGCGGGTGTGAGCGTCGTGGAGTCCACGCCTTCGGATCTCGTCGTCCAGGTGGAGGATCGCCGCCAGGTGGAGGCGCGCCTCGTGCCGGAGAACCTCGACCCGGGTGATCTGGATGGGCCTGTCGAGTTCCTCCCTCCCCGGGTTACGCTCTCCGGCCCCGCCAGCGCCATCGCCCAGCTCCAGGGGACGGAGGGGGAAGTCGTCATCCCGCTCGAGCTCCCCACCGGCCTCCCGCCGGGCGAGCACGTGGTGGACAGCCTGCGCGTGGTGCTCCCGGAAGGAGCGCCCGCCAGTATCACCCAAGGCGGCGCCGAGTATGTTTCGGCGCGGTTCACGCTCCGCCAGCGTCGCAACCAGGAACTCGTGCTCCCCTTCCCCGTGCAGGTCTTCGCCGAGGTGCCGGCCGCGCTGAGCGACCGGCTCCGGGCCACCGAGTTCAACCCGCCCGTCCTCAACGGGCTGCGCGTCCAGGGGCCCTCGGATCTCATCGCCCGGCTCCGCGATGACGACACTGCCCTGCGACAGCAGATCAAGGCGGTCATCTCCCTCCAGCGAGAAGACGAGGATCTGGTGAACGAGTCCGTCACCCGCGCCGCCGATGTGCGCCTGCCGGAGGGGCTCACCCTCGTCGGGGAACGCCCCCAGGTGACGTTCACGCTCCGGCGGGTCGACGGGCTCTAAATGGGGTGACTGTTGGACGAGGCTGCCGCAGGCCGATAACTTAGTACGCGCCGCTGCGCTCAACATGCGGCAAGCGTCGTGAAATCAGCCAGACACGGAGGTCGCGGCGATGTCGGAGATCCTGGATGCAAGCGAGATCGACGCCCTTCTGGCGGCCATGGAGGCCGGCGGGGTCGAGCTTGCTGAGCAGGCAGGCTTTCCCCGCGCCGGTGGACCGTCGCCGGGGCAGGATGTGCAGCTCTACGACTTCAAGCGACCTGAACGCGTCAGCAAGGATCAGATCCGCGCCCTCGAGGCCCTCCACGAAGGGTTCTCGCGCAACCTCGGGGCAAGCCTGTCCGGCTACCTCCGCACGATCGTCGAAATCGGCGTCAGCCACATCGAGCAGCTTACCTACAGCGAGTTCATCCACTCGCTGCCGAACCCGACGTGCTTCAATCTCCTCGAGGCCGAGCAGCTCACGGGCCAGTTCTGCCTCGAGATCAGCCCGCTGATCGTCTACCCGATCATCGACCGCCTCCTCGGAGGCTCCAACGCCGAGCTGTTCATCCCCCAGCGACCGCTCACGCAGATCGAGCAGCGGCTCGTGCAGCGCATCACCGACCGGTGCACGCAGCACCTGTCCGAAGCCTGGAGCGCCCTCTCGCCGCTCACCTTCAAGCTGGACGACTTCGAGAGCAACCCGCAGCTCGTCCAGATCGTCCCGCCGAACGAAACGGTCGTCGTCATCGGCTTCGAAGTGAAGATGGGCCACCGCGCGGGCACGATGGCCCTCTGCATCCCGTTTGCCACCATCGAGCCGATCATGAGCCGCCTGAGCCAGCAGAACTGGCTCAACTACGAGCAGTCCCGCGGCGGTGGGCAGGTGGCACAGGACAAGCTGCGAAAGTCCCTCGCCCACGCCCCTGTCGAGCTGCGCGCCGTCCTGGCCCGGACAACCGTCACCCTGCACGAGTTGCTCACGCTCCGGCCCGGCGACGTCCTGACGACCGAGAAGCCGGTCAGCAACCCCATCTCCCTCCAGATCGACGGCAGCAGCAAGTTCCTCGGCACCCTCGGTCTCTTCCGCGGAAGCAAGGCAATCCGCGTGAACAAGGTGCTCGCCCACGAGCCCGAGGAGCCGGCCGAGGCCGCGCAAGGCCGAGCGACCTCCCCGGGCTCCGGCTCGGCTTGAGCCGGCGCTCTTTCTGAACCTCCGACCGCCGACCCGCCGAAGACAAGGGCGGTGGCTTCAGACGCGCAGCAGCAAACGGGATCGACCCGCGAGACCTACTTCCGCCAGAGCCGCCGTCCGCTGGCGGCGCTGGTCTTTGTCCTCCCGCTAGTCCTGCTCTACGAGGCGGGCACCTGGTGGTTCCATCTCGACCCCGCGCGCCACACCGAGACCCGGATCGTCGCCTTCACGTGGATCCGGCAGGGATTCGCCCACTTTGGCGCCAACGGCCCCCTCCTCGCCCCCGCCGCCGTCATCGCGCTGCTCCTGGGTTGGCACCTCTTCGCCCGGCATCCGTGGCGGCTGCGCGTCACGGTTCCGCCGGCCATGGCAGGGGAAAGCGCGTTGCTGGCGATTCCGCTGATCCTGCTGGTCGGGGTGATCACCGGGACGCACCTGCTCCTCTCGTCGACGGCCGAGGGCTGGGCGGGGCTGGCGGTGCTGGGAGTGGGAGCAGGCGTGTACGAGGAGTTGATCTTCCGGCTGATCGGATTTGCCCTGCTCCACGCCCTGCTGGTCGATCTGCTCCGCTTGAAGCCCGGAGCCGCCCTCGTGATCACGCTGCTCGTGACATCCGTCACCTTCGCCGGCTACCACCACTGGGGGGGCGGGGAGCCGTTCACCTGGACCGCCCTGGCGTTCCGCAGTGCGGCGGGCGCTTGGCTGGGGCTGATCTTCGCGGCGCGCGGCTTCGGGATCGCCGCCGGAGCGCACGCGGCGTATGACGTTCTGCTGGTCACACTGCTGGCGGCCACGGGCGATCTGTAGCCATCCCCGATGTGCCAACCTGTCGTGCCCATCTGCGTGGACAGGGGGTGGGATGGTCGACAAGTTGTGCAATTTTTCACTGTAAAAGCTGTTGAATGTTTTATATTCTGGGCAAACCGCCCCCGGAAGCCGGATAGAACCGGTTCTCCGGCGCTCCAGCAACTGGAGCGTGACGGCGGTGACGCCTGTGGGCTGGCAGTTCGTACCTCGATGGAGACGAGGGTGCCAGCCTGCCGGAGATGGTGAGGCAAGATGTCATTGCCATGCCATCCTGTTCCACGTCCCTTCCCCCGCTTCACATCGGCACGGATGCCGTGAGGTCAACCTTCCATGTCTCAACGCACTAAGCAACGTAAGCAGGCCGGCCTGATGCTCATGCTCTACAACCGGCCGCTGCACCCGGAGTTGTTCCGCATCCATCGAACAGAGTCCGCCGAGCGACGGACGTACGACGCCCAGATCCACCTCGTGGATGGCGGGCACGTGGTGGAGTTCACGGCCGGCGAGAGCCAGCTCACCGAGGTCGTTGTCTCCGGCCCGGAGAACATGCCCGAGCGCGGGCTCGTGGAAAGCCTCCTGTGCCGGGGCGAGCGGCATCACGAAGCCGAGACGCACCCGAACATCAAGTACTGGATCTGCACCCAGGAGGAGCAGCTTCCCGCCACGCTCTACGACGCGACGCGCCAGGAGATTAAGGACTACGCACAGAAGCGCGAGCTGATGTGGGTGGATGCGCCCGCCTCCGATTCGCGCGGCAGTGCCCTGTCGGCCCTCGACATCGAGCGTCGCTCCGACCAGTTGCTCGTCCAGAGCTTCCACCTCTTCGATGATTCGATGATGGTCATCAAGACCCAGGGAATCATCCAGGTGACGAAGCCGGTTTCGCGCTGAGCAAAGTCGTTCCCCTTCCGGAACCAGTGAGCCGCCTCCCACTACGGGAGGCGGCTCGTTGCATTACCCTTGCCGCAAGTTGCGCGATCCGCGGCGTCCTGCAGGACGCGGGCGTGCCCGGCGTCGAGCCTGGCCGGTCCCTCCAGCCCGGAAGGACTCTCGCCCAGCAGCACCTTGAGGAAGACGCAGGCCGCCAGGTAGGAGCCGGCGAGCGTCGGATGGCTCCCGTCCCGGTCGTGAAGCACGGGGGTGTCATGCTCGGCGAGGAAGGCTTCCCAGGCCACGCCGACCGGCACGACCGTTGCGCCGATCTCCCTGCCGATCGACTCGTAGGCGGCGGTCAGGGCCGCCTGCGTCTTCGGGGCGTGTCGCCTCGCCCAGGTGAGGTAGAGTGCCGTGCCGGCGCCGGCGGAGCGGATCTCCGGTGCGAAGAGGCGGACATTCTCGTGCATGCGCCCGGCGTTCTTCACGGGCAGCGTGCTCTGCTCCTGGAGCACCACCCAGTCCCACTTCCCCTCACGGATCGCCCCCACGGCCTCGCCGGCGTTCCAGTGCCGGCGCAGCGACGCCCCGGCGGCGCTGATGAGCCGGTGCTCCACGACGCGGCCGCGCTGCCGCGCCAGGTCCGCAAGCATCCCCGGCACATCGTTGCGCGCCGTGAAGCTGTTGCCGATGAAGAGGATTCGCACCGGTTTGTTGCGAGAAGCCATGGCCCTCGTCCTGACTCTGCCCTACCCCGCGGCGCGGAGAATGAAGTCCTCCACGGCGCGCTTCGCATCGCCCAGGCCCGTCTTCGTGCGGAAGTCGAGCTCCGCCAGCCGGTCCGTCGCGCGCCGCAGACGCGGCTCGCCGAGCGTGCGCGCGGTGCGGATCAGCGCGTTGGCGTTGTCCGCCGGCCAGATGCGCAGCTCCTTGGCGATCGTGAAGGCATTGCGCCCCTGGTGTGCCAGCCTTAGGGCCGCCACCGACTTCTCCAGCCAGATCCCGAGCCATGTCACCGCCCGGAACTCGGCGGAATTGTCCGTCGCCAGGAGCTGCCGCCAGATGCGCAGCGCTTCATCCTGCCGGCCCGCCGCGAGCTGGTCGGTCATCGTCCACATCTGCTGCTCGCGCCGGAAGGCGACGCCCCCCGCGATCATGTCCGCCGTCACGCGACCGGTCTCGCCCTGAAGCGCCAGCTTTGCCAGCTCGTTGTCGAGCGTTCCGAGGTCGTTGCCGATCAGGTCCGCCAGGAGCCCCGCCGCATCGGGCGCGACGGTGATGCCGTGAACCGCCTTCCCCTGCTCCACGATCCACCGGGGCAGCTCCCGATCCTTCGGCGGGTCTGCGGGGACAACGCCCCCCAGCTTGTCGATCATCTTGTAGACGCGGGTGGTCTTCGGCAGCCCCTTGCCCGTGCAGCGGAGCACAAGAACATTGCCCCCGGCGCCGCCCGCGCCCTGCAGCGACTCAAGGAAGCTCTCCAGCGCCCCGCGGTGCTTGGTGATGAAGTCGTCGGCGTCGCGGACGACCACGATCCGACTTCCGCCGAACATGGCGAAGCTGCGGAGTTCGTCGAAGACGTCCGCCGGCTCGGCGGAGGGGCCCTCGATGTCGGCGCGCTGGGCATCGGGCGGCTGGTCTGCGAGGATCCGCTCCAGGGCCTGCTGCTGAAGGAAGGAATCGGCGCCGACCAGGGCGAAGACCGGTGCGGTGGCCGCGGGGGCCTTGCTGGATCGCGAAGAACGGGCGGCGGGCATCGTTGCGGATGATACCGTCCAGCCACGGCGATGCGGTTGGGGGCGGGCGAGGTGGTCAGGAGCCCGGCCGGGGGTTAGAGTGCAGGCCATGGCGCCTCGCGCGGCCGACACAGGGCGGGAAAGCGATCAGCAGTTGCTCCAGCGGGCCCGGCAGAAGGCCATGGCGCTCGCCGCGCGGCTCCGAAGCGATGCCGCCGAGATGGCCGGGGACGGGCAGGACGAGGCGGCAGAGGCCCTGGAGAGGGTGGCGCGTGGGGCCGAGGAGGTGGCCGGTGCATTGCCGGCGGAGCCAGAGGACGAGGAACAGGACGGTTCGAAGGCATGACAGATCAAACCACCCAGGAGTCATCGGCCCGGCCCGACGAGGAGGCATTCGAGGAGGGACCTGGGCGCGACGCCGCGCCGCCGGGCCCGCACGTGGCGCGGGCCGACCCGATCTTCCGGTTAAAGCGTTACGCCATCGTGGCGCTGCTGGTCGGCTTCGGCCTCTGGTCGATCTGGGACGGCTTTTTCGCCTGGCCGAAGGAGGCCGAGGAGTACAGGCGGCTGGATACCCTCATCGAGCAGACGCCGCAGTCGGATCCGGAGTACGCCAGGCTCGTCGAGCAGCAGCGGCACGTGGAAGATCACAGCGGCTCGGACATCATGCTCAACCAGCTACTGGGGGTCGTGCTTCCGCCGCTCGGGTTGATCCTGCTGGCGCGGTGGCTCTACATCAGCCGCGGGGAGATCCGGCTGGACGAGAGCGACACGCTCCACGTTCCGGGGCGGCAACCAATCCCGCTGTCGGCGGTGAAGGGGCTGGACGACTCGCGCTGGGAGCGCAAGGGGATTTCGTTCGTGGAGTTCGAGGTTCCCGGGGGCGACGCCGGCCGGGCGCGGCTGGATCACGACTGGTACCAGCCCAAGCCGATCCACGCGATCCACGGGCGATTATCGTACCTCCTGTCACAGCGCCCGGGCGGGTCGGAGGCCCGGATGGGCGATTGACTTCAAACCGCGGACACCGTTCGATCTATTTCCCATGAGCCGGATCCTCATTGCAGTCAGCAGCCCGCTGGCAAGCGAGCGCGTCGTGACACCGGTGAGCGATCTCGCCCGGCGGTTGAACGCCGAGGTGCTCGTCGTCCACGTCACGCGCCCCACGAGCGGGACGGGAGGCGCGCGCGAGAGCGGGGACGGGGAGGCGGCCGTCCGGCTGCTGGGGGACAAGATCCGCTCCCGCGGCGTCGCGGTGCAGACACTGCTCATGTTCAGCGACGACGTCGCCCAGGCCATCATGAACACCGCCGCCGAGCGCGACGTCACGCTGATCGTCCTGGGTCTGACCGGCAAGAACGTCTTCGCCCGCCTGATCGCCGGAAACGTGCCGGTGGAGCTGATTCGGGACACGAAGATCCCCGTGATGCTGCTCCCGCCGGACTTCCGCGGAACCGTCTGACCGCCGCACGCATCGATTTCCAGCCCGATTGCAGGGGATTTGTCACGGCTTCAAGCGACTCTTGCGGACGGTTGTCTTGAACTCGCCGGTCAAATCAGCGTCAATAGAAGGATGATGCGCATGCCAAGGTTGTCGATTGCTGGCGCCGTTCTCCTGGGCTGGCTCGGGACGATGTCGATCCTCGGCTGCGGGGGCGGCTCCGGGGCTTCCGGCGCGACGAACCTGGCAGTCCCGCAGGGATTTGCCGTCGACGGGGAGACGGTGCAGGCGTCGGTGCAGGCGCCGCGCGACGCCGCGTTCACGATCTACTGCCTCGACTTCACCGGCCCGAACCACGCGGCGGTGGCCGAACAGGTGAGGAAGCAGGTGGAGGAGGTCAGCGGCCTGAAGGACTTCTACCTCGTTCGCGGGGAGAGCCGCACGGTGCTGTACCACGGTTTCTACTCGACGTTCGAGGCGTCGGTCGATCGTCGCGAGGCGCAGCGTGCCCAGCAGCATCGCGAGCGTCTGGAGTCGCTGGTGGACGCCAGGGGCGCCAAGATCTTCCCACGCACGGTGTTCGAGCCGCTGGAGCGCCCGGATCCGCCGGCCCCTGCCGAGTGGGATCTGCGCAACGCCAGCGGACACTGGACGCTGCTTGTCGCCACATACACAGACCCGGTTCGCGGCAAGCAGGCGGCGGTGGATTCGGTGCGCGACGCGCGCCAGCAGGGGCTGGAGGCGTTCTACCTCTTCAAGGATTCGCAGAGCCACGTCTGCGTGGGCACCTGGCCGATCGACGCCATCCGCCGGCAGACGTCGCTGGCGGAGGAGGCGGAGCGGAAGGAGCGCACCGGCGCGGTCGATCCGCTGAATCCTCCCACGATCGTGGTGGCGGTCGGAAAGCTGCACGAGCGCTGGAAGAACATGCGTGACCAGTACGGGCGCCCGCTGGAGCTTTACGAGACGCGGGTCGAAATCCAGGATCCGACCCTCCGCAAGCGGTACGAGTCGCTGGCGTACGTGGTCGATGGGCAGTACCACGGGAGCGACTATCCGCTTCTGCTGGAGATTCCGCTCGCGACGGAGCGCGCCGACGCGATTGACAGCAAGCCGATCGAGGACAAGCCGCAGATGGAAGTGGATCCGGCGCTGCTGAAGCGCTTCTAGCCTTCCCTGATGAAGCTTGTCATCGCAACCCGCAATCGCGGAAAGGCGGCGGAGTTCGAGCAGATGCTTTCTGCCGCCGGCCCGGTGGAGGCGCGCAGTCTCGCGGACGTCGACGATCCCGGCGACTTCGAGCCGGCGGAGACCGGGCGCACCTTTCGCGCCAACGCCTGCCTCAAGGCCTCTGCGTATGCGCGTCACCTGAAATGCTGGGCCCTGGCCGACGACAGCGGCCTCGCGGTCGATGCGCTGGGGGGGCGCCCCGGCGTGCACTCGGCGCGCTTCGCGGAGATGGCGGGCGAGGGACGGGGGGATGCGGACAACAACGCCGCCCTGCTGCGCCGGATGCTGGACGTGCCCGAGGCGCAGCGCACCGCCCGCTTCGTGTGCGTGCTGGCCCTTGCGGACCCGCAGGGACGGATCCTCTACACGGCGGAGGGGGCGGTCGAGGGGACGATCCTGCACGCGCCGCGCGGGAGCAACGGCTTCGGTTACGACCCGCTTTTCCTCGTGCCGCGCCTGGGCGTCACTACGGCCCAGCTTCCGCCGGAGGAGAAGCACGCGATCAGCCACCGAGGCCAGGCGATGCGCCGACTGCGAACCCTCTTGGAGCGGTGCGGGCTGCCCGCCGCCTGAGGGGGATTTCCCGCGTAAGGTTGTGCATGGCCAGCCGCTCGAAGATCGTGAAGGTGGGGCTGACGCAGATGGCGTGCACGCCGGACGTGGAGGACAACCGCTTCCGCCAGCTCAACCTGCTCCACAAGTGCGCCGACGAGGGGGCGCAGATCCTCTGCACGCAGGAACTCTTCACCACGCAGTACTTCTGCCAGACCGAGGATCACCGCTTCTTCGAGCTGGCCGAGCCGGTTCCCGGGCCGACGACCGAGCAGCTTCAGAAGCTGGCGAAGGACCGCGGCGTCGTGGTCGTCGGCAGCCTCTTCGAACGGCGCGCGGCGGGGCTCTACCACAACACCGCCGTCATCATCGACGCCGACGGCTCGCTCATGGGCATCTACCGGAAGATGCACATTCCGGACGACCCGCTCTTCTACGAGAAGTTCTACTTCGCCCCCGGTGACACCGGCTTCAAGACGTGGCGGACGCGCTACGCCGACATCGGCGTGCTCATCTGCTGGGACCAGTGGTTCCCCGAGGGGGCACGCCTGACAGCGATCAGCGGGGCGCAGATCCTCTTCTTCCCCACCGCCATCGGGTGGCACCCGCAGGAGAAGATGGAGTACGGCTTCAGCCAGCACGACTCGTGGGAACTGTCGATGCGGGCGCACGCGGTGAGCAACGGCTGCTACGTCTGCGCGCCCAACCGCGTGGGGCATGAGTGGATCCTCGACGCCGAGGGGAAGAAGGTGAACGAGGACGGGATCGAGTTCTGGGGGCAGAGCTTCGTGGCCCGGCCGAACGGGCAGGTGACGGCGAAGGCGAGCGTGGACCGGGAGGAGACGCTGGTCGTGGAGTGCGACCTGAACCAGGTGGAATTCGCGCGGACGCACTGGCCCTTCCTGCGCGACCGCCGCGTCGATGCCTACGGGGATCTGTGCAAGCGATTTATCGAACCGGTCCAGGGTTGATGGGGTTGCGGGCATCTCCCCCCGGGTGAATGCCGGATATCCCCGGGTGAACGCCCCGTTTCCCGGGGTGAACCCCTCGTATTCCCGGGCATACGCTCCGGATTCCCGGGTGACCCACCCATATTCCCTGGCGAACGGCTCATATCCCCGGGTGAACACTTCGTTTCCCCGGGCCGACGCCCCGTTTACCCGGGTGAATGCCCCTGTTTCCCGGGTGAAAGCCGCACATTCCCGGGTGTACGCCGTGGTCACCAAGGTGAGTTCCCCCAGGCTGGTGATGCGGCGAATCGGCCTCTCCTGCCCTATAATCCAGGCTGCCATGAGCCGCCGACGCACCATTCACGCCCAGGGCGACCTGGACGGCGCCTGCTTCCTGTACAGCGCCGCCAACGCCTATTCCGCCCTCACCGGGCGCAAGCCGAACCTGGCCCGCTGGGCCCGTGCCATCCAGAACGTGCCCCACCCGGCGGACTTCCTCGACCCCACCTGCGGGACCACCCTCAACTACGAGCAGGATCCCAATCTCCTCGGCCATGCGCTGGAGACGATCTTCGACGCCGTCGCCACCGACGGCCCGCGCATCGACTTCACCTGGCACCCCGAAGCCGCCGAGTACACCGACGTCGCCGAGCTCGTGGACAACCGCAGCGTCGCCCTCTTCCGCTACATGGGCAACACCCGCTACGCGCGCGACATGGATCACTGGGTCTGCGGCGTCGCGACCCGCCGGCGGACGATCGAGCGGCCGCTGCGGATCTACGTCGCCTGCTCCAGCCGGTGGATCGAAGCCTACCCGGAGAGCCGCTTCCTCTACCGCGAGCGCCAGCACGCCACCGGGCGGTGGAGCAACGACGTGGTGGTGGACGACGGGCGATCCACCTTCGTCACGGGGTGCGCCTTCCAGCTTCGCCTCGCGCCGCTGCGCGTGCAGGTGCACCCGCGTCTCACCACCAGCAACCTCCGCCGGCGCCCCAGGCCGCAGGCGACGGGCGACTGAGATCCCCAAGGCGGTGCGGCGGGCGCGGTCTATCCTTCGGGCATGGCCGACATCGACTCCGCCCGCACGCCGCGCGAGCTTGGCTTTCGCTTCCCCGCCGAGTGGGCGCCGCACAGCGGAACGTGGCTGAGCTGGCCGCGCCCGGAGGGGATCAGCTTCCCCGGCCGCTACGACCACATCGCGCCCAACCTCGCCGCGATCGTCGGAGAGATCGGCCTGCGCGAGGCGGTGAACATCAACGTCCCCGACGCCGCGTGGGAGGAGCGCGTCGCCGAGCAGCTTCGCCGGGAGAAGGTGCCCGCCGGCGCGATGGCGCGCGTGCGCTTCTGGCACATCCCGACCAACGAAAGCTGGTGCCGCGATCACGGGCCGGCGTTCGTGCTGCGCAGTGCCGGCGGGAAGACCGAGGGGGCCGTCGTCGACTGGGGCTTTAACGCCTGGGGCGGGAAGTATCTGCCGTGGGATGCCGACGACGCCGTCCCCACGCGCGTGGCAGAGAAACTCGGGCTGCCGCTCTTCGAGCCGAAGAAGCCGGACGGCAGCAGCGTCGTCATGGAAGGCGGCGCCGTAGACTTCAACGGCGAAGGCGCCATCCTCACCACCGAGGACTGCCTGCTGAACCCCAACCGCAACCCCGGGATGAGCCGCGAGGAGATCGAGCGCTTCCTGCTCGACTACTACGGGCAGGAGCAGGTGCTCTGGCTGCGCGGGGGGATCGCCGGGGACGACACGGATGGGCACGTCGACGACCTCGCCCGCTTCGTGAACCCGCGCACGATCGTCGTCGGCGTCGAGGAGGACCCGGCCGACGAGAACCACGCCGTCACGCATGACGCGGCGGAACAGTGCAGGGGCCTGCGCGACCTGCATGGCAAGGGGTTCGACGTCGTGGAGATCCCGATGCCCGGGGTGTTCGAGATCGAGGGGCAGCGCGTCCCGGCGACGTACGTCAACTTCTACTTCGTGAACGGCGCGCTGCTCGTCCCGGTTTTCGGACACGCCAACGACGACAAGGCCCTTGCCATCCTCCAGCGCCTCCTCCCCGATCGGCAGGTCATCGGCATGGACTGCCGCGAGCTGATCTGGGGCCTGGGCGCGATCCACTGCCTCACTCAGCAACAGCCGGCATGGTGAGGAGCGATGGAGCTGGAGGAGCCAAAGATCTTACGGATCGAGAAGAAGCACCCACGGGATTGATTCAACCTCTAGAGGCAAGTGCGCGTCGCACGTCCGTGACCCCACATCGCTCGCAGGCTATGCTGCTTTCGAGAGATCTCGTGCGACCACTTCGCTATTCCATCAACGTCACACTCGACGGCTGCTGCGATCACCAGGCCGTTACCCCGGATGAGGAGTTGCACCGCTACTGGGCCGAACGCCTCGCGGAGGCCGATGTGCTGCTCTTCGGCCGGGTTACCTACGAGATGATGGAGGCGGCGTGGCGGCCGTCGGCGACGGGGGCGTGGCCCGACTGGATGGACGACTGGATGGTGCCCTTCGCCCGCACGATCGATGCGGCGAAGAAGTATGTCGTCTCGAGCACGCTCGACCGGGTCGACTGGAACGCGGAACTGCTGGGCGGCGACCTGGCCGAGGCCGTCGAACGGCTCAAGCACGAGCCGGGCAACTCGGGGAAGGCGATATCGGTGGGCGGCGTGACGCTGCCGCTGGCACTGGCCAATCTCGGCTTGATTGACGAGTACGAGTTCGTCGTGCACCCCATCGTCGCGGGGCACGGGCCGACGCTGCTCGCGGGCCTGTCGAAACCGCTCGACCTGCAGCTCGTGAGCCGGCGGGAGTTCGGCTGCGGGGTGGTGGCGATGCGCTATAAGCCGCGGTAGTTTGGCGGCGTGCACCCAGAGTTGCGCAGCCGTCACCCCGGTCAGCGACGCGGCGACCTCGGCGGCGTGCGCCCGCCCACGGGTGGCGGCGGCGACGCGGCATGCTAACCTGCGCCCGCGCCCGCCCGTTCGCCGCGACCGAGCCGCTGAGGGGGTCGGGCGCGGCCACGAGCGCCGAATAGCATGCCACCGGCCGCCGCCTCGTTCCCGCGCCCCCCGCGTGTCCGCGGCAACCCTAGGCCCCGGCCCGCGTTACGGAGTACACTCTCCCCGGCGCGGCATGCTCCTAGGCGCGTGCGCAGACTAATCCCTAGTTATGCTGCCCTATGTCAACAGCCGGATCACAAGCTTGGGCCTTCTACCGGGCGGTCGCGAAGTCGCGCGTGCTCTGGAGCGTCCGCGATGACGACGGTTACCCCGCCCCGCAAACTTCATCCGGCCGCCGGGCGCAGCCATTCTGGTCGTCGCGGTCGCGCGCCGAGAAGATCATCGCCGCGGTCCCGGATTACGCGGTCTTCCGACCCGACGAGGTGTCTTGGGAGGCGTTCTGCCACGTCTGGGTGCCGGACCTAGAACGCGACGGAATGTTGGTCGGCGTGAACTGGAGTGGGCCGCACGCAACGGGCTTCGACTTGGAGCCCTCCGAGGTCCAACGTGCCGTCGAGGCGCTGATCGCCGATCCAACGCTTACGCCGAACGGACCGGGCGTATAACCCGCCGCTGGAGCGGACCGCGGCGGCGGTAAAGTTTCTGGTGGTCGGGCGTCGCGCGTGCGCCGCCGCGGCCGCTCAACGGCATTACGTTATCTCGCGGGGACGCTTGCGACCTGGCGGCGGCATGATCCAACAACGAATCGGCGACCTGTTGGAGATCGAGGAAGGCGGCAGGTACTTCTACGTCGTTGTCCTGACGAAAGTCGTCATGTTCGGTGGTAACATCCTTTTCGCCTTCCACAATGACGGAGAGAAACGCGAGCTCAGAAGCGTTGCACCAGACAGCAGCGGCTTTAACATCTGTGCTGATCTGCTCTTTCCGAAGCGGGAAGGCCGCGTTACACGGTTGCACCGCTATGAGGATGTCGCGGGCTTTTGGCGTAGCAAGTACGTCAAGGGCACGAACGAGTATCGACTCGGCGTGAAGGCGAAGGAATGGTTTATCTACAACGTCGATGACCTGACGCATCACATTGCGCGTGTTGCCAAGCTGACCCCGGAGTACCGTAAGGCGATGGACAGCGGCTGCCACAGCTTCGACCTCGTGGCGAAGAAGGTCCTGGCAAGGTACTCGCCGGACCAGAACGAACACGTATGACCGGCGGCGGGTCCAGCCGCAAACCCGCCTATGCACCGGACCGGGCCGGCGGTATAGTTTCTGGTGGTCGATCGCGATTCGGTGCCGGCCCGGCCGGTGATCGGCCAATACGTTACTCGGTCAATGCTGCAGTGCCTCGCGCTGGATCCGCAGCAGCTCGTCGATCCCCTTGTTCGCGAGGCGCAGCATCTCCGCGAGTTGCTCGGGCGTGAATCCTCCGCCGCTCTCGGCGTTACCCTGGAGCTCGACGTAACGCCCGTCCGCCGTGCGGACGACGTTCATGTCTGTTTCCGCCCGGCTGTCGAGCGCGTAATCAAGATCGAGCACGACCCTTCCCTCCACCACGCCCACGCTGACCGCCGCCAGCGGATTCACCAGCGCCGCGCGCGGGTCGTAGTACGCGGGGTCGAAAGCGGGCAGAAGCGGATCGGCGTGAAAGGATAAAGGATGAGGGCGGAAGGAGGAACTGCCGGAGGGCGAGGGGGCCTTTGCCGATTCTGCGCTTCCTCCCTCGGCCTTCATCCTTCCGCCTTTCCCCGCCACCGGCATCTCCGCCGGCAGGGACGCCAGCGCATCGGACAGCGCCACCATCGCCCCGCAGATCGCCGCCGTGCGCGTCCCGCCGTCGGCCTGGAGCACCGTGCAGTCGAGCGTGATCGTGTGCGGGCCGATCTTCGCCAGATCCACCGCCGCGCGCACCGCCCGGCCGATCAGCCGGCCGATCTCCGTCGCGCGCTTGTCCGGTCGGATCGAATCCGGCCAGTCCTTCCTTCCACCACCACCACCACCGCTGCTCACGCTCGCCGGGTGCATGACGTACTCCGCCGTCACCCATCCGCCGGGGCGGTCGTCGGTAAAGAACTTCGGCCGCTTGCCCTCGACGGCGGCGGTGCAGAGGACGAGCGTCTCGCCCTGCTGCCAGAGGACGCTGCCGGGGGCGGACGTAAACCGCCGGGTCACGCGGACGGGGCGGAGCTGGTCGTGGGGGCGGGGCATGGCGAATGTTAGTCGGACGTCATCCGCTACCCGCGATCGACCGGGGGCCGCCTCGGCAACCTCGCCTTATCAGCGATCCTTCGCGCTCCCGCCCTCTCCGCCTTCATCGCTTCGTGATTCCGGCACCTCTCCCGGAAGGAGAGGCGTTGAGGCGTCGGCCCACTTCGTCATTCAGACATCCGTCACTGATTTCGTCATTCTGGTTTCCTCATTCCTCATTCCGCCTCTCGCTGTGCGACCGCGGTGGAGCAACTTGCTGCAATGCGTGGCGGGCCTTACGCTGCGGCTGAAAGGCCAAGATGCACCTAGGCGCCCGGCTCCTGACGGTCCTTGCACCGCTGGCAATCCTTGCGGGGATGTTCAGCGCTGACCCGGCGCAGCCTCCGACGCAGGAAGACGGCTTGCGCGCGTTGGATGGCGAGTGGATCTACGTCGAGGACCGCACCGAGGGCCGTGCTAACGAAGCGCATCAGCCCAGCATGAGCTCGAGGGTCCTGCTCCGGCTCGAGGCCGACGCGCTTGTCCTGGTGCGCAGCGATGGTGAGGTGCGCATTGCGCTGGACGGTTCGCCGACCGACGTCACGCGGGAGGGAAGGACCTCGCGCTACCGGGGCGCGTGGAAGGACGGCGCTTTCGAATACTTGAGCGAGCCGGTGCGCGAACCGGGTGACTCGCGCACCGGCGGACAGATTCGATGGGAACTGCGCCCGACGGCGGAGGGAATGCTTGCGAGCGTCGCGACCGATTCGGGCTGGAAGTCCGTGGCGCTCTACCGCCATCCGCAGGATATCGCGCTGCCGGCGCCGGCGAAAGCGTCGATCGCCGAGACGGCATGGCTGACAGGCGCGTGGGTCGGCACCCGGGGCACGGCGGGCATGACCTCGATCGAGGAGCGCTGGAGTCCACCGCTGGGCGGCGCAATGCTTGGCGTGTCGCGCACCGTCACGCGCGACCGGTTGCGGGCCTTCGAATACCTGCGCATCCTCGAGCGGGACGGCGGGCTGGTTTACGTCGCCCAGCCCGGCGGCGGTCCGCCGACGGAGTTCATCCTCACCGAGCTCAGCAGCGAGTCCGGCGCCGGGCGTGCCGTGTTCGAAAACCCGCGCCACGACTTCCCGCAGCGCATCGTGTACGAGCTTTCGGCGGACGGGAACCTGACCGCCTCGATCGGCTTCGCCCGCGGGGGCAATCCGCAGCGATTCGAGTTCAAGCGCGAAGATGCGCAGAAATAGCCGGATCCGGCCACGGCCGCCCTGGCGAATTGCCCAACCCACTTCCGGAGCTCGTCACACCATGACCGTTGGCCAGACCTCTGAACAGGCTAGCCCCGACGCGCAGTTCGCCGCGCTCCTGTCGCAGTTTCCGCCCGACACGGTGGCGCTGGTCGAGGGCTGCCTTTCCAGGCTGCGGCGTGCCGTTCCGAGCACGCATCAGATCGTCTACCCCTACCCCGACTCACTCGTCGTGACCTTCGGCATGTCCGAGCGCGGTTACGAGGGGATCGTGACGATCTCCGTCCGCCCGGACGCCGTCCGGCTCTACTTCGACAAGTCCCTGCCCGACCCCGAGGGCCTGCTCGGGGGCTCCGGCTCCAAGGTGCGCAGCCTCCCCATCACGGCGGCATCGGACCTGGATCGGCCGGCGATACAGGCCCTGTTCACGGCCGCGATCAAGCACGCCGGCGTGAAGTTCCCAGCCAAAGCCCCGCCGCCGCAGATGATCATCAAGTCGTCGAAGAAGCCAGGCAAGGCGAGCTCCAGGGGGGCGAAGTAGGCGAGCACGAAACGCGCCCGTCCCGCTTGAGCCGCCCCGAGGGCCCGGCTTTCCTTGAAGGCGCCGGTTCATCCCGTTATGAATCCCCTGTGCGCCCGCTGGTCTTTATCATCGTCTGCTCGCTGCTCTCCTTTGGATGCGACGAGCGCGAAGCCGCGCCACCGAATCCGGAACCCCAGCAGTCGTCATCGATGGCCACGAACGCCCCGCCGAGAGCCGAAGTGAAGGTGCACGCGAACGGCGAGGTGTTCCTCGATGACGAGCCGGCGACGCTCGACATCCTGGATCGGCGGTTTGCGGAACTCGTCAGCGCCAAGGGCGAGGTCTGGTATTACCGCGAAGCCGGCCAGGAAGAGCCGCCGCCGATTGTGATGGACGTGCTCGAACTGGTCTTCAAGCACGGGCTGCCGATCTCCATGTCGAGCAAGCCGGACTTCAGCGACACCATCGACGACCAGGGCATATCACGTCCACGCCCACCGGCAGGTGATTCGTAAGCCGCCATCCGCCCCAGTGGAAAGCCGGCGGCGGGCCCCTACGATCCCCCGCCGTCGAGAGGTCCGCCGCAAGCGGATGGGTAGACGTTAAACCCCTCCCATGACGCGTGTTCTGCGCGTCGCCTCTTGCCGCAGAGCGGCCCCGCAGGGTGCGGGGGCTCACAAGATGGCCCGTGGTGTAACGGTAGCACAGCTGGTTTTGGTCCAGTCAGTCGGGGTTCGAATCCCTGCGGGCCAAGTTGCGCAGAAAAATGGATAAGGGATGAGGGATGAAGGCTGAAAGGCCCGATTCGCCTCCGACCCTTTCCTTCCTCCCTCCACCTTCCTCCTTCCTCCTTTCCCAATGCTCTCCGCCATCATCCTCGCCGCCGGCAAGAGCACGCGGATGAAGTCCGCCCTGCCCAAGCCGCTGCGCGAGATCTGCGGGCGGCCAATGCTGGCCTACATCCTGGACGCCGCCTTCGACGCCGGGGTGGAGAAGGCGTTCGTCGTCGTGGGGTATGGCAAGGAGGCGGTGATCGACCGGTTCGGCGGGGATGAGCGGATCGAGTTCGTGGAGCAGGCGGAGCAGCTTGGCACGGGTCACGCCGCGAAGGTGTGCGTGCCGGGCATCGAGGCGGTGGGCCTGGCGGGGCAGGATGTGCTAGTTCTCGCGGGGGACGTTCCGCTGATCCGCCCCGCCGTCCTGCGGCAGTTGATCGAGGCCCACCGGGTGCAGGGGGCGGATGCGAGCATGGCGACGGCGGAGCTGGCGGACCCGTTCGGGTATGGGCGGGTGATCCGGGACGAGGCGGGGGCGTTCGTGGAGATCGTGGAGCAGGCAGACGCCACGCCCGAGCAGCAGCAGGTGCGGGAAGTCTTCCCGAGCCTCTACTGCGTGAAGGCGGACAAGCTCATCGAGTTGCTTGGCCGCCTGGAGAACAAGAACGCGAAGAAGGAGTACTACCTGACCGACATTTACGGCCTGTGCCGTGCGGGGGGCGGGAAGGTGGTGGCGGAGAAGTGCGTGCGCGGGGATGACATCATCGCGCCCAACACGCGGGTTCAGCTGGCGGAGGCGGACGCAGTGATGCAGGCGCGGATCGTGGCGTCGCTGCTGGAGAGCGGCGTGAGCGTCGTGGCGCCGCACCTGACGTACGTGGAGTCGGGGGCGGAGATCGGCGCCGAGACGCGTGTGCTGCCGTTCACGTACATCGGGCGCGGCGCGAGGATCGGGGGCGGGTGCACGATCGGGCCGTTCGCATACGTGGCGCGGGACTCGGTGGTGAAGGAAGGCTCGGTGGTCGCCGGTAACGCCGACACGGCGGGTTTGGCGTCAATCGGCGAGGCGATGGCCTGAAGTGGACGGCGGATCCAGACTGGAGCTCTGATGTCGAACGGGCAAGGCGACAACTCGCAGATCAAGCTCTTCGCGGGCACGGCGGCGCCGGTGCTGGCGCAGAAGGTGGCGGACTACCTGAAGATCCCGCTGGCGGCGGGCAAGGTGGAGCGTTTCCCGGACGGGGAGACGTTCGTGAAGGTGGAGGAGGACGTTCGCGGGCGCGACTGTTTCGTGGTGCAGAGCACCTGCGGCCCGGCGAACGAGCACTGGATGGAGCTGTTCATCTGGATCGACTGCCTGAAGCGCGCCAGCGCCAAGCGCGTGACGGCGGTGATCCCGTACTTCGGCTACGCCCGTCAGGACCGGAAGGACGAGGGGCGCGTGCCGATCACAGCGAAGCTGGTGGCGAACCTCCTGGAGCGCGCCGGATGCGACCGGGTGGTGAGCGTCGACCTGCACGCGGCCCAGGTGCAGGGCTTCTTCGACATTCCGTTCGACCACCTGACGGCCAACCCGGTGTTCGGAGGGTGGCTGGAGTCGCTGAAGATGGAGGGGTGGGTCTTCGTCTCGCCGGACGTGGGGAACGTGAAGCGGGCCCAGACCTACGCGAACCGCTACGGCGGGTCGATCAGCATCATCGACAAGCGCCGTCACAGCGGCGAGGAAGTGGAAAGCGTCCACATCATCGGCGACGTGAAGGGGAAGAACGTGATCATGGTGGACGACATGATCAGCACGGCGGGCACCGTGACCAGCGCCTGCAACATCCTGCGGGCCCACGGCGTGCGCGACATCTACATGGCGGCGACGCATCCGGTGCTCGTGGGGCAGGCGATGCACCGGCTGGGCCAGTGCGACTTCACCAAGCTGGCCGTCACCGACACGATCCCGCTGGGCAACCGGGCGGAGGCGATCAAGGACCGGCTGGAGGTTCTGAGCGTCGCCCCGCTGCTGGGTGAGGCGATCCAGCGCATCCACGAGAATCGCAGCATCTCCGCCCTGTTCCAGCCGGGCGACCGCCGGGCCTCCAGCGAGTGAGGCGGGCCCGGAAACAGACTTTCGACACCAACAGAACCAGAAGAAACGACCGGAGACAAGAAGACCATGTCCATGCAATCCATCGACCTGCGCGCTGAGAAGCGCGACGCCCTGGGCACCCGCGCCTGCCGGCGCCTCCGCCGTGACGACCGCCTGCCGGCAGTCGTCTACGGTCACAAGGAGGACGCGCTGAACGTGACGCTTCCGCTGACGGAGACGCTTCGGCATCTCCAGCGCGGCGCCCACCTCTTCACCCTCCAGCTCGACGGCGCAACCGAGCAGGTGCTGCTGAAGGACGTGCAGTACGACCACCTCGGCACCGAGATCCTCCACGTGGACCTCTTCCGCGTGAACCTGGACGAGGAGATCACCAGCGAGGTCGGCATCCACCTCGTCGGCGAGGCCAAGGGCGTGAAGAACGGCGGCATCCTCACGCAGATGCGCGACACCATCGAGGTCGTCTGCCGCGTGCGCGACCTGCCGGACGAGATCCGCATCGACGTCAGCGGGCTGGATGTCGGCGACGCCGTGCACATCAGCGAGGTGACGCTGCCCGACGGCGTGCGCATCCCCGGCCAGGAAGCCGACTTCACCGTCGCCATGGTCGCCGCGCCCAAGCTCGCGACCGACGACGAAGTCGCCCCCGAGACCGGCGCCGAGCCGGAGATCATCGGCCAGAAGCAGACCGAGGACGACACCGGCGAGGGCGCCAAGAGCCCCAACGCCTGAGCGTCCCCCATCGGCACCACCCTGCCCGGGGGGGGGGGGGGTTGGGGCCCCCCCGGCGCCCGGG
>JAEZED010000016.1 GCA_023417885.1 Planctomycetota bacterium
GGGGTTTAAACAATGGGGGGGCTGGCCCGATGCGGCCCGCCGCCATCTGCTTTTGCCATCTGAGGACGAGACCGGTTTTACGCTGAAAGCTGCCGCGCCTTGCGGGCGCGACGCTTGGCCGCCTTGCTGGTCGGCTTGGCGCCTCCGCCGAAGCCGGCCTTGCCGGTGGACCTGGCGCCGGCATTACGCCGGCCGGAGGTGGCTCCGCCGCCCGGGCCCGTGCCGGCGGGGCCGGCCGGTTGCCTGCGGTTCTTGATGGGCTGCCCGTAAGCGGACGCGGCGACCCAGGTCTCGCCCGCTGCCTTGCGCGGGGCGGTCGACTTCGTCGCCCGTGCCTGGGCGTTGCGAGTCGGTTTCGCAGCGTTGCGGACTGGCGCAGGGCGTGCCGTGGCCTTTGCTCTCCGCACGGGCGCTTCATCTTCGACCGGCGCATGCGCGGCGAAGGCCGGCACGTCCCGGCGAACCTCGATCTGCTGACGGATCAGCCGCTCGATCGCCTTGAGGTTGGCCCGCTCGTCACGATCGCAGAATGTGACCGCGGCGCCCCCGGCGCCGGCGCGGGCGGTGCGGCCGATGCGGTGGACGTATGTCTCCGGCTCGTGGGTTACGTCGAAGTTGAAGACGTGGCTGATGCCGTCGACGTCGATGCCGCGCGCCGCCACGTCGGTGGCGATCAGAAGCCGCACCCTGCCGCTGCGGAAACCGTCGAGTGCGCGCTGGCGGTTGTTCTGGCTCTTGTTCCCGTGGATGGCGGCGGCGACTAGGCCGAGGCGGGCAAGGTGCTTCACGACGCGGTCGGCGCCGTGCTTGGTGCGGGTGAAGACGATGGCGCGCTCGATCGCGTCGCGCTTCACGAGGTGCGCCAGGAGCGAGACCTTGTTCCCCTTCTCGACGTGGTAGACGCACTGCTCGATCCGCTCGGCCGTCGTCGATTGCGGCACCACTTCAACACGCTCCGGGTTGTTCAGGAGCGAGCGCGACAGCGAGACGATGCTCGGCGGCATCGTGGCGGAGAAGAGCATCGTCTGCCGCCGCTCGGGCAACTTGGCCGCGATGCGACGGATGTCGGGGATGAACCCCATGTCGAGCATGCGGTCCGCCTCGTCCAGCACGAGCATCTCGACGCCGCCGAGGTCGACGTGGCCCTGGTTCATGAGGTCGATCAGCCGGCCGGGCGTGGCGACGAGGATGTCGACGCCCTGCCGCAGCGCGGCGACCTGCGGGTTCTGCCCCACCCCGCCGAAGATCACCAGGTGACGCAGGGGCAGGTTGCGGCCGTACGTGCGCAGGCTCATCAGGATCTGAAGTGCAAGCTCACGCGTGGGGGCCAGGACGAGTCCGCGCACGCGCCGGCGTCCGCCCGGCGCCGACGACTCGGCGAGTCGCTGGAGCATCGGCAGCGCGAAGGCGGCCGTCTTGCCGGTGCCGGTCTGGGCGGAGCCGAGCAGGTCGCGCCCGGCCAGGAGAACTGGAATCGCCCGCGCCTGGATGGGCGTGGCGGTGGCATATCCCTCGCCCGCTACGGCGGCGAGAAGGGACTTGCTGAGCGGAAGATCAGTGAACGAAACAGTGGACAACGCAACTCCTGTATGGTGCGAAGGGACGCACCACTCAAGCCGCACCCGACGATGGGAGGGCAGGGAGATGCGTTGTGACTGGTCTCGGATCGGTCCGGAAACCGCCACAACGGCAGGGCTTCATCAGAACGGGGAAAGCAGTCGAGAGGCCGCATGGTAGGAACCACCGGCCTCCATAGCTACGCCGGGCGATTTCACCCGGTTCGACGACACACCGGCGATCGCCCTTTCGCGGCGGATGGGCCTGCTCGGATTCGAACCGAGAACCAAGGGATTATGAGTCCCCTGCTCTGACCGTTGAGCTACAGGCCCGCTAAGGCAGGATCATACCTAGCCGACCTCGTCCAGGACGTGCTCGGCGACGTAGATCGGGACGTTGGTCGCGACGCCGACGGCGATGGCGTCACTGGGGCGGGAATCGACCTCGACCCACTCCTCACCCTTCCCGCCTGGACCCTTGCGGCGAATGACGACGCGGGCGAAGAACGTGTGGTTCTCCAGGTTGTGGATCTCGATGCGGTCGACCGTGCCGCCCAGCGCCTCGACCACGTTTGCGAGCAGGTCATGGGTGAGCGGCCGCTGCGCCGTGATGCCCTTGAGCCGGCGGTCGATCGCCATCGCCTCGGGGCTGCCGATGACGATGGGAAACTGCCGGCCGCCGTCCACCTCGTGAAGGACGATGATCTGCTGGTCCTGGAGCTCGGAGATGATGATGCGGGACAACTCCATCCGCACGCCCTTGGCGTGCTGTCCGGCCGTCTCGTTGCCGTTCACGGAGTTTGCCATCGGCAAACGAGAAAGTAAAAGCACCGCGCCCGCCGGTCAAGGAGCAACAAAGGCCATCCGCGGCGGGAGGTCGATCAGTCCAGTTCGTCCAGGGCGGCCTGCATCTCGCCGGCGGCGTGCTGGTCGTTGCACGCACGGGCGGCGGCGATGCCGCGCTCGTAGATGTCGCGTGCTGCCCGGGTGTCGCCGCGGCCGGCGTGGATCTGCCCCTGCTGGTACCAGGCGTAGCAGTAGGTGGGATCGGCCTCAAGGGTGCGGGCGAACCAGTCCAGGGCCTGGTCGAGCCGGCCCGCCTTCTTGTGCTCCATCGCCACCCCGTACCGGAGGAACGGGTCGTTCGGCTCGTTGCGGAGCAGATCCTCGAGTTGCTTCAGTCGCGACATTGCTACTTCTGGAGGGGCTGGTGAGGCAGATTCCAGCTCTCGGCGACGGCGGCGTTGGTGACGCGGCCGCGGAGCATGTTCAGGCCCTCGGCGAGGCCTGGGTCCTGGGCGATCGCCTTGTCGGCCCCCATGTTGGCGATCTTCAGGACGTAGGGGAACGTGGCATTGTTCAGGGCCAGTGTGCTCGTGCGGCTCACGGCGCCGGGCATGTTCGCCACGCAGTAGTGCAACACGTCGTCCACGACGTAGGTCGGATCCTGGTGGGTGGTGGGACGGGTGGTCTCGAAGCAGCCGCCCTGGTCCACCGCCACGTCCACGACGACAGCGCCCGGCTGCATCTGTTTCAGGAGGTCACGCGTCACGAGGCGCGGCGCCTTGGCGCCGGGGATGAGCACCGCCCCGATCACGAGGTCGGCCCGCTTGCAATATTCGGCAACGTTGTGGGCGTCGGAGTAGATCGTGTCCACGTTGGCCGGCAGCACGTCGTCCAGGTAGCGCAGCCGGTCGAGGTTGATGTCGAAGATGGCGACGTTGGCCCCGAAGCCGGCGGCAATCTTGGCGGCGCAGGTGCCGACCACGCCGCCGCCCAGGATCACGACATTCGCCGGAGCGACGCCCGGCACGCCGCCCATGAGGACGCCGCGTCCGCCGAAGGGGCGCTCGAGGTACTTGGCGCCTTCCTGGGCGCTCATCTTGCCGGCGATCTCGCTCATGGGAGTCAGGAGCGGCAGCGCCCCGCGCCGGTCGGTGACGGTCTCGTAGGCGATCGCCACGATCTCGCTCTGAAGACAGCCGTGAGTCAGCTCCTCGCTGGCGGCGAAGTGAAAGTAGGTGAAGACCGTCTGCCCCGGCTTGAACATCGCGATCTCGGGCGCGAGCGGCTCCTTGACCTTGACGATCATGTCCGCCTCGGCGAACACCTCCTGCGGGGTGTCCATCAGGTTGGCGCCGGCGTCCTGGTACTGGTCGTCCGTGAAGCCGCTGCCCTCCCCTGCGGTTCGCTGGACGAACACGGTGTGGCCGTTCTTCACGAGCGTCTGAACGCCCACGGGAAGCATCGCCACTCGGCTCTCGTTGGCCTTGATTTCCTTGGGAACGCCGATCTTCATAGGCCCGCATCATAGATCACGTTTCGAGGCCGTGGAAATCAGCCCGGCCGCGGCGGAACGTCGCGTTCCAGCCCGCCCGCACGGTCCGCATAACCGGTTCCTGGCGCTGATAACCCGCGGGGGACCCCTTGCCATGTTGTTCGCACGCTACGTTGAAGTGTCGGAGCGTTGCCGGGCGGCAACGGTCCGCGCACCCGGCAAGCCGTCATGACGCCAGACGAAACCCCCAAGCCCCGGATCCTGATCCTCGACGAGGACCGCATCCTGCGCGACTCGCTCTCGGCCTTCCTCGCGCGAGAGGGATATGAGCCGACCGCCGTCGAGTCGGCGGAGGAGGCGTTCGACCGCCTGGGGCGCCGCGGGGTGGAGCTCGTGCTGGCGGACATCAACGCCGCGGGCGTGCGGCCGGACCGCTTCCTGCGGAAGCTGCGCCGGGAGCACCCGGAGACGGTGCCGGTCGTGATCACGGGGTATGGCAGCATCGAGCAGGCGGTGCTGGCCACGAAAGAGGGCGCCTTCGACTACCTCACCAAGCCGGTGGTGGATGAGGAGATCCGGCTGGTGGTCGAGAAGGCGCTTCGGCAGCAGGCCCTCCTGCACGAGAACCGCTCGCTGCGCCGGCAGCTCGAGGACATCTTCGGCCTCGACAACGTCATCGGGCGTGACGAGCGGATGAAGCGTGTCTTCGAAGTCATCGACGCGGTGGCCGACAGCCGCACGACCGTCCTGATCCACGGCGAGAGCGGGACGGGCAAGTCGCTGCTGGCGCGCGCACTGCACCGCCGCAGCCCGCGGCGCGACCGGCCCTTCGTGGAAGTCTCCTGCGGCGCATTGCCGGAGCCGCTGCTGGAAAGCGAGCTCTTCGGCTACGTGAAGGGCGCCTTCACCGGCGCGGCACAGGACCGTCCGGGCCGGTTCGCCGCCGCCGAGGGGGGGACGATCTTCCTCGACGAGATCAACTCCGCCTCGCCCGCGCTCCAGGTGAAGCTGCTGCGGTTTCTCCAGGAGAAGCTCTACGAGCCGGTCGGCAGCACCACGCCGCGCGAGGCGGACGTGCGGGTCGTGCTCGCCACGAACGTCGACCTCGCCGAGATGGTCGCCCTCGGCACCTTCCGGCAGGACCTCTACTACCGGATCAACGTCGTCGGCGTTCACCTTCCGCCGCTGCGCGAGCGCCTGGGAGATGTGCCGCTCCTGGCGGAGCATTTCCTGGCGCACTTCCGCGACGAACTTGGCCGGCAGGTGACGGGGTTCACACCGGAGGCCTCGGGTGCGCTCCAGCGATACGACTGGCCCGGAAACATCCGCGAGCTGGAGAACGCCGTCGAGCGCGCCACCGTCCTCTGCCGAAAGGTGCAGATCGACCTGGACGACCTCCCGGAGCCGATCCAGCGCTCCGGCGGCGCTGCGAAGGGGTTGGAGCAGGCGCGGGGAGCGATCATCCCGGAGATCCCCCTGCCGCTGCGGACGGCCCTGGAAGCGCCGGAGCGGGAGATCATCCGTGCGGCCCTCGAGCGAAACGCCTGGAACCGGCAGGCGACGGCCGACGAGTTGGAGATCAACCGGACGACCCTTTACAAGAAGATGCGGCGGTACAAGCTCGACGTTACGCCGTTCGAGTGATCACTCGCCCAGGCGCCGGCGCGTGCCCCGCTTCACGAGGTAGTCGCCAAGGCCGGGGAAGAGCGCGTTGATTCCGAACAGGTATCGCATGCTGCGGGCCGGCCAGACTTCCCGAGCCGGCCGACGGATCGCCGCTGCCATGCGCCGAGCCACGTGCTCGGCGGACTGGGGCTTCACCCACGACGAGACGCCGCGGACGTTGGCGTTTCCCTTCAACCGCGCGACCGTGCCGAACTCCGACTCCGTCGCGCTCGGGTGCACGCTCGTAACGGCGATGCGTTCGGGAGCAAGCTCGACCCGCATCGCCTCGGCAAGCGACAACTGGGCGGCCTTGGTCGCGCTGTAGGGCCCCCCGTAGGCGATGCCCCGGCGCGCCAGGACGCTGCTGGTCATCATCACCTGCCCGCGCCAGCCATCACGCGGCTCCTGCCGGCGCATCTGCTCCACCGCGCCGCGGGCGCAGTCGAGCGTGCCGAAGACGTTGACCGCGAACATCTCCGCCACCTCGTCGTGCGTCGTGTCGATCGTCTTCTTGTCGATGCCGTATCCGGCGTTGGCGACGAGGGTATCTACCCGCCCGAAGCGGTCCACCGCCCGCTCCACAAGCCGGCGGCACTGCTCCGGATCCGCAACGTCGGTCGGGACGACCAGGTGCTCCCCGCGAAGCCTGCCGGCGAGCGCCTCGAGCAGATCCTGCCGGCGGGCAGCAAGGGCAAGTCGTGCGCCGGCGGAGTCGAGCACCCGCGCCAGGGCGGCGCCGATGCCGCTGCTGGCGCCGGTGATGATGCAGACCATTCCCTGGAGCGACCGGCTCATGCCACGAGTGTACCCGACGCGCGCGGCGCGACGGTTGCGGCGGGCGTCTGCTAAGATCGCAAGCATGTTCACGGGCATCGTCGAGCGCACCGTTGCTGTCGAAAGCGTCGCGGACCACGCGTCCGGGCGGCGCCTTTCGCTGGCGCTGCGCTGGGGCGACGAACGCGTCGGCGAGAGCATCGCGGTGAACGGCTGCTGCCTGACGGTCGCCGCGATCGACGAGGCGGTGCTGCACTTCGACGTGATCCGGGAGTCGCTCGACCGCACGAACCTGGGCCTGCTGGCGGCGGGCGATACGGTGCACGTCGAGCGGGCGCTGCGCGCCTCGGACCGGCTCGACGGGCACTTCGTGCTGGGGCACGTGGACGGCCCCGCGACGCTGCTGGAGCGCGTGGACAACGAGCGCGAGACGCGGCTTCGCCTGGCAACGAGCCCGGATCTGGCGCGCTACGTGATGCCGAAGGGAAGTGTCTGCCTCGACGGCGTCTCGCTCACGGTCGCAGCGCGCGACGGCGCAACCTTCGAGGTGGCCCTTATTCCGACGACGCTCCAGCGGACGGCGCTTGGGCAGCGAAGCGCCGGGTGGCCGATGAACTTCGAGGCCGACATCCTCGTCAAGACGGTCGTCCACAAGCTGGAGGAGTTGGCGCCGTCGATCCGGTGAAAGAGGGACATCGGGAAGGTGATGGCGTAAAATGCAGGTTTGTCTGCTGGCCCGCAGGTGTTTGCGGGTGCAGACTTCAGACAGCGCCGCGGCAGGCGATTTGCGTGGATGATGACATGGACCCGCGTCCGACGATCGGCATCACGATGGGCGACCCGGCCGGCATCGGCCCGGAGGTCATCGTCAAGGCGTTGGGAGACGCGGAGTTGCGCCGAAAGGCGCGGTTCGTCATCTACGGGATGAACGAGCAGCTCTCCTACGCCGCCGACCTCGCGGAGCTGGATGTCTTCTGGTGGCGCGACGCCTATAGCGGCCGGCTGCGCGCGTATGGCCATGATGTCGTGGTGGTCGATTACGACCACTTCTCGCTGCTGGGCAGCGGCGTGCGCGGCCCGAGTCGCGAGGGGGGGCGGGCCTCGATGCGGTTCTGCCTCGATGCGATCGAGGCGGCGCAGCGGGGCCTCGTGGACGCCGTCGTCACCGCCCCGATCTCGAAGCAGAGCTGGCACATGGCCGGCTACAACTACCCTGGCCACACGGAGCTGTTCGCGGAGCGGACGGGATCGCGGCAGTTCGCGATGATGTTCGCCGGCGGGCCGCTGCGCGTGGCGCTGGCGACGGTGCATGTCGGGCTGAACAGCCTGTGGGGCACGATCAAGATCGGGACGATTTTTCACCCGATCGAGCTCTTGCACCAGGCGCTGGTGGAGTGGTTCGACGTCCCCGAGCCACGGATCGCGGTGTGCGGGCTGAACCCGCACGCCGGCGAAGGAGGCGCGTTCGGCGACGAGGAGCAGCGCCTCATCGAGCCTGCGATCCGGATGGCGCGCGACCTGGGCATCAACTGCACGGGCCCCTACCCGGCAGACTCGATCTTCCTGCGCGCGCTCAAGGGGGAGTTCGACGCGGTCGTCGCGATATACCACGACCAGGGACTCATCCCGGTCAAGCTCATCGCCTTCGACAGCAGCGTGAACCTGACGCTGGGGCTGCCGATCATCCGGACCAGCCCGGACCACGGCACCGCGTTCGACATCGTCGGCCAGAGCCGAGCCAACCCTTCCAGCATGAAGGCGGCGCTGAACATGGCGATCGACCTCGTCGAGCGCCGGCGCAATCGCCAGCGGGCCGCGGACCGGCTCGCCGAGGAGGCGAACTAGCGCGGGGTTCAGGCGCTGCGACGCCGGCCGGCGAGGAGCCGCTCGATCTCCTCGCGCGGCACGTCGGTGCGGATGCTGCTGCCGATCTCCCAGGAGCCGCCCTCTAGCGCGCGGCAGCGCTCGACCTGCCCGAGCATGTGGACATGCCCGCCCGCCTCCCGGGGCAGGGTGATGATGAAGCTCTGCCCCACCTCCAGCGGCGAGGAATGGACGAAGCCGAGGCCGCGCCGGCTCAGGTCGCGCAGGCGGACGACGGCGGGCTGCGGCATGCGCGGGCCGTTGCCCGGGCCTTCCCGAAAGGGGAGGATCTTCAGCCGGAGGCGGACGCCCACGCGCGGCAGGCGCCGCCGGCGCATCGCCGCCGATGTCGGATCGCAGCGCAGGCTGCGGAGCACCTCCAGCAGCGTTTCGGCGGTCAGTTCCATTCGGTTGCTCCGTGAGCGCGGCGGGGGCGGATCGCCCGCGGCGACCGCCCGGGTTTCTTCGGCAGCAACGGCGGCCCGATTGAGCCGGCGCTTCGTCGCTGAGGCATGGGAGGTGCAGGAGCGTGGTTTTATCGGCATCACGGGGCGCGGGATCGCCTGCGACGCCTCGTCCGCTGCGTTGACTTCTCACGCCGCCCCGGTTTAACGTCCCGCTCCGCCGTGGTCCGTCCCCGGAACCCGCGGCATAGCAAGAGTTTCCGCCCACTCCCCGACTCATGCAGCAACCCGTCGTCAAACCCAAGGCGTATCTGAAGGCGCGCCACAAGAACGTGCGCGAGGCGCTGAAGGCGCTGGAGCTGGACGGGCTGATGCTCACGCACCCGCCGGACCTGGCCTACCTGACCAACTTCACCGGTGAGGACAGCGTCGGCCTCTTCACGAAGAAGGAGATCCACCTCGTCACCGACTTCCGCTACACGGAGCAGGCGAGCCTCGAGGCGGCCTGGCTGAAAGTGACGGTGCGCGACGGCGAACTCGCGAAGATGGCCGACGCCGTGGCCCACGCCTTCAAGGAGGCGGGGGTCAAGCGGGTGGGCTTCGAGGTGAACTACACGACGGTCGGGCAGCACGACGCGGTCGTCGACGCGCTGGAGGCGATCGAGCACAAGTGCGAGCTCGTGCCGCTGGAAGAGGTGATGCGCAACCAGCGGAAGGTGAAGGACGACCACGAGATCGGTCTCGTGCGCAAGAGCGCCGACGTCGCGGAGGAAGCCTTCAACGCGGTGCGCTCCGAGATCCAGGCGGGCCAGACCGAGGGATATCTCGCCGGCCTGCTCATCATGGAAATGAAGTCGCGCGGCGCCAGCGATCCGAGCTTTCCGCCGATCGTGGCCACCGGGCCCAACAGCTCGCTCCCTCACTACCGCCCGGGGGAGAAGACGATCCAGAACGACACCGTGCTCCTCTTCGACTGGGGCGCGAAGGTGGACGGCTATTGCAGCGACCTCACACGCACCTTCGCGCTCGGGCGCGTGCCGGCCAAGCTCAAGAAGATCCACAACATCGTGCTCGAGGCGCAGCTCGCCGCCATCGACTTCCTGCGGCCCGGCGTCACCTCGCGACAGGCCGACCAGGTCGCCCGCGACGTCATCGCACGCGCCGGGTACGACAAGCTCTTCGGGCACGGCCTCGGGCACGGCATCGGCCGTGACATCCACGAACTCCCCTCGCTCCGCAAGACCGGCGAAGGGGAGGAGCTGCGCCCGGGAATGATCGTGACGGTGGAGCCAGGCATCTACATTCCCGGCGAGGGCGGCGTCCGCATCGAGGACGACGTGCTGATCACCCACAGCGGCTGCGAGGTGCTGACCACGCTGCCCAAGAGCTTCGAAGACTGCCACATCGAGTAGCGCCGTCCGCGCCCGTCGCGACGATCACGCTCCAGAAGGATTCAACATCGATGGCCAAGAAATCCACCCGCCCCGCGGGCCGTCCCAAGTCGACCAGGAAGACCCCTTCCCCCCGCACCGGCGCCCGGCGCCGGCGCAATGCGGAGGCGGGACAGGGCGCTGAGCAGGGAATCGGAAGCGGTCCGATGAATCTCCCGCTGCTGGAGCGGCTCGTCCGCCTCATGGCCGACAACGGCCTCACCGACATCCAGCTCAAGGATGGCGATCAGCGGATCATCCTGTCGCGCGGGGGCTCGAGCGGCTTCGCCGGCGTCCCGATGATGCCCCAGCAGTTCCCCGTCGCGCAGCAGCCGGTGGCGATGCCTTCCTCTCCCGCGGCGACCGAGGCCCCGGCGACGGGCGCCCCCCCCGGGGGGGCGGGGCCG
>JAEZED010000045.1 GCA_023417885.1 Planctomycetota bacterium
AGGCACAGCAGGATCCGGCCACGTCGCCCGCGACGACGGCGACGACGGGCGCGGCGACGCCGACCACGACGGCCCGCGTTGCGCCGGCCGAGGCGGGGGAATCAACGGACGGGGCGGAGATGGCGGCGCGGGCTCCGGCGCCGCGCGAGCGGGGGATTCTCGTGGGGACGTACGTGCGGCCGATCGCGCCGCGCACCCGGGAGATCGCCCCGCGGACGAGGGTGATCGAGCCGCGCACGCGCACCATCGAGCCGCGCACCCGCAGCATCGAGCCGAGGACGCGCGTGATCGCCCCGCGCACGCGCAGCATCGAGCCGAGAGCGAAGGTCATCGCGCCGCGCACGAGCACGATTGGCCCGCGCACGCGCATCATCGCGCCGCGGATGGACGTCATCGCGCCGCGCACTGTCATGATCGCGCCGCGCACCGTCATGATCGAGCCGCGCACGCGCTTCATCGAGCCGCGGCAGTGGGAGATCGCGCCCCGTCAGCGCCGCATCGAGCCGCGATGGGTCCGGCCGCGCTACGAGGAGACGCGCCTGCGCCCCCGGCGCGATCCGATCGGCGACTCGCACACCGCGCACCTCTCGGCGGCGGACGCCGACGGCAACTTCGTCGCCATCACCTCCACGGTGAACACCGGCTTCGGGAGCAAGGTAATCGTGCCGGGCACGGGCGTGATCCTGAACAACCAGATGGACGACTTCGCGGCGCAGCCGGGCGTGCCAAACTTCTTCGGCCTCGTGGGCGCCGAGGCGAACGCGGTGGAGGCGGGCAAGCGCCCCCTTTCCAGTATGTCGCCCACGATCATCCTGCGCGGGGAAGAGCCGGTGCTGGCGATCGGCGCCGCGGGCGGGCCGCTGATCATCACCGCGACGCTCCAGTCGATCATCAACCACCTGGACCTGGGCATGCCGCTCGAGGAAGCGCTGGCGCAGCCGCGCATCCATCACCAGTGGGCGCCCGATGCGCTGATGGTCGAGGCGACGCTGGATCCGGCCGTGCGGGACCGGCTGGCGGCGATGGGGCACACGATCGACGCGGAGCGTTCGGGCGGCTTCGCCGTCGTGCAGGCGGTGGGGCGAAGCGCCGACGGCGCGTTCACCGCGGCGGCCGATCCGCGCGGCCCGGGCGCGGCGGTGGTGGTGGAGGGGGAGGATTGAGCGGCGTGGCTCAGACGGCGCGGCGCAGCGCGTCGCCAAACTGCCGGATGTTGGCGAAGCGCTCCTGCGGCTGCTTGGCGAGCGCGCGCTCGATGATCTCCCAGACGGGCGTGTTGAGATCGAGCCGGATCTCGCGGAGATCGAGCGGGGCGCGCCGGGCGTGCCCTTCGATCACCTGCGCGCGATCGCCCGTGAAAGGCGGGTGCCCGGCGAGGAGGGCGTAGAGCGTTGCGGCCAGGGCGTACTGGTCGGAGCGCGCATCGGGCGCGGCGCCCGCGTTGATCTCCGGGGCGATGAAGGCGAGCGTCCCCTCGAGCGGGAGCTGGCCGCAGCCGGGGTCGCTGAGCCACGCGAGGCCGAAGTCCGCGACCTTGCAGCGCCCGGCGTCGGTGAGCAGGAGGTTGGCGGGCCTGACGTCCTTGTGGACGATGCCCAGGTCATGCGCGTACTGGAGCGCCTCGGCGGCCTGGGCGGCGAGGAAGCAGGCCTGGGTGACCGGCAGGGGCCCGCCCCTGTCGAGGCGATCGCGCAGTGTGCCGGCCTCGAGGAGCTCCATGGCGATGTATCCGCCGGCGCCACGCAGCCGGCCGGTCTCGAAGATGCGGACGACGCTGGGATGCTCGATGCGCGAGGCGGCGGCGGCGCTGCGGATCATGGAATCGACGGCGGCATTGACGGCGGCGCGGATCCGGTCGGGATCGGCGGTCTCACCGGCGGCGAGCATGGCCTCGCGGATGCTGCGCGCGGTGGTGTCGGCGGTGACGACCTTGAGCGCGACGCGTCGGTGCATCTGGGAGTCTTCGGCGATGAAGACCCGGGCACAGGCGCCGCGCCCGATGAGTCCGAGGAGGCGAAAGCGCCCGACGCGCTTCTCGAGCCAGCGCGGGGTGTGGACGGGTGCAGGGGGTTGCGGCGCGTGGGGATTGCCGGATGTGTCGGACCCTCCTCGGCGCATTCGTTTCCTCCGTGGGCGAAGCATACCCGGTCGCGGCGGGGAATTGGCGGCGGCGGACGCGCGTCAAAGTGGCCATGGACGCGGATTTCGTGCAGGCCGGCGCTGGCGGGTCGGGCGGGTTCTGGTAGGATGGCGATTGCGCAAGCGGTCATGCGCAGCCGCGTTGTTCCGGGAGTCCTCCGGGTGCGGCCCGACTCGATGACAACCCGCAAGGGTCGGCCCGTTACCGGTGCCGCCCGCAGGCCTTTCCTGCTCTGTTGAGGAGCGATCCTGCGGCGGGTCTGGTGGTGGGCAGGCGCGTTGTGCCGATTGCGATTTCGCCCTTGGCCCTCTACAGGAGCGTGTCCCATGCGACCACTCATTCTTCGAAAGCCGGTGCTGGCCGGCCTGACCGCCGCCGGCGCGCTGGCAGGCGGTGTCCTGATCAGTCCAGTCACGCATGCCGATCCGGTCATGCTGCTTCAGCCGAAGCCGACAGATCCGATCACCGTCAGCGGGACGGCCCTCAATCCCGATGGTTCGCCCGGCGCCAAGCTGCCGGCCGCCGTCCAGAAGCAGCAGCTCCCGCAGGGAGGCGGCGTCGGGGGCGGTGGCGCTCCACCACCACCGGACATGCTCGCCAGCCAGCCGGGTGGGGCGAACAGCCGCTACCAGACGATCGGCCGCGTGACGACGGACGACTCCGGCAAGTTCGAGGTGAAGAACATCCGTGAGCCGGGGTCGCTGCGCCTGGCGATCGGCGATCGGGAGAGGACGCCCTGGATCGTGCAGACGATCCGCAACGAAGGGAAGAACATCGACGTGGGGCAGGTGAAGCTCCGCGAACCCGTGGGCAGCACCGGCCGCGGGAAGGGGAAAGGGAAGGGGAAGGGGAAGTAGTCGCAACCCGATCCCTTCTGCACGTACTGCAAGGCCCGCGTCTGTTCGACGCGGGCCTTGTGCTTGGAGGACACGCAATGTCTAAGGCGAGGCGATCGCGATGTGCGGAGGAGACCAGACTTGGGCCGCGGCGAGCGAGTGAAGCTTGAACTGCCTGACGAAAGTGACCCGCCTCCGTGGGAGGCGGGTCCGGGGTGCGATCGTGGGGGATGGCAGTGGCTTACGGCTGCCGCAGCGTGGGCAGGGGGTTGGGCCACTTGGGACGGAGCATCTGTCGGGTCATTTCGCTGGTGACCCAGAAGCCGGCCTCGTGCTCATCCTTCGGATTCCACTTGAGGGCGCGGACGCTGCCATCGACGAACGCGGTGTTGCAGCGCTCCTTGGCGTTGTGACGGAAGATCGGCGCGCCGGCGACGTGGTAGTACATGTAGCCGACGTCGACGATGAGGTCTTCGTTGTGGTAGAAGGCCGGATCCGTCAGTTCGAAGCCGGGGCCGTTGATGAAGGCGGGCCACTCCACGCTGCGCTCGGGCAGGCCGATGTTCGCGGCCGACTCGATCCCTTCGTCGCGGTAGAGCATGTCGAAGTCTGCGACGCGGATGCCGTAGTAGCTGAGGTTGGCGCCGTCGACGCCGGTGTACCCCATGCTGGGCCATAGCCAGACGTTGGTGGTGCGGTTCACGGCGGAGCCGGGGTTCTTCCACTGCACGCTGTCCCAGAGCAGGGCGTTGTCGGCATACGTCTGGGACAGGTTGAACGGCTTATGGCTGGCGGCGATCACGCCGGGGGCGGCGTCGAACTGGTCATAGTACCAGTCCGGCATGATGGTCATGTTGGGGGAGTAGTGCGTCCACTGGTCATCGAACTCGGCCGTCACGCTCGGGCAGTAGAAGACCGGGTGCCAGTTGTCGTTCGGGTCGGTGTAGTACAGGGCCTGGGCCGTCCAGGGGAGGCTGTACTTCCACTCGCGGCGCGTATTCAGGTAGCCGCCGACCGCCAGGTTCCACGACTCCACGCCGGCGGGACCGTCCTGCGTTCCCTCGGCGTAGACGCTGCCGAAGCCGAGGAAGGCGAAGCCGACCGGCAGGATGCCGTCGAAGTCGCTGGAGTAGCCGATGAGGCCCTGGGCAATCTGCCGGGCGTTGCTGCCGCACTTGACGGAGCGGGCGCTGTCGCGCGCTCGGCTGAGAGTTGGGAGAAGAATCGAAATCAGAAGGGCGATGATGCCGATGACGACCAGCAGCTCCACGAGCGTGAAACCACGGGCCCGTCGGGGCACGGGGTGATGACCGCACATAAGTACACTCCTTGCCACGGAAACGTGGCCGGGCAGGCAGGGTGGGATGAAGGTTTCCTTTCCTCGGACCGAACAACGGCAGGGCGACCAACCCTGCATCGGCGCAACCTATTGCTATGTCGCCGGACAGTCAAGCAGCGCGCAGGAAAATGCGCGCATTTTTCATCCTGCCCGGCTGAACGGGTGTGCCCGGTCGAATCCGGTTCGATCGTCCCTCCCAGGTAACGCGAGCAGGGGCCGATTCGTGACCGGCCCCTGCTCCGATACGCGTCCTCTGATCCGTGCGCTCACCCGGCGTTCGGGCGGGGGCGCGGCAGCGGGTTGGGGTACTTCGGGCGGAGCATGTTCCGCGTCATCTCGCTGGTGACGTAGTAGCCCCCTTCGTGCTCGTCGCCCGGGTTCCACTTCAGCGCCCGCACGCTCCCGTCGGCGAACCCGACCTGGCAACGCTCGCGGGCGTTGTGCCGGAAGATCGGCGCCCCCGCGACGTGGTAGTAGATCCCGACGTTGGCCCCGACGAGCAGGTCCTCGTTGTGCCAGAAGTTGTCGTCGAGCTGGCCCGGGGGATTGATGAAGGCGGGCCACTCCACGCTGCGCTCCGGCAGGCCGATGTTGGCGATCGATTCGTTCCCCTCATCGCGGTAGAGCATGTCGAAGTCGGCGACGCGCACCCCGAAGTAGCTGAGGTTGGCGCCGTCCACGCCGGTATAGCCGGGGCTGGGGTAGAGGAAGACGCTGTTGGTGCGATCGGTGGTGGCCATCCACTCGACCGTCCACTTCGTCTGCACGCCGTCCCAGAGCAGCGCGTTCTCGGAGTAGACCTGCGCGAAGTTCATCGGCTTGTGCGAGGCCGCCAGCAGGCCGGGATCGCCGAAGTACTGGTCGTAGTACCAGTCGGGCATGATCGTCATGTTCGGCGCGTAGTGCGTCCACTGGTCGTCGAACTCCGAGGCGACATTCGGGCAGTAGAGCACCGGGTGATAGTTGTCGTCCGGATCGACGGCGATCGCGCTGGTCAGCCAGGGCAGGTTGTAGTCGTTCTCACGGTTGGCGTTGAGGTAGCCGCTGACGGCGGTTACCCACATCTCGACCGTCGCCGGGCCGTCGCCGGTCCCCTCGGCGTAGGCGCCGTTGTATCCAAGAAAGCCGAATCCCACGGGGAACGTGCCGTTGAACTCCGTGCCGTATCCGACGAGGCCCTGCGCGATCTGCCGGACATTGCTGCCGCACTTCACGGCCTTGGCGCTGTCGCGCGCACGGCTGAGCGTGGGGAGGAGAATCGAGATCAGGAGGGCGATGATGCCGATGACGACGAGCAGTTCCACGAGCGTGAAACCGCCGGCCTCCCGGCGCGGGGGGAAAGTAGCGTTCATAGGAGAACTCCCTGACCACCCATGGCTGGGGCGGTCATTGGTCAGAGGAGAAACATTGAGTCGCGTCACGCGGGCATCGGCCCGCGAACCCACGCCACCCGGCTGCCCACCACCTCCCACAGTCCCGCCGGCGGTTCGTCCCCAGGCGCCGGAGATCCCCACCTCCGTTCCCATCCCCCTGATGTCCCCGTGAGGCTGCGGGCGTGCAGCGCTCTCTCCTCAGACGCGCGCGAAGGCCCCCGGTTGCAGGACAAAGCCCCTGCAACGCAACGCCTTTGTCTCCACTCCACCTGGCACCGGAGGGGTCGTGTGTGGCCGGCGGGGGCGACCCGGTGAATCCCGACGTCCGCCGGTTACCATGCCCGCACTGATGATCAGACGCCGAACCCTCCTGCTCGCGGCGGTCATGACGTTCCTCGGGCTCGCGGGCCGTCCGTCGGCTGCCCAGGAGTTCAGGGTGGACTGCGACGCACTGGACGCGATCCTCGACCCGCTGGAGCGGCCGGGTCAGCCCGGCGGGGTGTTGCTGGTCCAGCGGGATGGCGAGCGCGTGTACGAGCGGGCCTTCGGGCTGGCGAGCGTGGAGCACGGCGTCCCGAACCGGCCTTCGACGGTCTTCAAGATTTCCTACGGCGAGGCGCGCGAATTCACCGCCATGGCGGTGGCGATGCTGGCGGCTGACGGCACGCTCTCGCTCGATGACAGCGTGCGCAAGCACGTGCCCGAGCTGCCCGCCTTCGCGGACGCGATCACGCTCCGCCACCTGATCCACCACGCCAGCGGGCTCCCGGACTACGGGGCCCTGTTCCTGCTGACCGGGTGGCAGCTCTACAACCCGCTGTCCGACCGCGAGTTCTTCGAGCTGCTGGGCCGATTGGAGGGACCGGACTTCCCGCCCGGCACGGATTACATGTACAGCAACACGGACTACGCGCTGCTGGCGTTCGTCGTGGAGCGGGCCTCCGGCACGTCGCTCCGTGAGGTGTGCGAGCGCGAGCTCTTCGCGCCGCTGGGCATGACCTCCACTCGGGTCAACGACAACTACGGCCTCGTCGTCGCCAACCGCGCCTACGACTATTACCCGTGGACCGACGGGCTCTTCCTCGCGCGGCGCGAGAAGACCAGCCCCGCCGGCCGCAACGGCGTTCTGACCACGGTGGAGGATCTGGCCCGGTGGGCGGCCGCGCTGGACGACACGCGGTCACCCGTCGGCCGGGCGGCGATGGCGCTGCGCGAGGGCGCGCGGTTCCCGCCGGGCCGGCCGGGGGAGCACGTCTTCGGCCATTACCTCCGCAGTTATCGCGGGCTCGATCTGGTCTGTCACCAGGGCATCAACGATTCGGTCTACCTCGTCCGCATCCCCGAACGGCGGGTCTCGATCGCGTTCCTGGTCAACGGCCGCTTCAGCGCCGTTCACACGGTCAACCGCGTCATCGACGCACTGTTCTTCGACACGCCGGGCCCGCCGGAGGGGCCGCCGGGCCTCGACGCCGACACGCTCGGGCGGTGGCAGGCGCTCCTGGCGCGGCACCCGCACGGCGTGGACGTGGCGCCCGCGGACCTTCAGCGGCTCGCGGGTACCTACTCCAGCCTGATCGCGTCGCGCGGGCGGGACTTCCGGGCCGCCATCGCGGACGGAAAGCTGGTGGGCGAGTTCGGCGACCCCATCGTCCCGCTGGGCGACGGCGTGTTCTACTACTTCGGCGCGTTCGTCGAGGTCGAGCCGCCGGCGGAGGGCGAGCCGGTCCGACTCAAGGCCTACGCGGGCGATTCGGGACAGGTCATCGAGCACTTCGAGCTGCGTCCGCCCGCGCCCGCTCCGGACCCGGCGGCCCTGGCGCTGCTCCCGGGTCGGTACCACAGCGACGTGCTCGGCGTGACCTGGACTCTGGCAACGCGCGACGGCCAGCTCATCCTCGAGCGCGAGCGGATGCCCGAGACGGTGCTCGAGCTGACCGCGCAAGACACGTATGCGCTGGCGGTGATGGCGGACGCCGAAGCGTACGTGTTCGACATGACCGTGACTGTCCACCGGGACGCGCAGGGCCGCCCGACGCGCCTGGTCGTATCACACGCCCGGATCCGCGGGTTGGCGTTCGACCGGCTCTGACGCGCCCGCCCACGACGCGTCGCGTGCCGGGCCAGCGGCAACGAGGCGGTCAGACGTGGCGATCGACGGGGCCGGTGTAGATCTGCCGCGGGCGGTAGATCTTGGTCTTCTGATCGCGCACTTCCTTCCACTGCGCGACCCAGCCCGGCATGCGGCCCACCGCGAAGAGCACGGTGAACATGTCCGTCGGCACGCCCATCGCCCGCATGATGATCCCGCTGTAGAAATCGACGTTCGGGTAGAGCTTGCGGCTCGTGAAGTACTCGTCCGCCAGCGCCACCTCCTCCAGCCGCTCGGCGATCTTCAGCAGCGGGTCGTTCAGGTTCAGCTTCTTCAGCACGTCCTCCGCCGCCCGCTTCAGGATGCGCGCGCGCGGGTCGTAGTTCTTGTAGATCGGGTGGCCGAAGCCGAACAGCCGGTACTTCTTCTCCTTCACCCCCGCGATGAAGTCGTCCGGATCCAGGTTGTCCTGGTGGATCTGCTCGAGCTGGTTCATGATCTCCACGTTCGCCCCGCCGTGAAGCGGACCCCACAGGGCGCAGATCGCCGCGGCACAGGAAGCGAACATCGGGGCGTGGCTCGATCCCACCATCCGGCACGTGCTCGCCGAGCAGTTCTGCTCGTGGTCGGCGTGCAGCAGGAAGATCAGGTCCAAGGCCTTGCTCACCTCCGGCACCGCCGTCTTCTGCGTCAGCATCGCCAGGAAGTCGGTCGTGTAATCGAGGTTCGAGTCCGGCCGCACGCTCGGCGGCTGGCCCTGGGAGTGGCGATAGATGGCGGCCGCCAGCGTCTTGACCTTCCCGATCAGCTTGGCGGCGGTGGTGTCGAAGTGCTTGCTGTAGTCGGCCTCCATGACCTCCGGGTGGTAGCCGCAGAGGGCGTTGACGCAGGCCGAGAGCATCGACATGGGGCTGGCGTCGCGCGGGAAGCCGTCGAGCAGCTTCAGGAGGCGCTCGTCCACCGGGGCGTGCTCCGCGACCCGGCCCACGAAGTCCTCCCGCTGGGCCTTCCCGGGCCGCTGCCCGTAGATCAGGAGGTAGGCGGTGTCGAGGAAGTCGGACTTCTCGGCCAGCTCCTCGATCGGGTACCCGCGGTAGCGGAGGATGCCCTTTTCGGCGTCGATGAAGGTGATGCTGCTCTCGCAGGAGCCGGTGTTCCGGTAGCCGGGGTCGAGCGTGATGTAGCCGGTGGCGTCGCGGAGGGAGGTGATGTCGAAGGCCTTCTCCCCCTCCGACCCGGTCGTCACGGGCAGTTCGATCCGTTGTCCATCGTCAAGCTGGAGAACTGCGGCGGCCCCTTTCGGGGCTCCCTGGGCTGCGGCGGAGGGGGAACTGGCGGTTGCGGTGGTCGAATCGGACATCGGATGCGATTCTATGCGCCGGCCCGCTCCGCTGGTAACACCTGACGCCCGCGGGCGGGCCACCGGTGCCCCCGAGGGGCCTTCCGTCCCGCCAATACCCAAAGAAGTGCCTTGCCAGTTTCGCCCGATGGTGTCAGATAGTGTGGGGCGGCCCCGCGCGCCGGCCCTCGGATCGACACGCCGACATGGACTACCACCGCCGTTCCCCCACGCCTTACCCGCCCAATCCCCAGACGGGAGCGGCTTCCGCGTACGCAGAACATGAAGATTATGCGGATCACGGACCGTACGGGGTCGCCGGCGATCCTTACGGTCAGCCGCCCGTGCCGCAGCCGCCCTCGGGGCCGCCGCAGCGGGCGACCCCCGCGAAGAAGGTCCGCACCACGCTTGGCCGGGCACGCCCCGAGCGATACCGCCAGGTTTCGCTCGACGCGGACGCCCGCTTCGCTGCCGCCCTCAGGCCGGGATCCCTGCCGGCGGGGGGTGTGCGCGTCGCCGACCCGCTGGACGATCCGCCGCCCGCGCCGGCAGGCAGGCGCGCGCCGCTGCTCCATCTGCGCCCGCTGGTGGCGCGTGAGGCGGCCTGGTACCGGGCGCTCTTTGCCGTTGTTGCCCTGTTCATCAGCGCCGGCTTCCTGGTGACGCTGCTCCAGTTCTTCGCCCCCGCCGACCCCGGCGCCGAGGCCCACGCTCACCTCCTCGCAGGCCGGCTCATCGCCGAGCAAGGTTCGCCCCGGCTAGTGCCGGACGATCCGTTCGCATTCGTCGGGGAGCACTGGGTCGCCACCGGCGCCGTCGCCGCCGGACGCGACGGCGCGGCGCAGCAGGTGCTCTATCCCCGGCTCGCGCCCGGGCTCGGCCTCATCCACGCCGCGATCCACCGCGTCTCTTCCGGCGATCAGCAGGCGCTGCAATGGTCGCACCTCGTCGTGCCGGTCGCCGCCGCGCTGGTCGTGCTCGCGACCTTCTACCTCTGCCGCTTCGCCGCCGGCTCCTTCCTCGGAACGCTCGCCATGCTCGCCATGGCCGCGGGCGGGCTGCTCCTGTGGGAATCGACGCAGCCTTCGGCCATCGTGGGCCTGTCACTGGCCACGTGGGGCATGGTGCTGCTGATCGGCTGGTGGCGATGCGGGTACCTGGTTCTCGGCCTGCTCGCCGGCCTGCTCCTGGGCTGCGCCGCCGCGGTGCGTTATGCCGAGGCGCTGCTCGTGATGCCGCTGGCGCTGGTCTGCCTGTTCGCCTGGCAGTGGCGCCGGCCGCTGGCGAGCAGTTGGCGCGTCCTGATCCCGCTGATCGGCTGGGCGGCGCCGGTCGTGGCGGTAATCGCCTTCAATCAGCGCACGCTGGGCGCCTGGTCGGCCCATCACCTGACGGGAGATCTGGCCGCCTTCGATCTCGACCACATCGCCGCCAACTGGCCGATGCTGGCCGAGCAGGTCACCGCTGCCGGGCTCCACTTCATCATCCCGCTGGGCCTGGTCGGGCTGCTGGCGCTGGTGGCGCGGCGCCCGCCGATCGGGCTGACGCTGGTGGCCTGGGTGCTGCTGCCGGTGCTCGCCAGCCTCAGCTTCGGCCTGGGCGTGGGCATTTCGATGGTGAGCAGCGACGCGAGCTACCTGCCGTGGATCCTGGGCGCGCTTCCGCCTGTCCTCTTCGGCGGCAGCTACCTGCTTCGCCGCGTGCTTTACGCTCCGAGCGATTCCGCCCCGCAGCTTGTCGAGGCGCAGGATCCTTACACGGGCCAGCCGGTGGCGATGCTGGTCGATCCCCCCACGCCGCTGTGGCGAACGCTCGCCTCGCCGCTGGCCGCGGGTCTCGTCGCCGCAGCCGCCGTCGGGATCGGCGCCCGGGCCCTGGCCGACGATTCGACGGAGACTGCACCGGAGTCGCTCCACCTGCGCTCGGCGAACCTGGCGGCGCTGGGATGGTTCGTCAGGCAGAACGTCCCGGCGAAGGCGGTGATCTTCGTGGAAGCGCCGACGACCGCCGCTCCCGGCGCGGCGCTGCACCACCTGGACGTCGCGGGCGACTACGCGGTGTACGACGCCGCGATTTTCTCCCCGCGCTTCCTGCGCCGGCTCTCGGGCGCCTTGCCGGAAGCGGACGCTGCGGCGCCCGCGCGCCGTTACGAGCACCTGCGGCCGGCGTATGAAGGGTTCCGCGAGCCGGAGCTGGGGGAGATCGTCCGGCGGATCGCGAACGAGGCCCTTGACGCCGATCGCGAGGTCTACCTGCTGATGAACGACGTCGAGGCTCGGCGCTTCGCACAGTTGCACTTCCTGCGCGGCTACGAGACCCGCACCGTCGCGACCTTCCACGAGTGGGGCCCGCCCGAGCGGCCGGACGGCTCGGGGAGCCCCTGGCGCCCGGGCGAGTGGACGCTGGTGCGCGTGGTTCGCGAGGCGCCCGTGACCCCGACGTCCGCCGGTCGGGTGGAGATCTGAGCCGGCGCCGCGCGGCTGCGTCAGAACGCCCCGGATCGCCGATGTAGATGGCAGAGCGGGGATCGTCCGGCCTTATATAGTGCGGCCCCACACTTTTCGGCGAAGCAACATGATTCACCCCTGGCATGACGTCACCCCCGGCCGCGACATCCCCAAGGAGTTCGAGACGGTCATCGAAATCCCCTTCGGGTCGAGCGTCAAGTATGAGCTGGACAAGGCCAGCGGGCTGATCCGCCTCGACCGGATGCTCTTCTCCGCGGTCTACTACCCGGCGAACTACGGCTTCATCCCGCAGACCCTGGCGGAGGATGACGACCCGCTGGACGTGCTGGTGCTCTGCAAGGAGAAGGTCGTGCCGCTGGCGCTGATCAACTCGCGCCCGATCGGGCTGATGATCATGCTCGACGAGGGGAAGAAGGACCACAAGGTCATCGCCGTGGCCACGGAGGACCCGGAGTACAACCACTACACCGACGTCAGCCAGCTTCCCCCGCACCGCGTGAAGCAGATCCGCCGGTTCTTCGAGGACTACAAGATCATGGAGAACAAGGCGGTCGCCGTGGACGAGATCCAGCCCGCGGAGGCCAGCTACCCGGTGATCGAGGACGCCCTGGCCCGCTACAGCCGCCACCGCCGCGGTGGCTTCATGTACGGGAAGTAGGTGTGAAACTGGAATCGCTCATCGCCAGACCTACGGATTGCAATCCGTGGGCGTTTGAGCAAAGCGAAGATTTGGTCATTCCTGCGAAGCCCGCGCCCCGCGCTCGCCCAGCCAGATTCCCGCCTCGTACAGCAGGATCAGCGGGCCGATCAGCGACAGCGTCATGATGATCACGTCGCCCGGCGTGATGATGCATGCCGCCACGACCAGCACGAAGTAGACGTAGCGACGCTGCTCGCGCAGCGTGTCGGGCGCCACGAGCCCCGTCCGGATCAGCGCCATCACCACGATCGGGATCTGAAAGCTCACCCCGAACATCACCAGCATCAGCATCACGAGATTCACGTATTGCGGCAGCGTGATGATCGGCGCTGCCAGGTTCGTCGGGTTGAACGCCAGCACCCGATCCTCGCCGTTCAGGTGGATCTTGAGCTGCTGCGACAGCGTGTTGAACCAGATCTGCCCGTCGCCGATCTTCGACGGATCCCCGTCGATCACCGCGATGCTCGTCCCCTGCACCTCCGGCACGAGCTGCGTCGGCGGCGGGTCGGGCATCGGGATCGTCATCGACCAGGACAGGAAGAACGTCAGCGTCCACGGCAGCACCGCGTACCACGCGAAGGCGATCCCCCCGAAGAAGAGCAGCAGCGACAGCGGCAGGTAGCGCGTCACCGCCTTGCGCTCGTGCCTGTAAAGGCCCGCCGCAACGAACTGCCACGCCTGCCACAACACCCACGGCCCCGCCACCACGAAGGCGGCGATCATCGACAGCCGCAGGTAGACGAAGAACGGATCCGTCACGTTCGTGAAGAACATCTGCGGCGTGACGTCCGCCTCCTTCAGGGCCGCGATCAGCGGTCCCGCGACGAACGGCAGCAGGTAGCCCTTGGCGACGATCAGCCCCCCGAAAAAGGCGACGAACACCCCCACCATCGCCTTGATCAGCCGCGAACGCAGCTCCTCCAGGTGATCCCCAACGCTCATCCGGTAGCTGTCCGGATCGAAGTCAGAACGCACCGCCCCCAGCGAAAACTGCTGGTCGGCAGGCACTTTCTTCCCGGGCGGCGCGGCGGTCGTCACAGTGCGAATCATACGAGCCTGCGGCCGCCTGGGTCGCGGCCCTCACCTTCCCCGGCGATCGGTCACCGCCCCGTCAGCACGACCACGCCCCCGACGATCAGAAGTACGCCCAGGGCCTTCCGCGCCGTCATCGGCTCACGCAGGATCAGCCACCCCAGCAGCACCGCGACGGCCGGCGCCAGCGTGAAGGCGATCGGCTTCACCCGCGTGATCTCCCCGTGGTGGAGCGCCGCGTAGAAGCAGATCATCGCCAGCGCCCCCGCGACGAGGCCGGAGCCGAGGATGAGCTTGGCGAGCGTGGCCGCGTCGGCAGCCCTGTACCAGTCGCGCGGCTCCACGCCGCGGCCCTGCACGAAGACGAGGTAGACGATCCAGATCACCGGCAGCGCGACGGTGGAACGGACGGCGATCGCCGTCAGCGGGCCGATCTTTCCCGTGTGGAGCACCTGCTTGGTGAAGAACTCCCCGACACCCCAGCCCAGCCCGGCAAGCACCGCGAAGAGGACGGCGATTTTCATGGCCGGATCGTACCGCCCACGCCACGCCATCAACAGAAACCAGGACCGGAGGTAAACCTCCGGTCC
>JAEZED010000076.1 GCA_023417885.1 Planctomycetota bacterium
CGCGGGCCGCGGGGCGCGGCCGCCCCCCCCCCCCCCGTGGGGTACAACTTCTGAAGAAAACGAAAGCAGGCTCGCCTACTGGGCCGCCTGGACGTTGACGCGGCTCTCGGCGATCTGCGTCAGCTTCTTGTCCGTGGTGGACTCCTCATCCAGCGTCTGCTGGAGCAGCCGGGCCGCCTCGGTGAGCCCCAGCTGCTGCGCGAGGGTGCGGGCGGTGCCGTACCCGGCGATCTCGTAGTGCTCGATCCGCTGGGCGGCTGCGATGAGCCCGGCGTCCTTCACGTCCGGATCGCCGGTGGCGCTGATCATCTCGCTCCCCTCGCGGATGAGACCCTTGGCGGCCTCGCACGTCTCGCGCTCGGGGGACTTGTTGACCTGCTTGAAGACCTGCTCGAGTCGCGTGATCTGCCCCTCGGTCTCGCGCAGGTGCGTTTCGAATGCCTGGCGGAGCGACGGGTTGTGGGCGGACTCGGCCATCTTCACCAGGCCGTCCCGGATGCGCTTCTCGGCGTCGTACAGATCCTCGATCTGCTGAACGAACAGGTCCTGGAGAGAATCGAAGTTCGTGCTGCTGAACAGGCCCATGTGGCCTCCTTTTGGTCAGTTGGAATGCGTGTGTGTTCGGTGACAAGCGGCGAGTAGCCGCACGCCGCGAGTGAAACGGTGCAACAAACCCGATACCAACCCCGGCCGGGCCACCGGTCAGCCGGCGGGAGGGCGTAAGTGCAGCCGAAAAGCGGGGCAGGCGTCAAAACAGGGCTCAGCACCGCACTCCAGCGACACGACGGCGCAGCGGGCGACAAGTCGCCCCCGCAACGCGTTACCGGCCGTCGGGCCTGAACGGGTCTGGGCGCCCGGAGTTGCCCCGGGCGGGTGTGAATCAGACAAAGCGGGTGAGAGACGATCCCGCCGCGGTGAGAACCGGGCGGCGATCGGCACAATCAAGGCGTGGGGTCATCCAGAAAGGCCTTGGTGACCCCGCGGGGCAGTCCGATCCTCGCGCGTGGGCCGACATGGGACGTCGCGAGGGTCGGGCTTTTTCTTTGCGCCGGATGACCGACGCGCTACTTGGGCGAGCGCAAAAAAGTGCCGCCCCGGTGGGGGCGCCGGGGCGGCGGGAGGCCGGGGGAAGAGAAGGAGGGGGAGCCTTCTCCGAGGGGGACGTCCCCCGGCCTGGGCTGCGGCTTGTGAGCCCCTTTCGGGGCAGTCGAGCGGGAGAGGGCGATTGCCGGCGGGCAGCGTCCGGAGGCATCGCCTGCGGGAGCATCGGCCAACAGCCGGCCTCCGCATCATCCGCACTCGACAGGTTGATTCGTGGGCGTTTTCCTACGGGGCGGGCGAGGTGCCGGCGCTTCAACTGCGTTGCGTCCAGCGAGTCCTCGTGGGTCTGCGACTACGGTACGCTTTGCGCATAGGCAGTCAAGACTTGGCAAGCCCGCGGCCTCTACCTGAAAAGGTGACGAATTTCCGGCGTTGCGGCCCTGCGGGTGGCGCGGCAGCGCGTTCGCTCGCCGCAACCGCCGCTGCGGTGGCGGGTGAAACAGAGTAAGATGAATGGTCGGGTTATTGCTGGCGTCACACGCGCCGGATCGATCATGAAGCGCGCCGGTTTCCCGGAGGTCATTGCCATGCTCAGCACTCTCTCATCCGCCGCGCCTGGACGGGCGCGCTTCCGTGTCGGCCGCCTCGCTCTTGCCGGCGGCGCCGCCTTCGCACTGCTGCTCTCCCCGACGCTGGCGCCGGCGCAGGAAGCGCAGGAGCGGTCGCGGGAGGCGGCTCCCGGGCAGAAGGCGGAGCAAAGCCGCTTCCTCCGTTTCGCGAAGGATCCCTCCGGCGGCGGGACGCTCGAGACGAGCATCGTCCGGTACGTCAACGACGAGGGGGACACGGTCGACCTGATCGGCGCCGTGCACGTCGGCGATCACGTCTACTACGAACTGCTCAACGAGCGCTTCAAGAAGTACGACGCGCTGCTGTACGAGATGGTGAAACCAAAGGACGCCGACATCACCCGCCAGGATGCCGCGGGCGGGATGAGCCTTATCCGCACGCTCCAGAAGGCGATGCAGACGGTCCTGGAGCTCGACTACCAGCTCGACGGCATCGACTACGGGGCCGAGAACTTCGTTCATGCCGACATGGATCTCGAGACCTTCCTCCGCCGCCAGTCGGAGCAGGGGGAGGGATTCCTCGAGCTGATCCTGCGGCAGATGCTGAATGACATGACGCGTCCGCCTGATCCGGATCGCCGCCCGCCAAGCATGATGGAAGTCATGGAGGCGATGAGCGCGCCCGACCGGGCGCGGCGGCTCAAGCTTCTGTTCGCGCGCGAGCTTTCGAACATGGACTCCATGCTCGAGGCCTTCGCCGGGCCGGACGGACAATCCGTCATTCTCGACGAGCGCAACGCCGCCGCCATCGAGGTGCTCGACGAGCGGCTGGCCGCCGGTGACACCAACCTGGGCATCTTCTATGGCGCCGCCCACCTGAAGGGGATGGAGGAGATGCTGCGGGAGCGCGGCTTCCACCAGGTAGGGGAGCCGGAATGGCTCGTCGCCTGGGACATGACGCTCGACGACAGCGGCAAGGAGCGCATGCGCCAGCGCCTGCGCGACCTGATCGTCGCCGAGGCGGTGCAGGACGGGCGCGTTCCCGCCGGTCGGGCCGCTGCCGGCGGCGCGGCACAGGGAGAACAGGCCCTCCAGCGCGAGCTCGGGGCGATTCGCGCCGAGCTGGAGGCCTTGCGCAAGGAGAACGAGGCCCTGCGCGAGCAGGTGCAGACGCTTCGCGAGCAGAACGCCGCCCTCCGCGAGCGCGGCGGCGACTGAGATCGCTCCCTGGCAGACGAAACGCGACCCTGGTTTGGCCACCTGCCGATCAGAGTCGCTTTTTTTCTTTCACTCACGCCGCCTGCGACTCGGCATTGCCGTCGTCGTCGGCGGGCGTCTCCTGCTGCGCCTCCGCCGCAGGAGCTTCGGATTCAGCTTCAGCGCTCTCTTCCGCATCCTCCGCTTGCGCCTGTTCGTCCTCCGGCGCGGGGATGGCGGCGCCGATATCGACGTAGAGCTGGGGGAAGATGCGTCCCTCGAGCCGGACGCCGACGGTGTGCCAGCTTCCGCCGACGTGCAGGCAATGGACGACGGTGCCGTGGACGGTGTCCTGGAGCGCCTCCCCCTCGGGTCCGGGCAGGCGGCGAAGCGTGAGGTCGAGCTGCGTTCCGACGTGGAGGTAGCCGTTGTGGAGGAAGGCCAGTCCTTCGGCGCTCAGGTCGCGCGTGTGGACGTGGCGCATGATGATCGTGCCGCCTGGGTGGTAGACGCGCACCGGGACGCGGAAACGCCGGTAGCGATAACGCGTGGTGCGTCGCTTGGTGGATTGGGGGCTCGTCTTGGCGTGGGCGTCGAGCTTGTCGAGCACCGCCTCGAGCTTGCGCCACTGCGCCGACTCACGCAGCTCGTGCCCGAGGCCGGTTCCTGCGCCTTCCGGTACGGTGATGCCCGGATCGGGCCGCCTTGGAGGTTGTCCCGGTTGAGACGATAACATGCGTTCCGTCCGCTGCTTAGGGGGCGCCGACGGCCCCCTCGGTCATTCTTCCGTCGGCAAGCAGCGGCCGAGACTTGAGCGCACTATCCCCTGCACCGGCGACCGGGACGTTTCAGGGCCGTGCAGCGGAACGTCCCAGTAGATGACGCACTGCATTCGTGCAGTCGAGGTAGGCGTCGTACGGGCTCTCGAACGCCGACGGACGACGGCGCTCCTCGGCAGGCCCGGGAGTCTCCGCCATCGGCCGGGGAATCCCGTGCCGCATGGCGTGAAGGTGGTCCGCCGCGACGAGCGTCACGAGGGCGTCGGCGCCTGGTCCGCCCTGGACGCGATCGGCCGCCTGGCGCAGCAGGTGCAGGGCATTGCTCTGCATCGCGTTGCCCAGCCATGGGGAGAGGTCGAACCGCGGACCCCAGCCGCTCGTCGCCTGCGGGATGTCTACAACATCGAGCCGCGCGATCGGCCCCGCCGCCTCGCCGGCCTGGGCAGGCGTGGCGAACTTCACCCCGCGCTTCACCAGCAGCCCCAGCAGCCGTCGCGTGAAGGAGAAGATCCCCGTCTCCTTCGGGTGCGTCATCCCCAAGTCCGCCAGGTGGATGATGATCGGGCAGACGTTTCCGCCGCTCTCGGCGAGGCTGCCAGTGATCCAGTCGGCGTAGGTTTCGGGTTTGAGCGGGTGGCACGGCCAGGTGGGGTCGCCAAAGCGGATGCCCCAGTCGTCGCTGAGCCCGACCTGGCGCGCCAACACCTTCACCGGCGCGTCGCCGGCAGCCCGGTAGACGCGGTTGGCGGTCCGGCCGGCAAGCTGGCGATCGGCATTGCCGCACAGCACCATCCGCATCCCGGCGGTGGCGGCGGCGCGGGGAACGGCGTTGTCGTAGATGAGCTCGGTATTGGCCGCCGTGGTGGGGCGGTCGCCGAAGAGCCGCTGGATCTCGTCGGCGGATCGGCCCAGTTGCCCGGCGAGGTGATCGTTCGAGAAGAGTCCGAGGATGGAATGATCCCAGGGGGCCGCGATCCACTCGACGGCGCCGGTGCCGCCGAGGCGGTGGAGCGAGCGCATCAGCGCGCCGTGGTGCCGCTCAGCGGAGCGAAGGAGGGGGCCGGTCGCGCAGATGCCGAAGCGGATCACCCCCTGCGACCGCTCGGCCGCCTCGCGCAGCAGCTTCAGGGCCGGCAGGAAGGAGCGGCTGGCCGCAGTGCGCAGGGCGTCGGTGGTCGCGCGCTCGTCCACGTAGTTGCCGAAGTCCGCGTCGTCGTCGAATGCCCGCACGTGGCGCAGGCGCTCGGGATGGTGGAGCAGGAAGACGAGGCAAACCTCGGGCATGGCGGCAGTGTAGGGCTAGGCAACCGCTGCGCCGCAGCGCACCAGGTGATCCAGCAGCCGCAGGCTCGAGGCGCGTGCGTCGAAGCGCTCAACGGCCGCGGCGCGGGCGGCGTCGCCGAGCTGGCGGCGCAGCGCCGGCCCCTCCGCGAGGCGTCGCAGCGCCGCTTCGATGGCCGAGACATCCTCCTGCGGCGTCAGGAAACCGGTCTCCCCGTCGCGGATCATCTCGGGCGTCGATCCGATGATGCTCGCGATCACCGGCAGGCCGCAGGCCATCGCCTCCATGACGCTGACCGGCGCCGCTTCTCCCAGGCCGACGCTCGGAAGCAGGAAGGCGTCGTGCTCCCGTAGCATGGCCAGCACCTCCGCCTCGGCGCGGCTCCCGGCGAGGGTCACGCGGCTCTCGAGGTTTGCCTCGCGGATCTCGCGCTCCAGGTCCGGCCGATACGGGCCTTCGCCAACGATCGTGTAGTACAGATCGAAGCCGGCCTCGACGAGCCGGCGCATGGCGGCCAGGGCGAAGCGATGCCCCTTGTTCCGGTTGAGCCGCGCGACGGTGATGAGCCGGAGGCGCGCGTCCGTGTCCTCGCTCGTCGCATCGGCGGGGCGGAAGCGTTCGGTATCGACGCCCATCGGGTTGGAGAGGATGCGCTCGCGCGGAAAGCCAATAGCGGCCACCGGCTCGACCAGGTGTGGTCCGGCCGTCGTCACCGCGAGGCAGTGCCGCACCTTGGCGGCATGATCCACGCCGTAGACGGGAAGATCGCCGTGGAGCGTGAGCGAGTAGGTCGGCCCGCCGAGCAGGCGCGCCATGGCGCAGACGTGGGCCGCGTCGGCGAAGCTGTGGCAATGGACGTGGCCGATGCCCTGGCGCGCGGCGAAGCTGCGCAGGTCGGCGGCGCTGGCCAGCAGGGCAAGCGCCCTCGCCTTCCGGCGCGCCGGGCTCTCGTGGAGCGAGGCGATGTAGGCGAGTGCGCCTGCCCAGCGGTGCGGCCGGCGCAGCATGCCGCCCGCGACGGCGGCGGGGCGCGGCGGGTAGAGGTAGTGCGTTTCGCGCCGTGCCTCGTCTGCCCAGTCGTGCCGGCAGGCGTCGTCGGGGGGACGCCGGGTGGAGATGACGCTGACGGCGTGCCCGGCGCTGCGCCAGGCCTCGATCTCGCGCCGGAAAAAGGCGTGGGTCTGCGAGGGAAACTCGGGGATGAGCACGCCGAGCCGTCCCGCGGCGCCGGCGGCGGAGCGTTGGCGATCTGGCGGGGTCTGGAGGCGTTCCATGGGCGGCGCGGGCGGCGGCGTTTCGCCCGAAGCCTAGCGGCGGGCCGCGGGCGGGCAACAAATGCGTGGTGTGCAAAGCCCGACTTGAGCCGCTACAAGGGGCGCATATGGCTGAATCGGAACTTCTGCGGAAACAGATCCTGGAGCACGTGTCGGCGGAGGGTTATCACCCGAAGCGCCCGCGACAGCTGGCCAAGGCGTTGTCGTTGACGGGGGAGGGGCATTACGGAACTTTCCGCTCCGCGCTGCGCGACCTGATGGACGAGGGGCGCGTGGTGCTGGGTTCCAGCGGCTCGGTGCTGGTCCCCTCCAGCCGCGTCAGCCAGAACGAGCTGATCGGCTCCTACCGGCACAACCGCAAGGGGTTCGGCTTCGTCGTCCCCACCGACCCGCAGGGGCACGAGGATCTCTTCATCCCGCCCGGCGACAACGGCGGGGCGATCACGGGCGACATCGTCCGCGCCCGCATCATCCCTGCCGGTACGCGGGAGGGGAAGCGCATGTACGAGGGACGCGTGCTCGAGGTGCTGGAGCGCAAGCACACGCGCTTCGTCGGCACGGTCGGCCGCGTCGGCGACCGGTGGCTCGTCTACCCGGACGGCAACACCTTCACCGAGCCGATCCACGCGCCCGACGCGGCGGGCCGTTATGTGAAGCCAGGCACGAAGGTCGTCGTCGAGCTCACGACCTTCCCCGACGACACCGACGGCGTGGCCGAGGGCGTCATCATCGAGGTGCTCGGCGCCGCGGGGGAGAAGGACGTCGATCTGCGGAGCGTCATCGTGCAGTTCGGGCTGCCGGAGGAGTTTCCGGACGCGGTGAAGGACGCCGCCAGCCAGGCGGTGCAGCGGTTCGAGCCGGAGGCGGAGCTCGCCCACCGGCTGGACCTGACCAACGAGCTGATCTGCACGATCGACCCGGACGACGCCAAGGACTATGACGACGCGATCAGCCTGACCAAGGAGCAGGACGAGCGCGGCCGCGTGCTCTGGAAGCTGGGCGTGCACATCGCCGACGTGAGCTACTTCGTGCAGAAGGGCACGCCGCTGGACGAGGAGGCCTACAAGCGGGGCAACAGCACCTACTTCCCCGGCTTCGTCATCCCGATGCTGCCGGAGGTGCTGTCGAACGGCGTGTGTTCGCTGGTGGAGGGGTCGCCGCGGCTGGTGAAGAGCGCCTTCATCTGGCTGGACGAGAAGGGGCGCCCGGTGCGCACCGCCTTTTCCAACAGCGTGATCAAGTCGTTCCGGCGCTTGCGCTACGTGGAGGCCCAGGACCTGATCGACGGGCGGGACGTGGTGCGCGTGGGAACGGACGAGCGCCCACCAGCGGAGTATGAGCCGGAGCTGGTGCGCCTGCTGCGCGACATGAACACGCTGGCGAAGCTCATCCAGAAGCGCCGCCACGAGGCGGGGCAGATCGTGCTGGATTTGCCCCAGGTGGAGCTGGTGCTGGACGAGAACGGCAAGGTGGTCGGCGCCACCGAGGAGGATCACAGCTTCACGCACACCATCATCGAGATGTTCATGGTCGAGGCCAACGAGGCGGTCGCGCGGCTCTTCACGGCGATGGACGTGCCGCACATGCGGCGCATCCACCCCGGCCCGGACGCCGAGGGGGGCGAGCGCCTGCGCCACTTCTCGATGACCGCCGGCTACAAGGTGCCGGACAACCTCGATCGCAAGGCGATCCAGGCGCTGCTGGCCAAGGTGAAGGGCAAGCCCGAGGAGTTCGCGATCAACCTCGCCATCCTCAAGAGCATCAGCCGCGCCGAGTATTCTCCCAAGCTCATCGGGCACTTCGCACTGGCGAGCGAGGACTACAGCCACTTCACCAGCCCGATCCGGCGCTATGCCGACCTGACGATTCACCGCCTGCTCGACCGCTACTTCGAGGCGACGCGCGCAGGCTTTGCCCGCGGGCCGATCGCGATGCCGAAAAGGGGGCAGAAGGTGCAGATGGGGGACGTGCCCTCTGCCGAGGCGCTCGAGGAGATCGGCAAGTACATCAGCTACACCGAGCGGCGCAGCGAGGATGCCGAGCGCGAGCTGCGCCAGGTGAAGGTGCTGGAGCTGCTGGAGAAGCAGGTGGGCGAGGAGTTCCGCGGCGTGGTGACGGGGATCACCAACTTCGGCCTGTTCATCCAGCTCCAGACCTACCTGATCGACGGCCTGACGCGCTTCGAGGACCTGATGGACGACTGGTGGGCGGCGGACCCGAAGGCGGGCGTGATCCGCGGGGAGCGCACGGGGATCGTCATCCGCATCGGCGACGTGGTGCGCGTGCGCGTGGCGCGCGTCGACCTGCCGCGACGGGAACTGGACCTGCAGGTGATGGAAGTCCTCTCCCGCGGCACGGGCGGCACCGGCAAGGGCAAGCACGAGGGGCAGAAGAAGCCCAAGCCGTTCACCCCCGGCAAGATCACCGCCGGCGCGCAGAAACGCTCCTCGCGCAGCAAGTCCCGCGACAAGCGCAAACACCAACGCGGGCGGGAGAAGCGGTAGCCGACGCGCCGGATAACGTGAGGCCGTCATCCCGCACCCTCGCCGTCCGAAGCCGCGATAAACGGCCCGTAGTAGCTCAATCCGAGTTGTGCGATATCTTCCGGATAGTCCATGAACTGGTAGGACAGGTCGTAAATCCGCGCGATCACCGATTCGGGCAGAATGGACCCAGCCTCCTTGACCACCTTGCCATCGCGACCAATGACCTTATTGGGCATCAGCTTCTGCATTTGCTCGGGAGACGCCCCTTCGGAATTGAAGTGCTCGTCCACCAGCGATTGGCAACGGTCGATGATCTCGGCCATCTTCTGTGCGCCGATCTTCTTCAGTGCTTGGCTCGCGTAAACGTAGCTCTCGCGACCCCAGTTGCTGAGAAACTGCAGGTAGGCGCCGTTGTTGACGTCCGCTTCAAGCCGCCAGAGCGCAGCGACTTCGCGTTCCCATTCCGTTGGCAGCGCTGAAAGGCGCGCGTGATGCGCCAATGTTCTCTCGTGCGGCCGAACGGTGACGTCGTACCAGTCCATGAGTGCGCCCCGGTGCGGGATAACCGGTAATCACCCTGACCGCCGGCACAGGTAAGCCCGCCGGCCGCTCCGGGCGAGCTTATCGTGCGGCGGGGCCGGACCCAACGCCCTCGCGTCCGAACGGCGGCGGCGCGCGGGCGTCCCCCTCGTCCGTCACCCCTCGCGCCCGTCGTCGGCGGGCCTTCACGTCCCGGTTGCAGGCCTGCAAGCCTTTGGTGTAGCGCTGCAACATCCTCGCGGATCATGCCTGAGTCGCGCGCGCTGCGACACGGCGTGCGCTTGTAGCAGCGGCGACCCGCCGCTGCCCAATCC
>JAEZED010000124.1 GCA_023417885.1 Planctomycetota bacterium
GGGCTGGACGCTGCGCGAGGCGGCGCTGGCGCTGCGCGAGCAGGAGCCGGAGCTGGCGGCGATGATCCGCGCAAGCAAACTGCCGCCGCTGGCGCGGCGGCGGGACTGGGCTCGAGCGCTGGGGTACGCCGAGACGGTGAGCTTCGAGGAGGCCTGGCGCCGCTGGGGCGATGCCGGCCGCGTGCACCTCCAGGTGGGGGCGTCGACCGCCGATGGCCGGCGACTGATCAAGGTCGTGAACAAAACGCCGGCGGGTTCGCCCTGGAACTACGAGGAGAGCGAGGGGGATTCCGGCGTCGGGTTCGACTACGTGGAGCTGCCGGCCGAGCTCCAGCACCTGGCCCGGCTGCCGGATCTCTTCGCCTTCGTCGTCATCGGCGAGAGTATGTCGCCCGATTACGAGCCGGGCGACCTCGTCTTCGTAACGCCGATCAACGCTGGTGCGGATCCGGAGTCGCGCGCGGGCCTGGCGGACGGGACGGCGGTCTTCGTGCGCTTCGCGCCGGAGGAGCCGGCGTTCGGCGACCGCTGCACGTTCAAGAGCTATCGCCGCCACCCCGAGCCCGCGCGCATGCGCCTCGTGCCGGTGAACCATTCCGCCGGCCGGGAAATGACCCCGCTGCGGGAGCACGTCGCGCGCCTGGCGCGGGCCGTGCACGCGGTGCCCGGGTGGTGGACGCACGGACGCCACTCCCGCGCCCGACGCGTCGAGCTCGATCACTCGTACTGAAGCAGGCCGGTCAGGTCGGCCGTTACGAACAGCGGTGGCCCCCCGCCGTTGGCGAGCGTCGAGAACTGGTAGCCGTGGCGCGTCACCGAGAAGGGACTGCCGGGGAAGGGCCAGGGGCTGGCCGGCGGCGGCGGGTCGGCGGGCCAGGCGGGGATCACCTCGGAGCCCGTCGCGATCAGCAACTCGGGCACCGTCGAGGCCGTGCCGCTCCAGGCCTGGGAGAGGCGCCCCGCGATGACCGGATCTCCGAAGTTGGCGAAGTCGCCGTCGGCCGACGCCTCGAGGGTAAAGGCCCTCAGCCCTGCGCTGCGGCCCAGTGCCACCGGCGCCACGCGGGCCCGCCACCGCTGCACGGAGGCGATGTAGCGGGTGTCGCCGACGATCTCCCGCCGCAGCTGCGCGAACGTCCGGCGCTCCTCCGACTTGTCCCGCACCTCGAACGACGCGTCGGCGTATGACGCCTCAGCCATCGCCTTGGCGTCCGCGAGCGAGAGCGACGGCAGCGTCGGCGAGAACCCCCGCCGGCGCTCCGCCTGCCACGTCCAGAGCGACGTGGAGAGCCGGAACCGCCGGCTGGCGTTCAGCACGTCCCGTGTCTGCCGAAAGATCCAGGGCCCGACGTAGTCACCGGTCGCGAGCTCGCCGCGTGCGTTCGCCGACACGGTGTTCGGCGAGGCCGCGTAGCTGCTGAGCATGTCCGGCATGTCCTCGATCGCCCGCACCCCCTGGGGAAGCGGATCGTGGGTCCAGACGCCGTCGATGCGCTCGGCGATCTGCGTGTCGTCGGGATGCGCCTTGGTCCACCACGGCCCCGTGCCGGTGCCGAAGACACCCGGGACGCGGTACACGTACGCGCGCTGACCGTCGGCGGCGGGGTTCGACTGCGAGTCGAACGCGGCGCTTTGCCGGGTGATCTCCCGCGGGCGCCGCCTCTCGAACTGCGGCCCGCCGGCGACGACCGAGAGAACCGGCTGGCTGTTGCGGATCCAGGCGGGGCTGTCGTCTGGGATGATGCCCCCCGGCATCGCCAGGTCGTGGAAGGCGAACGCCGGATCCAGCGCCGCCAGGTAGAGGTTCATTGCGTTCAGCTGGATCGAGCGGATGACCGGGGCGACGGCGTCCCCCTCCTGCACGAAATCCTCCTCGTCCGGGTACGGCGCGTTCGTCACTGGCCCGTGGGGGAGCCAGCGCTCCTGGATCGCCTCCTGGAACATGCGGAGGAACTCGACAGCGGTCCAGTCCGTCGTCTCATCGATCTCCATGTCCCAGGCGTACTCCTCGTCGGAGTGGTGGGCGCGGTGGACGTCCCAGTCGATGCCGTCGAACGGCAGCGCCGGGTTTCGGCCGCCGGCGGGGATCGTCAGCGCCTCGTACTCCGCGCCGCCCGGCGGGAGATCGACGACCCTCGAGGGGGAGCCCACCGCGTAGCGCACCGGCAGCCCGCCCACGCGGGCGCGCAGGTCCGCCATCGCACGCTCGGCGCGCTGCAGTTCCGCCGCGACGCGGGCCTGGTCGTGGGACGCATGTCGCATTTTGAGCAGGCGGCGTCGCCAGGTGACAAACGCTCAAGCAAACGGCGGACACTGTCCGATCTCGGACACGTGGCCGAATTGGGGGAACAGGATCAGAAAGCTACAGACGTCATTCGGGCACACAAGACGTACATCGCCCACGCCCATACGTGCTGGGACGCGGAGCGGGAGAACGCGGAACGACTCGTGACGCGGCTTCGGGTGCTCGGGACTGTCTCCGCCCTGGTACTGGGCGTAGGGCTCTTCCAGTTCGACTGGTTTTACGATCCGCGTCACATCAGCCGGGTTCGATTCGCCGTGTGTGAATGGATTATCCGGGGGATGCTGGTCCTGTCGCTGGCGGCGTTCGCGCGGGCGTTCTGGGTGGCTCTGTACCGGAAGCAGCCGCGGAGTGTAACCGCCAGCGTTTCCCTGTTTATCCCTTCGACGCAGCTAAGGTCACTGCCTACGACGGAGCGGGATGCATGCCTGATTGTCCTGAAACGGGTGCACAAAGCCGCGTACGCGCTCCTCAAGAGGAACGCCACTTTGTCGGAGCAGATCGATAAGGCAAGTCGGTGGCTTCGCCGTGGGGCATTCTGCGCTTTTGCCGCTATCATCCTCTTTGCCGTCTTCAGCGTTCCCCCTGTTACCAAAGATGTTGTACCTTTCGTCGGGGTAACCAATGAATCAGACCCTCGCAGAGCCGACGACACAGCCGCAGACACGCCCGAGAAAGCCACTGACCCTGGATCGGCAGGAGGTGCTGGCCGATCTCGCTGACGATCAGGTGCGTGCGATGGCGAAAGTGCGGCAGTCGAACGCGCGCGCTAGCCGCAGCGAATGGCAACGGTTCATCTGCTGGGCCCGCAGATTGAGACGCCGCGCCCATGCAAGGTAGATTCAGCCCGCAATGGGCGGTGTCACGGCCCGGGGCCAGTCCCAGTTGAGGCCGTTCTGCCGGCCATCGTTCGCCACCATCAGCACCTGGTACGGCAGTCCGCCAGGCGGCAGGCCGTCGCCCGATCCGCCCGAACCGCCGGCGGCGTGGCGCACGGGCGCTCGGTCGGCACGGGCCCGCAGCTCGCGGATCTCCGTCTCGAGCCGGCCGAGACGCGTGTTGATCGGGTCGGTGGGGCTCATGCCAGCTCCTGGTAGCTCGTGCGGACGCTCATCACGCCGTCGCGGCAGTCGAAGACCACTTGCGTCACGGGCGTGTTCACTGGCTGCGGCTCGTACCCCTCGATCGTCGTCGTGATGAGCGCGCCGACGTCGGTGTCCTCGTCGAACTTCGTCCTGGTGTAGCGCACCGTCTGTCGATCGACGCCGTACCACGCCGCCGCCCGCGCGGCGATGCGCCGCAGCCGCGGGGCGTCGTTCCGGATCACGACCTCCAGCTCGCTCTGCTCGTACCGCCGGAGGGCCACGGCGCCCGCAACGACCTCGAGATCCACCACCGTCTCGTAGTTCACGAAGTGGAAGGCCGCCCCCGGCACGTCGATGTACAGCACGTGGTTCGGGTCGCCGCCGGCGATGTCGTGCTGGACGCGCAGCCGCTGGTCGGCCTCGACGGCGACGGTCGCGACGATCGTCTCGTAGTCGAACGCCGGCTCCTTCTTCGTGGCGGCCGCGCCGTCGAAGTGGTTCAGCGCAGCCAGGTGAGGCACCGGGAGGATGATCTCCAGGCCAAAGCGGTTGGTCAGCGGCCGGATGTGCGCGCCGGGGATCTCCTCGTTCCCCAGGTGGAGCGGGAACCAGCGGTCGTTGCCGTCCTTGGCGAAGATCACCGGCGGGCGGTAGTCGTCGTCGCGGGCCGGGCGGTTGGCGTCCGCCCCGCCGTCGAAAAGCCCCTGCGGCCCGCGCATCGGCAGCCGCGGCAGGATCCGGTACGCGTCCGCCCAGGCGCGGTAGGTGGGGATGTCTTCGGAGGCGGAGACGAACTCGCCGTCGGCGTCGATTATCGGCACGACGAAGTGGAGATCCCCGCCCGCGCCGTCACCCACCATGAAGCGCCAGGCGCCGCCCCCGGGCTCGCTGAGGCTTCCGACGATGAACCGGGAATACACGTGCGCGAAATGCTCCGAGCGGCGGATGTCGTCGTTCAGAGCGTCGTCGTCCCCGCCGGCGGCCGTCTTGTAGTCCGACTCCTCCTCGGGCGTCCAGCCGGGCTGCAGGGTGCCGTCGGCGAAGGAGAGCGTGAACGTCGTGACGATCCGCTCCCCCTGCACCACGATGCGCCCATAGCGCCGCGCTGCGGACTTGCCGAACAGGAAGTCGCTGACGATCCCATCGCCGACGTCGGGCGCCACCGAGATCTGATCCGGGTTCTTCGGGATGATCTCGTCGTCCTCGAGCGGCAGGTCCACCTCGGCGATCGAGTAGACGTAGAGCGACGGCTGGTCCGCCTCCAGGCCGAGGATCTCCGTGGGCGCGGTGGCGTAGCGCGGCGGATCCCCCTGCTCGATCGGCGTGCCGCCCTCTCGCCAGACCGGCTGCGGCCCATACCTGATCGTGAATCCCAGCCCCTGCCGGCGGTCGATCAGCCGGTAGAGCGCCTGCAGGACGCTGCCGGTCGTCGGGTCGAACTCCTCGGCGGGCAGGACTGCCAGGGCGTCGAGCTGGCCCGAAATCGGCAGCGCCGGCACGTCCGGCCGATCCCCCTCGGGCAGATGCAGCTGCTGGTAGTGGAGGCGCAGGAGGTGCTCGATCGCCTCGAGCGCCGTCCACCGCCCGTTGTCCGCGGAGAAGTGGTACAGCTCCTGCCCGGCGATCGTCAGCGGATTGGCGCTGCGGTTGCCGCGCAAGGCCGGCGCCGGATCCGCGTCGTCCTCGTCCGCCGTACGGTCCTCGCCGGCGGGTTCGGAGAGCGGTTCGTTGAACACAAGCCCCGTGTCGATCATCCACAGCGGCTTGTCCGGTTCGGGGTCGGGATAGTCCGGGTTCGTGACCAGGCTGCCGGCCACCGGCGTGAGATCCAGCTCCTGGTCGACGCCGTACGCCGTCAGGCGCTGCGTGATCGCCGGGTAAGGCAGGAGCCCGCCCTCGTCGGCGTCGTCGGCGGCGAAGCGGCCCACGAAGAGCGTCCGCGCGTGCACGAGCGGCGGCTCCTCGCCCTCGTCTACGTCGGCCTCCTCGTCCGGCACGACGTGCTCGACCCACACCCAGTGGCCGCGGATGCTGAGTGGATCCACCTCGGTGAAATCGAGATCCCCCGGCCGGCGCATGCTGCCGGCCCGCCACAGGAACAGCGCCTGGTGCCGACCCGGCGCCGCCTCGTTCACGCACAGGATCGGCTCGAGGTGGGGCCGCTCCGTCCAGGCGTCGCTCCAGCTCTCTCGCGTCCAGACGCGTGTACGTGGAACAAGCCGGGGC
>JAEZED010000202.1 GCA_023417885.1 Planctomycetota bacterium
CCCATCGCCTCTGCTACGGGCCTGATCCTGCAGTGAGGAGCCTGCCGTCAGGCGCCGGTGTTCAAGGCGACGGCGGCGCGGATGAGGGATTTGAGCGCCTTCTCATCGAGGCGGGCGCCCTCGTAAACGTCGATCGCACGCCGCGTGCCGGCGGTTAGGCTGGCGTTGAAGAGGCCCGAGGGATCCGGCAGGGCGGCGCCGCGGAAGAAGGTGAGCTTGACCTTGTCCTTGTAGATCTCGCCGGTGCAGAGGATGCCGGCGTGCGACCAGACCGCCACGCCGTCGGGGTTCGTCGGCTTGCGCCACTTCACCTCCTCGACGACATCCGGATCCGCCTGCCGGATCACCTTGCGCATGCGCTCGAGCATCGCGAAGCGCCAGTCGTCCTTCGACGGCGACCGGCCGCCACGCGCTCCCGCGGCACGCGGCGCCGCGGCTCGCTTCTGCTTCGCCGCCTTGTCGTCCTGCCGCTTCATGTGATAACCCTTCGTCGCTCCGTCGCTCTGTCGCTTCGTCGCTTCTCGAGATCACATCTTCTCGCCCGGCAGCTTCGCGGCCTGCTTGATCCAGTCGGTGAGTTGCGCCTCGTCGAGCGTGTCGTTCTCGTGAATGTGGAAGTAACGGACTTCCTTGTGCGACGACGCCTCCGGCGGCGGGGGGCGAAGCGAGGTGCCGCGGAAGAAGGCGAGCTTGATGTACTTCGTGAAGCAGTGATAGCTGAGGAACCAGCCCGCATCCTCCCCCGCGACGCCGTACATGGGTGAGTTCCACTTCACGCCCTTGCGCACGCCGGGCTTCGCGCCGACGGCGCGCGTGATGATGTCGTCGAGCCGTCGGCCGACGTCGCGCTTCCACCCGGGCATGGCGTCGATGTACGCCTTCACCGGCGCCTCGCCATAGCCCTTGGCGATCTGCGGATTGCCCCCGGACAGGAGCTTGGGCGAGGCCGCCTTCGCTTTCGGACCGGTCTTCCTCGCGGCGGACTTCTTCGTCGTGGTCTTCGTGGTCTTCCGGGTCGCCTTTGCCATGGCGAGACATGTTACCGATGCCGGGAGCCGGTCCAAGGCCAGGCACGCGGGCGGGCCTCGGTGTCAGTACAGCCGGTGGGGATCGAACCCACAACCTGCGGCTTAGAAGGCCGCTGCTCTATCCAATTGAGCTACGGCTGCAACGCAGCCGCCTCACGCCACGGCGCCGGGGCGGGAGGCGAGCTCCATCACGTCCACGCCCGATTCCGGGCGCACGATGATTGTACCGTCGGCCCGCACCGCGAAAGGGCAGGTGTTGCACTGCACGCGCCGGCGGGCCGGGGAAGTGTCTCCCAGGCGCGCGTCGGCCTCGCCGGCGGCGATGACCGGCTGGTCGTTCTCCAGGGCGCGCTTGCGGAGCAGCTCGAGCATCAGGTCGTCGAGCCCGAGCGGGCGGGCAACCTGGTATTCCGTCCCCGGGAACCGCTCCGCCGCCTGGCTGGTCAGGGAGGGGATGTCGCGCGTCCAGTGCTTTCCCTCTCCGAGGAAGAAGGGGAGGACGACAACCCGGCGCGCCCCGCGCCGCACGCAGGCCGCGTAGGCGGCGGCGATGTCCGGCATGGCCAGCTCCATGTGCGCCGGCTCGACAATGGCGAACTCCGACGCGTAGCGAGTGGCGAACGCGACCGCGACGCGCTCGAGCAGCTCGTTGCTCTCGGCGCGGCGGGAGCCGTGATCCACGACGATGATCCCGGTGGCTGGCTGATCCATGTCGGGGGGATCGTAGGAAGGCAACGGACGAAGGTCGGGCGCCAGGCCAGGGCTCCCGGGCCAAACGAGAAAGGTGGAGCCGCTCGGGGGCTCCACCTTCTGCTCATCGTCGTGCAGGCCGTGTTCCCGGCCGGCTCAGTTGGTGTCCTCGGCGCGACGACCTTGGCGCGTGGTGGGGTTGTTCATCATCTCACGCGGCTGGGCCTCCTGGAAGGCGAGTTCTTCCCGCGGGGTCGCGTCGATCTTGCGGATGACATCGAACACGAGCTCCGCCGTCAGCTCCATGCCGTCGAAGTTGATGCGATGCGCGTCGTCGTCCGGGGAGTGGTACTCCTCGTGGAGCCCGCTGAAGAAGAAGACCGCCGGGATCTTGTGGCGCATGAAGCTGTAATGGTCGCTGCGGTTGCTGAAGGCGTCGCCCATGTCCTCCAGCACCAGCGGGGAGTTTTCGTCGGTGCTCTTGAGGATGCCGTCGAAGACGGCCGCGGAGTTCCAGCCGCCCACGAAGAGCTTGTCCTCGCGGACGCGCCCGACCATATCGAGGTTGACCATCGCCACGATCTGCGCGAGCGGGATCGGCGGGTTGTCGGAGAAGTGGCGGCTGCCGACCAGGCCCAGCTCCTCGGCCGTGAACGCCATGAAGATGATCGACCGCTCCGGCTTCTCCGGGCTCCTGGCAAACGCCTCGGCCAGCGCGAGCACGGTCGTCGTGCCGCTGCCGTTGTCGTCGGCGCCGTTGTGAATCGCGCGGCCGTAGCTGCTGCCGTATTCCCCGTTGCCGACGTGGTCGTAGTGGGCGCCGACGACGATGAACTCGTCGGCCTTTTTCCCCTCGACGACGCCGACGACGTTCTTGATCGGGATGGTGCGATCATCGGCCGTGAACCCGCCGGAGACGGTCACCGCCTCCTTCGGCTCATGCGCCACCGGGGCCCCGCCCTCGTCGATCTCCTGCTGGAGCCGGCGCAGCGGGGGGAGGCCCGCCTTCCGCAGCATCGCAGCGGCGGCCGACTGGGTGACGTGGATGACCGGGATCTCCGTTCGCGAAGAGCCGCGGCCGAACTCCATGAGCTCGTCGGCGCCCCGCTGGTGCATCAACGGAGTGACGACGAGCAGCGCGACGGCGCCGGCCTCCTGAGCGGCGTTGGCCTTGCTGAAAAGCCGACCCTCACGGCTCGGCCGCTCGGTGTTGGTGAAGCGGCTCTTCCCGTCGGCGTTGTACGGCTCGTAGTTGAGCACGAGCACGACCTTCCCCTGGACGTCGAGGTCGGCGTAGTCGTTGTAGTTGTGCTGTTCGCTGTTGATGCCGTAGCCGGCGAAGACCAGCTCCCCCTCGAACTCCCTGGCCGCGCTCCAGGCCATGGGCATGAAGTCCTTGCCCACCGCCAGCCCCTCGTCATCGCCGACCTTGAGGGAGGTGGCATCCTCCTTCAGCTCGCGGCCGAAGGGGAAGTCGAAGGGTTGGAAGTAGCCGTCGAGCCCGTCGAGCTTGGCCAGGCCCAGCGACTCGAATCGCTCGGCGATGTAGTCGGCGGCCTCGTTGATTCCCTCGGAGGTGATGCTGCGTCCCTCGCGTTCGTCGTGGGCGAGCCAGGTCAGATCACGCTGGATCTCTTCCTTGGTGATCTCCTCGCGGGCGTCCCACGCCTCGTCGGAGGCAAACGCGATGTTGCAGGCCATAACGGCCGCGGCTAGGGTCAGCGCGCCCGCGGAGAGTCGCCGGCGGGTGGAGGGGGCAATAGAGGGGTTGGTCATGATGCGGATCATATGAGCGGTGTTGATTCCAACCTAGAGCATCCACCGGAATCCGCCGGGTTGCGGAGGCCGGAGGCGGGCGGCCTCCGCGTCGGCGTGGACGTGGGGGGGACGTTCACCGACCTGGCCTGCTTCGACGGCAGAAGCGTCACCGTCGTCAAGGTTCCTAGCACCCCGCCGGACTTCGAGCGCGGCGTGGCCCATGCCCTGGCTGCCCTGGCGAAGATGGCAGGGCCGGCGCCCATCGAGCTGATCCACGGCTCCACCGTCGCCACCAACGCCCTCCTGGAGCGGAAGGGGGAGCCGATCGCCTTCGTCACGACCGGCGGCTTCCGAGACCTGCTCCACATCGGCCGGCAGAACCGGCCCGAGTTGTACAACCTCCACGTCCGCCGCCCCCCCGCGATCGTCCCGCGCGAGCATTGCTTCGCGGTGCCGGAGCGCGTGGGGCCGGATGGCGAGGTGATCCGCCCGCTGGACGAGGCCGCCGTCCGGGAGGCGATCGAGGCGATCGGCGCGATGGGCCTGCGGCACGTGGCGGTCTGCCTGCTCTTTGGCTTCGCGAACCCGGAGCACGAGCGGCGCATCGGGGAGATGTGCCGCGCCGCGGGCCTGACCGCGACGCTCAGCTGCGAAGTGGCCCCGGAGTTCCGCGAGTACGAGCGCGCCAGCACGACCGCCGTCACCGCGAGCCTGCGCCCTGTCGTGGGGCGATACCTTTCCCGGCTTCGCGAGTCCCTGCCCCCGGCGGTGGGGGAGATCCGCATCCTCCACGGCAGCGGTGGGACGTATCCGCTGGAGGAGGCGGCCGCCCAGGCGGGTCGCCTGGTGCTCTCGGGCCCGGCAGGCGGCGCCGCGGGTGCGGCGATGATGGCGCGCCTGGCGAACCTCCCCGATGCCGTCGGCTTCGACATGGGCGGGACGAGCACGGATGTCGCCCTCATCCGCAGCGGCCGGCCGCAGGTCGCGCAGCAGCACGTCTTCGACGGCCTGCCCGTTCACCTGCCGATGCTCGATATCCACACGGTCGGCGCCGGCGGGGGAAGCATTGCCTACGTCGACCCCGGGGGGAGCCTGCGCGTCGGCCCGCGCTCGGCGGGGGCACAGCCGGGGCCGGCGTGCTACGGGCGCGGCGGCGTCGAGCCGACGGTGACGGACGCCAACGTGGTGCTGGGGCGCATCCCGACGGGCGCCCGGTTCGGCGAGTTGGAGCTGCAGCCGGTGCTGGCGCGGGAGGCGCTCGCCGCGCTCGCGGCACAACTGGGGATGACGATCGAAGAGGCCGCCCTGGGCGTGCTGAAGGTCGCGGAGCAGAACATGGCGGGGGCAGTGCGGGTGGTGACGGCCCAGCGGGGGCGCGATCCGCGCCAGCTCGCGCTGGTCAGCTTCGGCGGGGCCGGCGGGCTGCATGCGTGCGCCGTCGCGGAGCTTCAGGGGATGCGCACCGTCATCCTTCCACCGATGGCGGGGGTGCTCTCGGCGCTGGGGATGGTGGTCGCGCCCGACTCGGTGGAGGTGTCGCAGACGGTGCTGGCGCTGGAACGCTCCGGACGGCTGGATGATGACCGGCTCTACGCGGAGTTCGGCCGGCTGAACGCGATGGCGATGGATCGCCTGCCGCAGGCGCGAACCACCGCCGTCGAGAGCTTTGCCGACTGCCGCTGGTCGGGGCAGAGCCATGAGCTGACGATTCCCGTGAGGCGGCCGTCGCGCGAGGCGATCTCGGAGGAGTTCGCCGGGACGTATGCGGGCACGTACGGGGCAGCCCCTGCGGGTCGGGACGTGGAGATCGTGACGCTACGCCTGCGGCGCGTCGGACAGGCTTCTGAGATCTCGCTCCCGGCGCTCGTCCCGGAGCCGATGGGGGAGGAGCGCATCGAGCTGGTGGGGGATTCGGGCGCTACCGGGCGCGCCCGGCGCTGCCGACGCGCGCAACTGGCGGGAAAGGGCCCGGTCGCCGGCCCGCTCCTGCTGATCGATCCGGACGCGACGGCCTTCATCCCCGGCGGCTGGAGCCTTCACATGCGCGGCGATGGGATCGCGATCGCGACGAAGCGGCCCCCGGGGAGCGATTACACCCAGGACGTGACCGACGAGGATCATGCGACGCTCGACGCCGCCCGGAACAGGGTCGCGGAGGAGGGGTAGGAGACTGACATGAACGCGATCGAGCTGGAACTGATGCGCCTGCGCCTCGAGGCGGCGGCGGAGGAGATGGGCGTCGTGCTTCAGCGCACGGCGTTGTCGGCCAACATCAAGGAGCGGCGCGACTTCTCCTGCGCGCTGTTCGATGCGTCAGGGCGCCTCATCGCCCAGGCGGCGCACGTCCCGGTGCACCTGGGAAGCATGCCCGAGAGCGTGACGGCGGTGCTGGAGGCGCTGGGGACGCTCGCGGAGGGGCAGACCGCGATCGTGAACGATCCGTACGCAGGCGGGACGCACCTGCCGGACATTACGCTCGTCTCGCCGGTTCATTGCGAGGGTCGGCTGATCGGCTATACGGCGAATCGCGCGCACCATGCGGACGTCGGCGGATCGACGCCGGGAAGCATGACGCTGTCACGCCACATCGACGAGGAGGGCGTGCGGATCGCGCCGTCGCTCCTGGACGTACCAACGCTCGAGCGGCTGCTCTCCGCCGTCCGCACGCCCGAGGAGCGGCAGGGGGACTTGCAGGCGCAGGAACTGGCCAATGCCGCCGGCGCCGCTGCGCTCCGGCGGATCGCGCAGGCCGAGGGCGTGGCGTCGCTGGAGCGCGGCTTTGCGGCGCTGCTGGATTATGCCGGGCGCATGACGAGCGACGTGCTGAGCCGCATCCCCGACGGAACCTACGCCGCAGAAGACTGCATGGACGACGACGGGACGGCGGCGGAGCCAGGCGATGCGTATGCACGGCCCGGCGCCGGCCCGACCTTCATTCGCCTGAAGCTGACGAGCAGCGAGCAACGGCTCGTTGCCGACTTCTCGGAATCAGACCCCCAGGCCGCCGGGTGCATCAACTGCCCCGCGGCGGTGACGCGGTCGGCGGTCTACTACGTCGTGGGCTGCCTGCTGCGCGCGTTCGGGCACGAAGGGGTGCCGTTCAATGACGGGTGCTTCGGCCCGGTGGAGGTGATCACGAAGCCGGGAACGGTCGTCCACGCCGTGCATCCCGCGGCCGTGGTGGCGGGGAACACGGAGACGAGCCAGCGCGTGGTGGACGTGGTGCTCGCGGCGCTGCGCCGGGCGCTGCCCGACCTGATCCCGGCGGAGAGCTACGGGACGATGAGCAGTGTGGCGTTGGGCGGAAGGCACGAAGGCACGGAGACACACAGGCACGGAGGGGGCGGAGATACAGATGTGGACGCACGTTCACCGACTCCGGGCCCTTCGTCGCTTCGTCGCTCCGTCGCTTCATCGCTCTCGTGGACGTACTACGAAACCATCGCCGGTGGGAGTGGCGCGGGGCCTTCGTGGGACGGCGAGTCGGGCGTGCAGTGCCACATGACCAACACGCTCAACACGCCGGCGGAGGCGCTGGAGATGCAGTACCCGCTGCGCGTGCGTCGATTCGAGCTGCGCGAGGCCCGCGCCTGTCCTCCGCAGGGCAGCGGCGGGCCGGGCGTGCATCGCGGCGGGGATGGGATCGTGCGCGAGCTCGAGGCTCTGGCAGACTGCGAAGGAACGCTGCTGACCGACCGGCGCGTTCATCCGCCGGGGAACGGTGCGGTCGGGAGGAACACGGTGAACGGGCAGGACGTGGGCGGCAAGGCGCACATCATGCTTCGAAAGGGAGATGTGCTGCGGATCGAGACGCCGGGCGGAAGCGGGTGGACCGGTTAGCGCTTGTCAGGCGGTCTCCTGAGTCGCAAGGAATTCGCCTGCGGGAGCGGACGCCTCCCGGATCCGCTTTTCGCACCCGGACATGCAGAGCAGCGCGAGGCAGAGGATCGAGAAGATCGACAGGCGACTGAGCATCGCGCGATGGATCGCGACTCTGGGCATGAGGCGACTGTTGCGGAGTCGGGGAGTGGTGTCAATCGTGCGTCTGTCCCGCCTGCTGAAGCAGGCTCGCCTCCGGATTCCGGCTCGATACATCCAAAGGGTGACCGGGGAATGCTGAGATGGGTTTGTTCGAGCGAATGCCTGACATCGAGGTCCTGAGCCTCTGGCCTGATCGCGTGCCTGCTGATGCCGGATGGTGGTGGGTGCTGAGCCCTGTCCGGTCACCGGGGAATGCTGAGAAGGAGACGGATTTCCCTTCTGATCATGAACGGCATCGGGCTGGAGTGGAAGAGTGTGAATTGACCCGACTCAGGCGCCGCCTAAAGTTCGCCGACACCGGAGATAGCCATGTTCCCCGAGCGACCCCCAGTTGAGCCCATTATTCACGGCATCGTTCGCCGCATTGCCGGCGGGGCGCGCTGATCGCTGGGTGAGGCCGGGCAGGCCGCCCGGCAGACCGAATCAACGCCCCGCGGCAAGTGAGTCCGCGGGGTTTTTGTTTGTGCGGATCCCGCGACAGCCAAACCCTTTCCGATCTCCCGGGACTTCCGCACCGTGGCCGCCTCCGACCCATCTCCCAACGACGAGTACACGACCAGCGTCGCCCTCAGCGACCGCGCCGCCGACCGGCATCCGCTCGGCGAACTGCTCGTGCTGGCCCTGCCCACCGTGGCGCAGATGGCCAGCTACACGGTGATGCAGTTCACCGACACGTGGATGCTCTCCAAGCTCGGCATCGTCGAGCCGACGGCGGCGGCAAACGCCAGCCTCTTCGGGTTCGCGATCACCAGCATCGGCTTCGGCACGCTCTGGGTGGTGAACACGCTGGTGAGCCAGTCGTTCGGGCGGGGCGATCGCCGGCGCTGCGGGCAGTACCTGTGGCAGGGGATCTGGTTTGGCCTGATCTACGGCCTGCTGATGCTGCCGCTGCTCCCACTCACGGAGCCGCTCTTCGCCGGCTTCGGGCACGAGCCGCGCCTGGCGCACCTGGAATCGACCTATCTCTGGATCACCCTCTCCTTCACGGCGTTCCGCCTGATGGGAGCGGCGATGGGGCAGTTCCTCCTGGCGATCGACCGGCCCAACCGGGTGCTCATCGCGGCGGCGGTCGGTGCGTCGGTCAACATCTTCGCCAACTGGCTGCTGATCTGGGGGCACTGGGGTTTTCCGGAGTGGGGCCTCGCGGGCGCGGCCTGGGGCACGAATACCGGCAGCGTCGTCGAGATGTTGCTTCTGGCGTGCTTCGTCTTCGAACCGAAGGTGCGCCGGATGTACCACGCGACGGACTGGCGTCTCCGGAGCGAGCGCCTGCTGACGCTGGTGCGCATCGGCGTGCCGTCGGGGCTTCAGTTCGTGGGAGACGTGCTCGCCTGGGCCGTTTTCGGGATGCTGGTGATGGCGGTCTTCGGCACGACGGCGATGGCGGCCAACACGTTCGCGATGCGGTTCATGAGCCTGTCGTTCATGCCTGCGTTCGGGATCAGCGCCGCGGTGACGGCGCTGGCCGGGCGGTACATCGGACGCGGCATGCCTGACGTCGCGGCGGCGAGGACGGCGCTGGGCTTCCGCGTTGCGGCGGTGTACATGCTGGCGTGCGGGGTGATGTTCTTCGTGTTCCGGCACCAGCTGATGTCGATCTTCACGGACGATCCGGAGGTCTTGCGGTGGGGGGCGATGCTCCTGGTGTTCGTGGCGGTGTTCCAGGTGTTCGACGCGATGTACATCGTCTACAGCGGCGCTTTGCGGGGGGCGGGGGACACCCTGGTGCCCGCGATCGTGACGGCGACGGCGTGCTGGGCGATGGTGGTGGGTCTGGCGTACGCGGTGGCGAAGTGGATGCCGTGGGCGGGGATCCTGGGACCGTGGACGGTGGCGACGGCTTACGGGATGCTGCTGGGGGTGTACATGCTCGTGCGGTTCAAGCGCGGCGCCTGGCGCAGCATCCGGATCGACCGGGACGAGCCGCCGGCGCGGGCATTCGAGCCGATTGTCGATCAGGAGCAGCCGGAGCCGGCCGAATCAAAGCCTTCGCTACGCTCGGGGGGCGCATGGGAAGGGCCGGGGGTGGAAGTGGTCGGGGAGTCGAGGGGTTGAGTGATTCGCCCGGCGGAGCTGCCGGGGCGTTCGAGAAGACGCGCAGGTGAAACGTTCAATGAGCAGCGAGCAGAAACAGAGCGAGAAGAGCTACAAGGAGACGCTCAATCTCCCGAAGACCGACTTCCCGATGAAGGCGGACCTGGTTCGCCGGGAGCCGGAGCGACTGGAGAACTGGAAGCGGGCCGGCCTGTACGAGGCGGTGCTCAAGGCGCACGAGGCGGATCCGCCTTTCGTGCTGCACGACGGCCCCCCCTTCGCCAACGGAGACATTCACCTCGGGCACCTGATCAACAAGACGCTGAAGGACGTGGTGGTGCGGTTCCGGACGATGAAGGGGCATCTTGCACCTTACGTCCCGGGCTGGGACTGCCACGGTCTTCCGATCGAGCACGTGATCCAGGAAAAGGTCGGGCCGAAGCTGCGCGAGATGGACAAGCTCGACGTGCGCCGGCTCTGCTGGGATCATGCCGAGCGATACATCCAGCGCCAGAGTGAGCAGTTCCAGCGGCTGGGGATCCTGGGAGACTGGGGACGCCCGTACAAGACGATGGCGCCGGAGTACGAAGCGCAGACGCTCGATGTCTTCGCGCGGTTCGTGGAGCACGGGCTGGTCTACAAGAAGCTCAAGCCGGTGCACTGGAGCATCGCCAACCGGACGGCGCTGGCCGACGCGGAGCTGGAGTACCGCGACCGCGAGGATCCGAGCGTCTGGGTGGAGTTCGCTGTTCAGAATCCCGGCGAGTTCAAGGGGAAGTTCGACCTGCGCGAGGAGGGGACGCCGTCCCTGCTGATCTGGACGACGACGCCATGGACGCTCCCGGCGAACCTAGCGATCGCGGTGCACCCGGAGGTGGAGTACGACATCGTCGCATGGGAAGGCGACGCGGGGCGGCGCCTCTCGATCGTGGCGAGCAAGCTGCGCGAACAGACGTTCGGCCTGCGCAAGCTGGAGCACACGGTGCTGAAGACCGTGCCCGGCCATGAACTGGCTGGGCTTCGGTATGTCCATCCCTTCGTCGAAGGTCGCGTGCGGGTCGTCGTCACCGCCGACTACGTGACGACGGAGGATGGCACGGGCCTCGTGCACACCGCGCCGGGTCACGGCGAGGAGGACTACAACACCGGGCTGGCGCACGGGATGGAAATCTACAGCCCGGTCGATCCGGCGGGGCGGTTCGACTCGACGACGCCCAACTGGATCACCGGCCTGACGGTCTGGGAAGCCAACCCGATCATCGTGGAGAAGCTGAAGGAGCTGGGCGTTCTCTTCTTCGAGCGCCCGCTGCTGCACAGCTACCCGCACGACTGGCGCAGCAAGACGCCGACGATCTTCCGCGCCACGGAGCAGTGGTTCATCTCGCTCGACACGCCCTTCACGGCCGGCGGCGGTGAGGCGAAGTCAATGCGCCGGCGCGCGCTCGATGCCGCCAACGCGACGACGTTCCATCCCGGCTGGGGCCGCGCGCGGCTGCTGGGGATGCTGGAGAACCGGCCGGACTGGTGCATCAGCCGGCAACGGGCGTGGGGCCTGCCGATCCCCGTCTTTTACAACCAGCAGGGGGAGGCGCTGCTGACGCCCGATTCGGTGCGGGCGGTGGCGCGCGCGTTCGCGGAGCACGGGAGCGACGCCTGGTTCAGCATGACACCCGAGCAGCTGCTGGGCGACTTCGACCCGGGGCCGCAGTTCCCCAGGGCGTCGCTCCGCAAGGAGAACGACATCTTCGACGTCTGGTTCGAGAGCGGCTCGAGCTGGCACGGCGTGCTCGACCTGCGCGACGACCTGTCGGCCGCCCCCGCCGACATGTACCTCGAGGGCTCCGACCAGCATCGCGGATGGTTCCAGCTGTCGCTGCTGGCGGCGCTGGGCTCGACCGGCGCCGCGCCCTTCCGGCAGATCCTGACGCACGGCTTCGTCGTCAAGCCCGACGGCACCAAGGTGAGCAAGAGCGACAAGGAGTATGTCACCGCCATGCAGGAGGTGGAGCGCCATGGCGCCGACCTCTTGCGCCTCTGGACGTGCAGTGTCGACTACCAGAACGACATCCGCACCAGCCCGGAGATCATCGGAAAGTTCGGGGACGACTACCGGAAGATCCGCAACACCCTGCGCTTCCTCCTCGGAAACCTGTCGGCCTTCGATCCGTCCGATGCCGCGGCGGCAGCCGCGGATGTCCCGGCGAAGTCGCTCGATGGCTGGATGTTGCGCGAGCTGGACAAGCTGATCGAGCAGGTGACGGCGGAGTATGAAAACTACCTGACGCACCGCGCGTTCCGGCTGCTCTACGAGTTCTGCAACACGCAGATCTCCGCCGTCTACGGCAACGCGATGAAGGACCGGCTCTACT
>JAEZED010000237.1 GCA_023417885.1 Planctomycetota bacterium
GGCGGCGCGGGCCCCCGCGGCCCCCCCCCCCCCCCCCCCCCCCCGCGACCGGTTCGCGCCACGCCGGCGGCGGCGTCGATTTGCCGGAAGCGCCCCCCTCCATGACGGCGGGGAGCGCGTCGGACGAATAGGATGAGGTTGTGTTGAAACAGGCAAGGCAATCGATGCTGCTGCTGTCGGCGGCGCTGCTGCTGGCCGGCTGCGCCGGCTCGAAGGCGCCGAGACAGCTCCTGCCGTCGCGCGTTCACGCTTCGTCGGCAGCGCGGGAGATCCAAACGTTCGAGCGTGTCCGCTCGCCGGGGCTCGCGCAGCTCGAGGCGCCGCCCGTCACCGAGACGACGCCCGGCGGACTCTGGGAGGCGATGCGCGCACAGACCTTCCGGGTGGAAGAAGGCCTCTTCGCCGGCGAGAGCTATGCCGTCGCCCGCGACAGCGTCGTACGCCTCGGCGCCGCCTACGAGGGGCCGGGCGTGATCGCGATGCACCTCGGCGACGCCGACTTCGATGGCCGGCCGGACCTTGCCTATGCCGCCGGCTCCCGCAGCGGGATCATGCGATATGGCATCGGCCTCGTTGATCGTCCCGGCTACGAGGATCCGGCGCCGGGCGAGCCGCTGCCGGCGGATCCGGCCGACCTGCGGCACCGGGCGATCGCCTTCACCTACCGAGACCCCGTGCGCTTCGAGTCGAGCGCGGTTGGGCTGGAGGTGTGGGACGAACTGAAAAACATCCGCCTCGGCCGGCTGGTGGCGGTCGGGGAGCAGATTCGCTTCCTGCCGGACGCGGAGCTGCCGCGCAACGTGCGCGAGCGCTTCCTGGAGCCGCGAATGTAAGTCAGAGCACGGTGCCGATGACGGTGCGCATGCGCGGGCGCGTGTCGAAGTCGATCAGGACGATCTGCTGCCAGTCGCCCGTAAGCAACTGGCCCTTGGCGGCGAAAGGAATCGAGAGGTCGGGCCCGATGAAGGTGGCGCGAATGTGGGAGTGGCCGTTGTCGTCGTTCCAGGTCGATTCGTGCTCGTACCGCGCGTCGTCCGGCACGAGTTCCTGGAGCACGCGCTTCAGGTCATGGTTCACCAGGCCCGGCTCGAACTCCATCGTGGAGAGGGCCGCGGTCGAGCCGACGACGAACAGGTGCACCACCCCGCCACCGGCCGCCGCCGGCAGGGACGCCAGGCGGTCGCGCACCATGCGCGTCAGATCGACGACGGCGGTGTTGCCGCGGGTCTCGACTTCGATGGTGAATCGCTGAAGGCTCCGCCCACTGCCGGCGTCAGGGTGTTCGGGCTGCTGCTGCGGATTGGAGCCTCGGGCCATGAAGTAGCCTATCCCCCGCGGGCGCGGCGGGGCAATGTCGCGGGCGGTCGCGGGCCGCTTTTCGGTCGCGCGAGTCGGTTAGGATGAGGGGTCGGACGCGATTGAGACTGCCTGAGACCAAGCCGGGAAGCCATTGGTAGCGGTTCGTGACGCCAACTTCGACGGCAAACGCCTCGTGCTCGAGGCCACCGACATCGTGCGCCTCATCGGCGAGACGGTGCAACTCAAGCGTGCCGGCCGGCGTTACCTCGGCCTCTGCCCGTTTCACAACGAGAAGACGCCCAGCTTCAACGTCGACCCGGCCCGGCAATATTTCTACTGCTTCGGCTGCAAGAAGGGGGGCAACGCGATCGACTTCGTCATCGAGCGCGACCGCTCGGAGTTCCGCGACGCTCTCCAGACCCTCGCCGACTGGGCGGGGGTCGAGCTGCCCAGGTTCGAGCGCTCCGGCGAGCAGGCCGACAAGCGCAAGCGACTTCTCGATGCCCACAGCGCAGCGGCCGACCTCTTTCGCAGGCTGCTGCGCGATCCGAAGGTCGGCGGCGCGGCGCTGGACTATCTCCACGGGCGCGGCTTCGAGGACGAGACGCTCACGCGGTTCGGCGTCGGCGTCGTGCCAGAGGGCTGGGACACGCTCGCCCGCCACGGCCTTCTCAAGAAGTTCCCGGCCCCGCTGCTCGAGGAGGCGGGGCTCCTCAAGAAGCGCGAGCGCGACTCGGGCTACTACGACACCTTCCGCGACCGCGTCATCTTCCCCATTCGCGACGAGCAGGGTCGTGTCATCGCCTTCGGCGGGCGCATCCTCCCCGGCGGCGAAAGCCCCGCGAAATACCTCAACAGCCCGGAGACGCCCCTCTTCGCCAAGGGCCGCGTGCTGTTCGGGCTCGACATCGCCAAGAAGCGCATCGTGGAGACGCGCACGGCCGTTGTCTTCGAGGGGTACGCCGACGCGGTGATGGCGCACCAGTTCGGCATCACCAACGCGGTGGCGGTGCTCGGCACGTCGTTGACGCCGGATCATGCACAGACGCTGCGGCGGCTGGCGGACCGGATCGTTCTGCTCTTCGACGCCGACGCCGCCGGTGGGATGGCGGCAAAGCGGAGCGTGGAGCTCTTCCTGCACGAGCCGGTGGAGATCGCGGTTGCGGAACTGCCCGAGGGGATGGATCCGGACGAGTTTCTCCAGGCGCACGGGCGCGAGGCGTTCGAGGAGCGCATCGCGCAGGCGACGGACGCCCTGGCCTTCCAGTGGCGGCAGATGCAGCGCCAGTTCCGTGCCGACGCGACGGTGACCGGGCGCCAGCGCGCTGTCGAGGCGTATCTCGCCAGCCTCGCCGACGCGCGGGGCGCGGGCCCCGTCGATGCCGTGCGCTGGGGCGCCGTGCTGGCGCGCGTCGGGAAGCTCCTGGGGATGCGGCCGGAAGAGTTGAACCAGCGATTTGGCGCTACCCCCACGCGTGCGCGGTCCGCCCCTTCGGAGTCGTGGAAACCCCGGCGCTTCGAGCCGTTCGCCGGCCGGGGCGGGCCCCGGCGCGGGCGCCGGTGGGAGGAGCCGCGCTACTCCGGGCCCCGGCGGAGCGACCTGCCGCAGTTTCGGGTCGATTCGGCCGCCTCGCGGGCCGAGGGATATCTCCTGGGTGCCCTGCTGAACGAGCCGCACCTGTGGCACGAGGTGCAGGCCCACGTATCGCCGGAGGAGTTCACCGACCGCCGCTGCCGGTGGCTGGCGGAGCAGTTTTGGGATGTGCTCCGGAACGAGGGAGAGCCCAGTTTCCCGGAGTGGCTGGACATGCTGGAAAGCCGTGCGGCGGGCAAGGCAGAGGCGGCCGCCCGGGCCAAGACTGCGTGCATAGAATTGGCCGCTCAAGCCGACGCCCTGGGCGACCCGAAACGGGTTGCCGCCGAGGCGGTTGGCTATTTCATCAGGCGTCGCGGCGGAGAGGAACTGGAACAGTTGCTTGCCGCCGCTCGACGGGGACCGGAGATCGTTCCCGCTTCGTCCGGCGGAGTGCCGCTCGAAGCGCAAGGCCCGGCGACGAAGCCGGACACGGAGGATGAATCAGCCCTGTTGCGTCTCCTGGAGGAGAAGCTGCGCGCCAGCGGCCGTGCCTGACACGGTTCGCCCGAGCGGGGTTGTGCGCGAGAAAATCACCTGAAACGGGGTGCCTGTTTCGAACTTCAGGGTAGGTCACGGCGTTCAACTGGACCAGGCGGCCCGAGGCGCCGCGGAGGCGGCTTCTGGAGGCAATCCTGACGCGTCATAAACCGGACAGACGGTGGCGATAGCGCATCATGCGCAGCCATCGCCGACATCGCGTCACGATCGCACGGAGTCATGGAAACCGCCTAGGCTAATGTTTGACGCGGCTGCGGGAGCGGGCATGTTTGAAGACAGGCCGGCCGCAGCGGCACGGGGTTGGGATGGAGTCGGATCGCCCGGAGTGGCGTCAAGAGCTCGATCGTCACCGCAGGAGCACGCATTTTCCTATGAGCCACGCCGTCGAGTCTGCTGAAGCCGCCATTACCCCCGCCGAACCCTCCTCCCCGGGCTCCCCGGGACGATCGGGAAGCGGGTCGTCGGGACCCGTGGGTTCCGGCCCACGCCCCCCCACGGATCCGCTCATCGGCTCCGGCAGCCCCGAGGAAGTGCAGAACCGCATTCAGGCGCTGCTGGACCTCGGCAGCGATCGCGGGTACCTCACCTACGAGGAACTCAATACCCGCCTCCCGGACGAGGTGGTGAGTCCCGACAAGCTCGACAGTCTCCTGATGACCATCGACGAGATGGGCATCCAGCTCATCGACGAGTCGGACGTCGAGAGCTTCGAGAAGACCCAGGCCCGCAAGCGCGGACGCAAGCACGCCGCGCCCGCGCAGATCATCGTGCGCCCCAGCAGCCGCGTCGGCCTCGCCGCCGACGTCGCCGACGCCGTGAGCGACGGGCAGGTCTCCCTTACCGAAAAGAGCAAGAACGACTTCATCAACCGCATGCTGGCCGACTCCGGCCACGAGCGCGGCCTCGAGGTCGGCGGCGAGGAGGAGATCGACATCGCCGAGCTCGAGAAGGAGCTGGCCGAGGTCTCCAGCAAGCGCATCGACGACCCGGTGCGGATGTACCTGACGCAGATGGGGGAGATTCCCCTGCTGACGCGCGAGCAGGAGATCAGCCTCGCCAAGAAGATCGAGATCACCCGCAAGATCTTCCGCAGCAAGGTGCTCGAGAGCGACTACTGCCTCCAGCAGGCCGTCGAGATTCTCCAGCAGGTGCACGAGGGATCGCTCCCCTTCGACCGCACCATGAAGATCAGCACCGCCGACGACATGGCGGACAAGAACACCATCGCCGAGCGCATCCCCGCGAACCTCGGGACGGTCCGGCGGATGCTCGAGCGGAACATGGTGGACTGGCGTGCGCTGCGCGAGACGCGCGGCCGCCGGGAGCGCGAGCAGATCCTCACCCAGCTTCGCCGCCGACGCCGCCGCGCCGTGAAGCTGCTGGAGGAGTTGTCGCTCCGCACCAGCCGGATCGCGCCGCTGATGAAGAAGCTCTCGAGCATCTCCTCGAAGATGCTGGAGCTGGAGGAGCGCGTGATCCAGTTCCGCAAGGTGAACCAGCCCGGGGAGGACCTGGAGGTCTGCCAGCAGGAGCTCGAGGGTCTGGAGGATCTCGTGCTGGAGGACGCCGACACGCTCCACAAGCGCGTCGTGCAGATCCGCAAGATCTTCAACCGCTACGAGGACGCCAAGCGCAAGCTCTCGGGTGGAAACCTGCGGCTGGTCGTCTCCATCGCCAAGAAGTACCGCAACCGGGGCCTCTCGTTCCTGGACATCATCCAGGAGGGAAACACCGGCCTGATGCGCGCGGTGGACAAGTACGAGTACCGCCGCGGCTTCAAGTTCAGCACCTACGCCACCTGGTGGATCCGCCAGGCGATCACCCGCGCCATCGCCGATCATGCCCGCACCATCCGCATCCCGGTGCACATGATCGAGACGATGAGCAAGCTGCGCAACATCAGCAAGCAGCTCATGCAGGAGTTCGGGCGCGAGCCGACCGTCGAGGAGATCGCCGAGAAGGCGGAGATGAGCATCACCGAGGCCCGGCGCGTCATGAAGATCAGCCGGCACCCGATCTCGCTGGACCGCCCCGTCGGCGAGAGCGAGGACAGCTACTTCGGCGACTTCATCGAGGACGAGCACGCCGACAACCCCGTGCAGTCGGCGACGCAGGAAATGCTCAAGGACAAGATCGAGCAGGTCCTCAAGACCCTCACCTACCGCGAGCGCGAGATCATCAAGCTCCGCTACGGCATCGGCGACGGCTACACCTACACGCTCGAAGAGGTCGGCCGCATCTTCAAGGTCACCCGCGAGCGCGTCCGGCAGGTCGAGGCCAAGGCCATCCGCAAGCTCCAGCACCCCGTCCGCGCCCGCAAGCTAGAAGGCTTCATGGGCGCCGGCGCCACCGAGTGACCCGGCGGGCTCGCGGCGCAATCCAGCGATATCACCACCCGCGCCTCGGCCGCCA
>JAEZED010000005.1 GCA_023417885.1 Planctomycetota bacterium
CGCCGTGTCTGACCCGAGCTCGCCGTCGATCAGGTAGTTCTGCACGTTCGCCACCGACGCCACCGCCGCGGGGAAGGTGGGGCCGGAGGCAGCGATGATCGCGTAGCCGTCGTTCGTCGTCATCGCGAAGGTGTCGTCGCCGTCGGTGCCGCTCATCGCGAAGCGATCGACCCCGGAGCCGGCGTCCACGGTCGGGCTGCCGTCGCCCGCCTCCCACTCGATCACGTCGTTCCCGTCTCCGCCGAAGACCTGGTCGTCGCCGGCGCCGAGGGCGATCACGTCGTCGTCGTCCCCGCCATGGAGCTCGTCGCCAGCGGTCCCGGCAATGAGCGTGTCGTCCCCTTCCTCTCCGAAGAGCTGCCCGGGGCCGGCCCCGCCCACGAGGCGGTCGTTGCCGGCCCCCCCTTCGAGAAGATTGAGGATCTGCCCCATGGTGCTCGTCAGGTGATCGTCCCCGGCGTCTCCGGCAAGGTGGGAGGTCGCGGCGTTGCTCAGGAGCGTGTCGTTGCCCGATCCGCCGCTCATGAAGACGGTTCCGGCGCCGAGGTACTCGAGGCGGTCGTCGCCCGATCCGCCGGTAAGCTGCGCCTCGACGTCGAGTCCTTCGATGCGCACGGTGTCCTTCCCGGAGCCACCGTCGGCGATGATGAGGGCGGGCATGGGGTAGTGCTGCGTCGTGCCGAATGCGCTGACTGCCACGCCGTCGCCGTCGGGGAAGACCTGGAAGATCTCATCGACGTGATCCACCTCGAAGTTGCGGGCGTCGCGGCGTGCCTGGGAGCCCATGTTCAGCAGGAGCACGCCGTTCTGGTCGTCGTACTCGGCGAGGAAGACGTCCGGCGGATTGAACGGGTCGATGAGGCAGCCGCTGATGTCGAAGAGCGTCTTCTCGGCGAGCGTGAACTCCTTGGAGTACCCGATGAAGCCGAGCACGGGCAGGTCGACGCCGATCTTGACGACGAGGTCAAGGAAGGCCCTCGCCGAGCCGCTGGCGTGCAGCAGGCAGTCCATGAGTTCGCTGTAGAGCCGGACAGTGTCCGGGTTGTTGTCGACCTCGTCGGCGGGGTTCTCCGGACGACGCGCCTCGATCGCAAAGTCCGCCTCGATGCCCCCTTCGAGCGACACCCCGAAGAAAGGCACGCCGGCGGAGACGTAGGCGGAGAGCACGCCGCCGAGGAACATGGTGGAGCCGTCGGCGATGTAGAAGCCGTCGAGCAGGCGCGCCGGCTCCTGGAAATCGGAGGCAATGAAGCTGCGCAGGCCGAAGGAGTCAAGGCCGAGCTCGACGTGGATCCCGGCGTTGACGCTCACATCGAACCCGCCGTCGATGCCGAAGGGGAAGATGGTGTCGAAGCTGAAGTCGGTCTCCTCCGGCGGCGGTGACTCGTAGTCGACGCTCAGGCTCATGAGCTGGGCCTCCCGGCCCAGGAGCAGCGGGAAGACCGCCGCCGTCGGGTCGGTCATAAGCGGGACGCTGAAATCCACGCCGCTGCTGAAGCGGTCGATGACGTCGTTGAGCGGGCCGGCGATCTGCGCCGGAAGGTTGTCGGTGATGGCCTGCTGGAGCTGGGCGAGGTCGAAGGTGACTCCGCCGCCGAGCACCAGGGAGGAGAGTTCGTCGGAGGTGATCGCGTTCTTCGCGTCGACGAAGCGCAGGTCCGACTCCCCCTCGCCTGTGATGTCGAAGCCCCCGAAGTTGATGTCGAAGCCGCTCCCGCCCCCGTCCGACTCGAACATCTCGATGAAGTCGATGACCTCGACAACGGTGATGATGGCCTCAATGTACGACTGGTAGTTGGGCGGGATGGAATCGCCCGCCAGCTTCATGACGCCTTCGGCGAGCCCGATGAGGTTGACGTCAATCCCGAGCTGGTCGAGGACGGGGAGCGGTTCTGTGAGGACGTCGGTGATCGGCTCGATCGCGTTCAGCACAGGCTCCATCGCGTTCACCAGCGGCCCGAGGATCCGCGCGACGGCGCCGTCGAGGCTGATGTGCACATCCTGGAAGCGCGCCTCCGGCTGCTCCTGGAGGTCGGCCCAGTCCAGCACGAACGTCGCCCCGAGGTCGGGGAAGTTGTTGCCGACGTCCACCACCAGGTCCAGCGCGATCGTCGCCGAGCCGGTGATCCCGGTGAGCGCCACGCCGCCCGGCAGCACGTCGAGCGAGAGCGTGCCCAGCACGCCGGAGTCGAGTCCGGGCTCCGCCGCGTCGGTGATCGCACCGTGCAGGAAGCCGACCGTCGCCTCGATTGCGGCGTCGTCGCTCAGGCCCGCGGAGACGGAGATCGACAGGTCGTCCCCGGCGGTGTCCGGGGTGAAGGTGGGCTCCTCGCCGTTGCCAGGATCGTGGTAGGTGAAGCCGAGGCCGCTGTAGGAGAAGCTGAGCTCGCCGACGAGTCCCCCGCTACTGTGGATATAGAAGGGGAGGCTGCGCAGGCCGACGTCGAACGAAAGGTCCAGCGCCCCAAGCTCAACCGTGCGCCCCAGATCCATGGTGACGCCGACGGTGTCGGCGCTGAGCGTGACCTGCGCGTTGCTGATTGCGTCGAAGGAGTTGAGCAGATCCTCGAGGTCCTGCGCACCGGCATCGTCCGGCAGCGCGTCGATCTGCGACTGAAGGTCCTCCCCCAGGTCATCCAGGAACGCCGCCGCCTCGGCCGCCTGCGGGCCGATGACAGGAACCTGCGCCAGGAGCTCGGTCGGATCGCCGAAGGTCGCCCTCACGTCGTCGCGCAACTGCTGGACGTGATCGAGCAGCTCCTGTGCCATGCCGCTGAGCAGGTCCGAGGCCAGCAGCACGCGACGCTCCAGCGGCTCCACCGGCCGCGGGCGGTGGGGGAGGCGATCGGACGGGCGGGCGCGTTTGCGGGAGTGGCGGCGTGGCATGGATCATTCTCCTTGGCGGAACTGTGCGCATCGGCAACCGCTCCCCCGCCGCGAAGCGGGGGATGCGCCGGCGCCCGGGGGCGGTGGCGATGGCTCGTGGGTGAAACCGGTCGCGGGGGCGCGGTGTCCTTGTGACATCGTGGTTGGGAACGCTGCGCCATAGGAGGCCGCTTCCCGGCGGCCGACACCTGCTGCATGGCTCAGCTCGCGTACGTCACGCGTGCCGAAGCCTGTCCCACAACCATGTACAAATCCCCCGCCCCAGCACCCTTCCGGATGCAACCTAGGCACTGGGCCCATGAGGTCAAGCAAAAGATCGGAATGTTGCGATGGGGTGCGCCGAACGCCATCGACGCTGCCAGGCCGCGAGCCTGCCACCGGCCAGCACCGCCGGCGCACAGGCATCGCCGCGCCCGCAGGAGCGCCCTCCGATGACGGCTGTAGCGTGCGGTTTCGTCAATCCGCCGAGGCGGCGCCGGCGCGACGGCCGGTGCGGGCTCCGCGGCGGGCGGGCGATTCGTCGCCGGCGGCAGTGGTGTCCGGAGCCGCCTGGGATGACTCGGCCCCGTCCACGCCCATGGTGCGGCGGATGAAGTCGAAGGTCATCTGGTTGTAGTGCCGGCCGAAGATGCCGTGGCGCGAGCCGGGGTAGATCATCATGTGGAACGGCCGCGCCGCGTCCTGGAGCGCCCTGGCGAAGCGCATCGTGTTCTGCGGGTGGACGTTGTCGTCGATCGACCCGTGGATGAGCAGCAGCTCACCGCGGAGGTTGCGCGCGGCGCGGACGGCGGAGCTGCGGGCATAGCCGTCGGGGTTGTTCTGCGGCGTGCCCATGTAGCGCTCGGTATAGATGGAGTCGTAGTCCCGCCAGTCGGTGACGGGCGCGCCCGCGATGCCGGCGGAGAACTTGTCGCTGTGGGTCATGGCGTAGCTGGTCATGTACCCGCCGTAGCTGTGGCCGGAAAGGCCGACGCGCGAGGTATCGGCCCACGGCTGTGCTTCGAGCCACTCGACCGCCTCCTCCAGGTCCTTGGTCTCCTGCACGCCGAGCTGGCGGAATGCGGTCCAGGCCGAGGCGGGACCCTTGCCGCTGGCCGGGCGCGGGTCGACGCGCATGACGACGATTCCCTCGCTGGCGAGCATCTGGTCCCAGGTCCGGCCTCCGCCCCAGTTGTCGCGGATCGAGGGGGCGTAGGGGCCGGCGTAGGTGGTGATCCAGATCGGGTACTTGCCCGCCGGGTCGAAATCGACCGGCTTCACGAGCGTCGCCTCGAGCAGGAAGCCATCCTCCGTCTCGATCTGGAACTGCTCGTCGCTGCCCCACGCATACTCCTCGATGACGTAGACGGGATTCGTGTCGAGCGTGCGCACCTTCTCCCCGCTGGTCGAGAAGAGCGCCACCTTCGTGGGCTGCGTGCGGCTGCTCCAGGAGTCGATGTACATCGTGCCGGCCTCGTTCATCGTGACCGAGTGCGAGCCCGGCTCGGTTGTCAGGCGCTCGATGCCCGAGCCGTCGACGGCGGCGCGGTAGAGGTTGGTGGCGATGTGGCTGTCCTTCGTGCCGTTGAGGTAGACCACGCCGTTCTTACGATCGACGCGCTCCACGCCCCGGACGTCCCACTCTCCCTCGGTGACGGCGTTCATGAGCTGACCGCGGCGGTCGAAGCGGTAGAGGTGCCGCCAGCCGCTGCGGTCGCTGGAGAGGATGAACGAGCCGTCGTCCAGCACCCATGGGCCGCCCTCAGGCGCCACCCAGGCCTCCGTCTCGTCGCGCAGCAGGCGGGTGATCGGCCCGCCGTTGCGGCCGACGGTGTTCACGTCCATCCACGTCTGCTCGCGGTTCTGCCCGAAGAAGTACGCGACGCTGGAGTCAGGCCACCAGCCGACGCCGCTGATGAGGAAGTCGTCGGGCGTGTACTGGGAGACATCCGCCCAGCGCACGGGCCCGCCGGCGACGGTGACGATCCCGAGCTGGACGTGGGGGTTGGGCGTGCCCGGCTTCGGGTAGCGCGCCACCTCCACCTCCAGCGGCTCGCGCAGCTCGTCGGTGAGCGTGAAGGTGTCCACCATCGACGCGTCGGTGCGCAGGAAGGCGATGCGAGACGAGTCGGGGCTCCACCAGTAGGCCTTCCAGCTTCGGCCGAACAGCTCCTCGAAGTAGATCCAGTCCGCCTTGCCGTGTCGCAGCGTGTCGGTGCCGCCGGTGGTGAGCGCGCGCTCCGTCTGCGTCGGAACGTCCACCACGTACAGGTCATTGGAGCGGACGAACGCGACGAAACGCGCGTCCGGACTGAACTCGGCAAGCTCCTCCGGCTCCGGCGTGCTCGTCAGCCGCACCGCCGTCTCATCCGCGAAGCGATAAACATACAGGTCGTTCTCGTGGTCGATCAACGCCGCCGTGAAGTCGTCGCTGAAGCGGAACCGGTTGCTGCCCGCCATGTCGCGTGCCGTCCGCTCGTCGATCGTCGGGAGCTTCGCCAGCGCCTCGGCCATGACGGCGGGGTCGTGGAAGGGACGCGAGCGGCCCGTCGATGCCTCCACCACCTGCAACTGGCGATCCTTCGTCTGGAGGTAATGGGTGTCGTCGAACCACCGGAGCCCGCCGACGGGGCTGCCGTTGAAGTTCGGCCGATCCCCGCCCCCGCCGCGACCGAAGCGTCCCCCGCCTCCGCCGCCGTAGATCAGGTCGTAGGTGATCCGCTTGCCGAAGGTGCGACCCTCCTCCAGCGGGCGCACGCCCGCCGTCAGGAGCGACGCCGGCTCGTCCAGCCGCAGCACGGGGAAGGCCTCGCCCTGCCGCACCGCGTCGCCGAAGAAGCCCCAGACCACCAAGCCGTCCTCCGACTGCGGCTCGAGCAGGTAAGACGCCAGCGCGCCCAGGGGCTGCGCGGTGCGCACCACGATCGTCCCCGCCTCGACGCGCCGCGACGCCGACTCGGCGGCGACGGCGTCGATGCGCGGGCGCTCGTCGCCGGTGACTTCGGTGAGCGTGTACGCCGTGACGTCGAGCTCGATGTCTTCCCGTAGTTCCTCCACAACGACGCCGTGGTGCTGGAGATTCTCCACGACGTTCGAAAGCGAGGGGGGCAGCAGGTAAGCGTACGGCCGCTCCACCGACACCGTCGGCGCCCAGCGATCCATCACCTCGACTTCGTACTCGCGCTCCGCCCCGGCCACCGGGCGGCGCTGTCCTTCGACGCGCTGCTCCTCGTAGCCGAGGATGATGTCCTTCTCCTCCAGCGGCGCCGCCTCGGTGCGCAGGGCGATCTGTTCGCTCCCACCGCGCACGGCGCGGGCGTCGGCCTCGCGGATCAGCTCCCGGATCTCCTCCTTCCGCTCCGCAGCCGCCAGGAGCACCTGCCGGGCGAACTCAAGCGAGCCGCGCACGCGATCCTCGTAGCTGGCGTAGGAGTAGCTCTCCGAGAGCACGCCGAGTCGGTTGCGGAGCCCGACGTAGTTCGTCCCGTAGCGGGCCTGCGCGGGGAAGCTCTCCCAGCGCGTGTGCTCGTCGGCGAAGTTGCCGTAGAGGAAGCTGTCGATGCCGGCGCGCTGCTTCAGGCCATCGCGCAGGGCGGGCAGGAACGTGCCGTATCCATACTCGATCACCTGCGCGTCGCCCGCGGGCACCTTGGGGCCGGCATAGGTGACCAGGAAGCGGTGGAGCGAGCCGTTGGTCGTGTGCCCGTCGAAGACGATCGCCGGATCCCACTGGCGCATGAAGCGCACCAGCGCCCGCGTCTCGGGCGCTTCGAGCTTCACGAAGTCTCGATTCAGATCCAGGTCCTGCGCGTTGTGTCGCCGCCCCGCGCCCTCCTCAGGGCCGGCCTGGCCCGGGCGCTGGCGCTGGATGGGCCCGAACTGCTCGTTGCCGTCCGCGTTGTAAATCGGCGCGATGACGACGACCAGGTCCTCGAGCAGCGGGTGGGCCCCTTCTTCCTCCGTCCGCGCCAGCTCTCGCGCGAGCATCAGCAGCGCTTCCTTGGCGTCCACCTCGCCGCCGTGGATGTTGCCGAACAGCAGCACCACCAGCTTCCCCTGCTCGCGCGCCCGCGCCGCCTCCTCGGGCGTCTCCACGGGCGGATCAGCGAAGACGACCAGCGGGATCTCGCGGCCTTCCACCGTCTGCCCCATGCTGAGCCGGCGCGCCTGCGGGGAGCGCTCCGCGAGGCGATCCATCAGCTCGATCACCTGCGCGTGCGTGGAAGTCGCCTTGAAGCCGCTGGCCTCCGCGACCGTCCGAAGTTCGGCGGGGGCTTGGGGCGGCCAGGCATCCGGGCGCGCTTCCTGCGCCCGAACGAAGCCGAACAGCGGAAGCACGAGCAGCACGAGCAGGATCGCGGTTCTTTGCATGGTCGGATGTATGGTAGCGAAACGCCGGTCAAAGCACGCCCCTGCGTAGAATCGGGAGCCCATGCCCCTTCCCGCCCCTGTCGAAAGCGAGCCGGCCACTCCGGGCGAAGCGCCCGAGGCGGTCTTCGAGGCCCGGAAGCTCTGTAAGGTCTATGGCGAGGGGGAGGTGCAGGTGCACGCCCTTCGCGACGTGGACCTCGAGCTTTACGAACACGAGTTCGTCGTGCTGCTGGGCCCCTCCGGCAGCGGCAAGAGCACCCTCCTCAACATTCTGGGCGGGCTCGACATCCCCACGACAGGCAATGTCCGCTTCCGGCACCGCGACCTCACCGCGGCGAGCGATGCGGAGCTGACCCAGTACCGACGCGAGCACGTCGGCTTCGTCTTCCAGTTCTACAACCTCATCCCGAGCCTGACGGCGCGGGAGAACGTCCAACTCGTCGCGGAGATCGCTGCCAACCCGATGAAGGCGGAGGAGGCGCTCGGGCTGGTCGGCCTCACCCCCCGGATGAACCACTTCCCCGCCCAGCTCTCCGGCGGCGAGCAGCAGCGGGTCGCCATCGCGCGGGCGATCGTGAAAAGGCCGGACGTGCTCCTCTGCGACGAGCCGACCGGAGCGCTCGACGTCCATACGGGAATCCTCGTGCTGGAGGCGATCGAGCGCGTCAACCACGAACTTGGAACCGCGACCGCCGTCATCACCCACAATGCCGTCATCGCCGACATGGCGGACAGGGTGCTGTCGATGAAGGACGGGCAGATCGTGGACATTCGCCACAACGCGAGCAAGCGGACGGCGAGCGAGCTGGAGTGGTGAGGCGCCGCCCGTCCGCCGGCGAGGCAAACGGCCGGGCTCCGCAGGTCATCGTGCGCGCACTGGATCGCAAGCTCCTCCGGGATCTGCTCAAGATGAAGGAGCAGGTGCTCGCCATTGCGCTGGTGATGGCCAGCGGCGTGGCGATGTTCGTGATGTCGATGAGCGCGCAGATCTCCCTGGAGCGCTCGATGCAGGGGTACTACGAGGGGTATCGCTTCGGCGAGGTCTTCGCCCAGTTCAAGCGCGCCCCTGCGGCCGTGCGGGCGCGCATCGCGGAGATCCCGGGCGTGGGGCAGGTCCAGACGCGGATCGTCCGCCCCGTCACGCTGGACATCGCCGACTTCGACGAGCCGGTCACGGGCCGCCTGATCAGCGTGGCCGGCGAACGCCCGACCGATCTGAACCTCGTTCACCTGCGCCAGGGCCGCTGGCTGGACCCCGGTCGCACGGAGGAGGCGCTGGTCAGCGAGACCTTCGCCCTGGCGCACGGCCTGGCGCCGGGAGACCCGGTGCACGCGATCATTAACGGCAAGCTCGAGCGCCTGCGCATCGTCGGCCTCGTCATCTCGCCCGAGTTCATCTACACCATCCGTCCCGGCGAGCTCGTGCCCGACGAGAAGCGTTACGGCGTCCTCTGGGCCAGTCACCGGCTCATGGAGGCCGCCTTCGACATGGAGGGGGCCTTCAACGACGTGTCGCTCACGCTCGAGCATGGCGCCAGCGAGCAGACAGTAATCGACAGGCTCGACGAACTGCTCGCGCCCTACGGCAGCCTCGGCGCCTATGGCAGGCAGGACCACCCGTCGCACGAGTTCGTCGCCAACGAGATCGTCCAACTCCGGTCGATGGCCATGACCGCCCCGATGATCTTCCTGATCGTCACCGGCTTCCTCATGAACGTGGTCATCTCCCGGCTCGTCGCCACGCAGCGGGAGCAGATCGCCACCCTCAAGGCAGTCGGCTATCACAAGCGCTCCCTCGCCCTTCACTACCTCAAGCTCATCGGCGTCATCGTCGCCATCGGCTCGATTCTGGGCGTCGCCGCCGGCGTCCGCCTCGGCCGGGCGATGACCAACCTCTACACGCAGTTCTTCCACTTCCCGGTCTACGACTTCCACCTCAGCTACCCCTCGCTGCTGCTGGGCGTCGGCCTCAGCGCCGCCGCCGCGGTCGCCGGAACCGGCGTGGCCGTCTGGCGCGCCACGCGCCTCCCGCCGGCGGAGGCGATGCGTCCCCTGGCGCCGTCCGCCTACCGCCCTTCCCTGCTGGAGCGGCTGGGCCTCAGCAACCTGCTCAGCCCCTCGGCCCGGATGGTCCTGCGGCAGCTGGAGCGGCAGCCCGTGCGGGCGCTGATGAGCGTGATCGGGATGGCGATGGCCGTCTCCATCACCATCTTCGGCGCGTTCATGGAAGACTCCGTCAACTACATCATCACCCACCAGTTCGAGACCATTCAGCGCCAGGACCTGACCGTCGCCTTCCTCGAACCGGCGGATCCTACCGCCATCCTCGACATCGGGCACCTGCCCGGCGTCGTTCAGGTCGAGCCCTTCCGCGTGCTCCCGGCGCGCCTGCGCTCGGGCCCCCGGTCCCGCCGGCTCGGCATCACCGCCCTTCCGGCCGAGCCGAACCTCTACCGCCTGGTCGATGACCAGGGCCGGCGCGTCACTTTGCCTCCGGAGGGCGTCCTGCTCGGAGACAAGGTGGCCAGCCTGCTGGAGGTCTCGCCCGGCGACTTCGTGACGCTGGAGGTGCTCGAGGCGGAACGGCCGGTCGCCGATGTCGTCGTCTCCGGCATCATCCGGGAGTACACCGGGATCACCGCCTACATGCGGCTGGAGACGGCCAATCGCCTGATGCGGCGGGACGGGTGGGTCTCCGGGGCGTTCGTCGCGGCAGACACCGGCGACATCCAGCGCCTCTACAGTGAGTTGAAGCAGGCGCCGCAGGTGGGGAGCGTGTCGGTGAAGTCGGCCACGGTGCGCGGCTTCCGCGAGACGATGGCGGAGAACATGCTGATGATGCGGACGTTCAACATCCTCTTCGCCTGCATCATCACGTTCGGCGTGGTCTACAACAGCGCCCGGATCGCCGTCTCCGAGCGCGGGCGCGACCTGGCGACGCTGCGGGTGATCGGATACACGCGCCGGGAGGTGTCGCAGATCCTGCTCGGCGAGCTGGCGGTGCTCGTGGCCGTCGCCATCCCGCTGGGCCTGGTGTTCGGCAGGCTCCTCTCCGGCTGGTCGACAGCGGCCTTCGAGACGGAGCTGTTCCGGATCCCGCTGGTGATTGAGCCGAGCACCTACGGCTTTGCCGCGGTCGTGACGCTGGTGGCGGCGGTGCTGTCGGGCCTGGCGGTGCGGCGCCGGCTGGACCGGCTGGACCTGGTCGGCGTGCTGAAGACGCGCGACTGAGCCGCGTCGGTCGGGACGGATGCAGGAAGACCTTCATGCTCCGCGCGCTGGATCGAAAGCTTCTCCGCGACCTGCTCCAGATGAAGGCGCAGATGGCCGCCATTGCCATGGTGATGGCGTGCGGCGTTGCCATCCTCGTCACGACACTCAGCGCGCTCCGCTCGCTCCAGGCCACGATGGACGCCTACTACGAGCGCCATCGGTTCTCGCAGGTCTTCGCGCAGCTCACGCGAGCCCCTGACGCCCTGATCCCGCGCCTCGCGGAGATTCCCGGCGTTGCCCAGGTCCAGACCCGCATCGCCCGCTCCGTCACGCTCGATGTCGAGGGGTTCCCCGAGCCAGTCGTCGGCCGCCTCATCTCCATCGACGGGGAGCGGCCCACTGACCTGAACCTCCTCTACCTCCGCGGCGGGCGCTGGCTCGACCCGGACCGGCCCGACGAGGCCCTGGTGAGCGAGACTTTCGCCAATGCCCACGGCCTTCGGCCCGGCGACACCGTGCGGGCCGTCATCAACGGCAAGCTCGAGCGCCTCCGCATCGTCGGCACCGTCCTTTCCCCCGAGTACGTCTGGACGATCCGCCCGGGCGACGTGGTGCCGGACGACCGGCGCTACGGCGTGCTCTGGACGGGAGAGCGGCTGCTCGAGTCGGCCTTCAACATGGAAGGAGCCTTCAACGACGTCTCCCTCACCCTCGAGCACGGCGCCAGCGAGCAGGGTGTCATCGCCCGGCTGGACCACCTGCTCGAGCCGTACGGCAGCGCCGGCGCCTTCGGGCGAGAGGACCACCCTTCCCACGAGTTCGTCGCCAACGAGATCGCACAGCTCCGCGTGCAGGCGATGGTCGCGCCAACGATCTTCCTCAGCGTCGCCGCCTTTCTGCTCAACGTCGTCATCTCCCGCCTCATCGCCACCCAGCGCGAGCAGATCGCCACGCTCAAGGCCGTCGGGTACGGGCAGTGGAGCATCGGCCTCCACTACGTGAAGCTCGTGCTCATCATCGCTCTCGCCGGCTCGCTCGTCGGGCTCTTCTTCGGCTCGCTCCTCGGACGCCTCGTGACGGAGCTGTACGCCCGCTTTTTCCACTTCCCCGCCTTCAGCTTCATCATCGACTTCCGCGCCGCGCTCCTGGCCGTCACCATCTGCTCCGCTGCCGGCCTCACCGGGGCCGCCGGCGCCGTCTGGAGCGCCACGCGCCTGGCCCCCGCCGAGGCGATGCGCCCGCAGTCGCCAGCGAATTTCCGGCCGACCCTCGTCGAGCGCATCGGCCTCGGCAGGTTGCTCTCGCCGGTCGGCCGGATGATCCTGCGCCAGCTCGAACGCCGGCCGCTGCGCGCGGGGCTCTCGTGCCTCGGCATCGCGCTGGCCGTCGGGATCATGATCGTCGGCGCGTTCGTGCAGGACGCGGTGAACTTCATCATGGATCACCAGTTCCAGACGGTGCAGCGGCAGGACGTGACGATCGGCTTCGCCGAGGCGACGGACGGCGAGGTGCTGGCCGACGTCCGGCACCTGCCGGGCGTGACCCGGGTCGAGCCGTTCCGCTCGCTCCCCGTGCGCATCCGTTCCGGCCCGGTCTCGAGGCGCCTGGGCGTCATGGCGGTCGATCCCGGCACGAGCCTCTACAGCCTGCTCGACGCCGCCGGCGAGCCCGTCGCGCTGCCCGACGACGGGATCGTCATCTCCGACATGCTCGCCGAGCTCCTGGAAGTCCGTCCCGGGGACACCATCACCGTCGAAGTCCTGGAGGCCGAGCGGCCCACGGCGCAGGTCGTCGTCCAGGGACTGGTGCGGGAGTTCACCGGCACCTCCGCCTACATGCGCCTCGACGCCGCCAACCGGCTCATGAACCGGGGACGGGTCGTCTCCGGCGCGTTCATCTCCGCCGACGAGAACTACCTTCCGGCGCTGTACGACGAGCTGAAGCGCGTGCCGCAGGTGGCCAGCGTGAACATCAAGGCCGCCTCGCTCCAGAGCTTTCGCGACACGATCGCCCAGAACCTCATGGTGATGCGGACGCTCAACGTGACCTTCGCCTGCATCATCGCCTTCGGCGTCATCTACAACAGCGCCCGCATCGCCCTCTCCGAACGCTCCCGGGAGCTTGCGACAATGCGCGTCATCGGATTCACCCGCGGCGAAATCTCACTCATCCTGCTCGGCGAACTGGCCACCCTCGTCATGCTGGCGATCCCACTGGGGCTCGTGATCGGCCACTGGCTCGCCCGGCTCGCAACCATCCTCTTCGAGACGGAGATGTTCCGCGTGCCTTTTATCATCGAACCCTCGACCTACGGTTTCGCGGCGGTCGTCGCCATCATCGCCGCCACCATCTCCGGCCTCGCGGTGCGGCGACGGCTGGACAAGCTCGACCTTGTCGGCGTGCTCAAGACGTGGGAATGATTCCGCGGACACCGGGCGCCGCGTCCTGACCCGAGAGGCCAACCGAAGCGCCGACCGGGTGCGAACCTGAGGAAAAACATGAAACGGGCCGTTCGCTGGATCATCCTGGGTCTTCTCGCCGCCGGGATCATCGCGCTCCTGTTCTTCGCCTTCCGACCCCAGCCCGTACCGGTCGAGGTGGCCGAGGTCGTGCGCGGGCCGATGCAGGTGGGCGTCGAGGAAGACGGTGAGACGCGCATCCGGGAGCGCTACGTCGTCTCCGCGCCCCTAGCCGGGCGCCTTGCCCGCATCACCCTCGACCCCGGCGATCCCGTGACGGGCGGCGAGACGCTCCTGGCCACCATCGACCCCACCGATCCCTCGCTCCTCGACGTGCGGGCCGTGGCCCAGGCACAGGCCCGCGTCGGCGCCGCAGAGGCCGCCCTGGCGCAGACCGAAGCCCGCCTTCGCGCCGCCCAGGCGGAGTTCGAGTTCTCCCAGCGCGAGATGACGCGCGTGCTCGGCCTCTACGAGGCCGGCACCTTCGGCGAGGAGGAGCTCGACCGCGCCCGCCTCCGCGAGGAGACGGCCGTCCAGGATGTGCGCTCCGCCGAGTTCGCCCAGGATGTGGCGCGTTTCGAGTTGGAGCAGGCCCAATCCGCCCTGCTGCGCACGCAGCCGCAGGGGGAGGGAGCCACTCGCCCCGCCACCGGCGACGTGCCGCAGGAAGGGCAGTTCCGCATCGTCGCGCCCGTCAGCGGCGTCGTGCTTCGTCTCTTCCAGGAGAGCAGCGCCGTCGTCGCCGCCGGCGCGGACCTGCTGGAGGTGGGCGACCCGCGCGACATCGAGGCCGTCATCGACGTCCTCTCCACCGACGCGGTCCAGATCGTCCCCGGAGCGCCGGCCACCATCGAGCGCTGGGGCGGCGGAGAGCCGCTGCGCGCCGTCGTCCGCCGCGTCGAGCCGGCCGCGTTCACGAAGATCAGCGCGCTGGGGATCGAGGAGCAGCGCGTGAACGTGATCCTCGACCTGGCCACCCCTTTCGAGCAGCGCCAGAGCCTCGGCGACGCCTACCGCGTCGAGGCGAACATCACGCTCTGGCAGGGGGACGATGTCGTCCAGGTGCCCACCGGCGCCCTCTTCCGGCGCGGTGACCAGTGGAGCGTCTTTCTCATCGAGAACGGCATCGCGACGGAGCGCCCCGTCACGATCGGCCATCGCAACGGCCTGGTCGCCGAGGTGCTGGAAGGCCTCCAGCCGGGAGACCGCGTTGTCGCCTATCCGAGCGACCGCGTCAGTTCCGGCACGCAGGTTGTGGAGCGATGACCCCCTCTGACCCTGGAGCCCAGACATGAAGATGCGAAAGCTCGGCAACTCCGGCCTCGAAATCGCCCCCCTCGTCCTCGGCGGCAACGTCTTCGGCTGGACCGCCGATGAACCGACTTCTTTCGCCCTGCTCGACCGGTTCGTGGACGCCGGCCTGAACATGATCGACACCGCCGACTCCTACTCGCGCTGGGTGCCGGGCCACGTCGGCGGGGAGTCGGAGACGATCATCGGCAACTGGCTGGCCCGCACGGGCAAGCGCGACAAGGTGCTGATCGCCACGAAAGTGGGCTCCGACATGGGTGACGCGGGCAAGGGGCTGAGTAAGGCCCACATCCTGCAGTCGGCCGAGCGGTCGCTGAAGCGCCTGCAGACGGACGTGATCGACCTCTACCAGTCGCACATCGACGACGCCGAGACGCCGCTCGAGGAGACGCTGGGCGCCTACGAGCGGCTCATTCGCGAGGGCAAGGTGCGGGCGATCGGCGCCTCCAACTACTCCGCCGATCGGCTCGCCGAGGCGCTCGAGACGAGCAACGCCCGCGGGCTGCCGCGCTACCAGAGCCTCCAGCCGGAGTACAACCTCGTCGAGCGCGCCGGCTTCGAGGAGGCACTGGCGCCGCTCTGCCTGAAGGAGAACGTCGGCGTCATCTGCTACTTCGGCCTCGCCAAGGGATTCCTGGCCGGCAAGTACCGCTCGGAGGCGGACCTCCAGAAGAGCCCGCGCGGCCAGGGCGTGAAGGATTACCTCAACGACCGGGGCCTGCGCATCCTCGCGGCGCTCGACGAGGTGGCCGCGCGACACAAGGCCGCGCCGGCCCAGGTGTCGCTCGCCTGGCTGATGGCCCGGCCGGCCGTCACCGCCCCGATCGCCAGTGCCACGAGCGTGGAGCAGATGGACGACCTGATCGCCGCGACGCGGATCGACCTGGACAACGACGACCTCGATCAGCTCACCCGCGCCAGCGACTGATTCCGGTGTCAATGCGTGCGGTCGCCTGTGAGCGCGCGGCGCGCGCCGCCGATCACCTTCTCCCAGTCCATCGCGGGGCCGGGATCGATCTTGTTCCGCTGCACGTGCCAGTGCCCCAGCACGCCCTTGAACGCCTCAAATTCCCCGTCGGTCAGCGTTCGCCGCAGCACCGCGCCGTCCCGCTCCCGCGGATAGTCCAGCCGGATGTTCGGCAGCGCCAGATGCAGCGCCGCCGTCAGCTTGATCAGCGAGTCGTATTGCTGCGGGGTCAGGTCGTACTGCCGCAGCGCTCCGCCGTGGATCTCCCCGGTGACCACCTGCGGGCGCGCCGGGCGAAGCGGCCAGGATGAGGCGTCGCGCACCCCGCCGCGTGGGCCGTAGCGCCGCTCGATGGATGGGGGAATGGTGATGTGTGCCCCCGCGGCGTCGGTGGCGTACCACTGGTCGAAGGGGTCGCGCTCGCGGGCCGAATAGGCGCCGATGTTGGCGATCTCGATGCCGACGGAGCGGTCGTTGGCCTTGGTGGCGTGCCAGGCGCGCTCCTTCACGTCGAGCGTCTGGTAGATCGTGCCGTCCACGTCGAGCATGAAGTGGACGCTCAGGTTCCGCATGTCGTGCAGCACGTCGAAGCAGCGCGCCGACACGCCGCAGACGTCGTAGTGCAGGACGAACTGATCCACCCGGTCGCGCAGCATCTCCAGCGTCCACCCCCCGCCGCGCACCTCCGCCAGTTCCGCCGGCGACAGCGATCGCTCGAAGCGCAGGCCGTAGCGGTTGGGCGTCCGGTCATCGCCCGTGGAGCGGGTGGTGGCGGCGTGATCCGACTCCGGCCACGGCGCGAAGCGTCGCTCCGTGCGATAGGCGTCGTAACCACCGGGGTCGGTCCAGAGCACGACCGGGGCGCCGGTGTGGAAGAGCTGCCCCGCGACCACGATCTCGTCGCCGCGGCGCTCCAGGCGGTCGCCCGGCCGTACCCCGGGCGGGGCCTCGCGCTCCGGTTGGGTAGTCGGTGCACAGGCGAGGCCCGGGAGTAGTGCAAGCAGCAGCGGGAGCAGGAGCGTTCTCACGCGCGAACGCTACCGCAGGGCCAGCACGCAAGGCAAACACATCCCCACTTGCGAGGCTGTGCGCGGGCGAGCGGGACGTTACGATCCGCGCGCCGCCGGAGCGACGGCGGGAAATCAACGGACTGATCCAGCGAGGAAGGCAAAAGATGGCCCGTCGCCAGAAGCCCGCCGGCCGAGCGCCGCGCCGCGCCGGCAAGCGCACCGCCGGAAAGAGGACTCCCGCAGCAGAGCCCGTCCATCCGCACCCGATGCTCCGCCGCGAGTCCTGGACGAGCCTCGATGGGGAATGGGCCTTCGCGCCGGATCGCGACGCGCGCTGGGACGATCCGCGGCAGGTGGAATGGGACGATGCGCGCATCCGCGTTCCCTACGCCCCGGAGACCCCCGCCAGCGGCGCGGGCGGACGCGGCCGGGGCATCGAGGGCTACCTCCGCCGCTGCTGGTATCGCCGGGCGCTCGCCCTGTCCCGACCGGAGGCGGAGCGCCGGGTCATCCTCCACTTCGAGGCGGTGGATTACGTCGCCCGGGTCTGGGTGAACGGGCGCCTGGCATGCACGCATGAAGGGGGCTACACGCCCTTTCGGGCCGACATCACCGAACTCCTGGAACCGGGAGTAGAGCAGGAGATCATCGTCTGCGCCGACGACGACCCGCACGACGTGCGCAAGCCCCGGGGCAAGCAGGACTGGCTCGAGAAGGCGCACTCCATCTGGTATCCGCGCACCACCGGCATCTGGCAGAGCGTCTGGTACGAGATCGTCCCCGCCACGCGGATCGCGTCGATCCGCTGGACGCCGGACGTGCCGCGGGGCGAGATGCGGCTCGTCGCGCGCATCGACGGCCGGCACCCGGCGGCCCATCGACTCGAGGTCGCCCTCGAAATCGACGGACGCTCGCTCTGCCACGATACCTGCTCGCCCGACGGTGGCGGCGAGGTGCGGCGGACGCTTCCGGTGGCCCCGGCGGGGGCCGAGGACTTCCTGATCGATCTTCTCTGGTCGCCGGAGCACCCGCGGCTGATCGATGCCCGGCTCCGCCTGCTGGACGAGCAGGGGCAGGTGCTCGACGAGGTCGCCAGCTACTGCGCGCTCCGCAGCGTCGGCGTGGACGGCGACCGCTTCCTCCTGAACCGCCGGCCGCGGACGCTGAAGCTCGTGCTCAACCAGGGCTACTGGCCCGAAACCGGCGCCACCGCCCCGGACGACGAGGCGCTCCGGCGCGACGTGGAACTGGTGAAAGCCCTCGGCTTCGACGGCGTGCGGATGCACCAGAAGATCGAGTCGCGGCGATTCCTCTACTGGGCCGACAGGCTCGGACTGTTCGTCTGGGAGGAGATGCCAAGCCCCTACGCGTTCGATTCCCTGACGGTCGCGCGCACCGCACGGCAGTGGGCGGAGGCGCTCGAGCGCGATGCGAGCCACCCCTGCATTGTCGCCTGGGTTCCGATGAACGAGAGCTGGGGCGCCCCCGATCTCCCGACCAGCCAGCCGCAGCGGGCATTCGTAGCCGCCATGTATCACCTCACCCGGGCGATGGACCCGACGCGCCCCGTCGTCGGCAACGATGGCTGGGAGATCGAGGCGAGCGACATCACCGCCATCCACGACTACGACGCCCGCGCGGAACGCGTCGCGGAGCGTTATCGCGTCGCGACGGAGCAGGAACTCATCGACATGCTTCGCCGTGAGCGCCCGGGCTATCGCCGGCTCGTGCTGGAGGGCTACGTGCCGCACGACCGGCCCGTGATGCTCACGGAGTTCGGCGGAATCGCCTACAGCGACGAGCCAGGCGACTGGGGCTACAGCCGCGCGAGCACGTCAGGTGAGTTCATGCAGCATTACACGGAGTTGATGACCGCAGTACGCTCGGTGAGAAAGTTCGCAGGCTTCTGCTATACGCAATTCACTGACACGTACCAGGAGGCCAACGGGCTGCTCTACATGGATCGCCGGCCCAAGGCGCCGATGGAACGCCTGCGCCGGGCCCTGGGATGAGGCGCTTGCGCACCTCCAGGTGCGAAAGAGTGCCATGCGGCCCCACGTCAGTCAGACGCGGCCCGCCATTTGCCCGCCCGGCGTGGGGTGCCGTGCTCCGGATAGCTGCGGGCGTCATGCTGCACGCCCGGGTCATAGTCAAGGACATAACCTGCTAAATGAGCGTGAGTTGATGATGTTCGGGGGCCGCAGGGTCGTCACGAACCCTCTCATCGGAAAAGTCGGAAGGCGTTCGGTTCGGGATTTGCTATTCGGAAGGTCACAGGGCCCCGGACACGCGGCGAGACCGTATCGCCGTCGGGACTCTGCCCGGAGCGGCAGCAGACAGGGTAGCGGGCCGGCGGCTTGACCGCCTCGAGCGCCGCGGGCGTGTCGTGTGCCTCCCGGGGGAAACGAAGCCGATCCCAGGAGCCACACAATGCCCAGCCGCAAGAGTCATCGCGAGTTGCCGCCACGTCGTGTCGAGGAGCCGGCCGGCGAGATCCCGGCGAGCGACATCCTCAGCGATCTCGGATGGACAGCCCACGATGACGAAGCGGCCCCGCGCGAGCTTGGTCTCTTTGTCGGCGGCGTCACCTTCCTCAGCCTGCGCGAGGAGGACTTCGACGAGGACGTGGAAGAGCCCGCGGAGTGGCAGCGCTACGTCGACGACAGGCTTCGCCATTTCACCACCTACCGGTGATCGCCCCGCGGCGGCTGAATCAAACCAGCCGCCGCCGTTGTGTTCGCGTCGAGCGCGTCGGCGCGTTTTGAGCGTTCCGGGAAACCCGCATCCGGCTGTACATAACGCGCAGACCGACGACCGCGTCTGAACCGAATCAAACCCGCGCTTCGCTGCGTGAACGGGCGGCGCTATCTCGCGCCCGTTGCGCAGCCTCCATCCCGAAGAACAGAGATGACAAGGATCGAAGATCAACGGCCTTCCGCCCCCTCCACCACCGGCGCCCGCGGTCCCGGCGCGGCCTCCCCTGCCCCCGCGCCGGATCCGGCGACGCTTCCCGCGTCGCTGGCATCATTCACATGGGGCGTCGGAATCGAGTGTTCGACGCTGCCGCACCTGAAGATCGACCAGTTCAACTGGACGCAGCATGACAGGCAGTGGCGCGAGGACCTGGCCCGCGTCCGCGAGACCGGCGCCACCCACCTCCGGTACGCCATCCCCTGGCACTGGATGGAGCCGGAGCGCGGCCGATACGACTGGTCGCGGGCCGACGAGCGCATCGACGCCATCCGCGACGCCGGGATCGAGCCGATGATGGACGTGATGCACTTCGGCACGCCGCTCTGGCTGAAGCAGGCGGTCGGCGACCCGGAGTTTCCCGAGGCGCTGGAGGAACTGGCAGCCCGGATGACCGAGCGGTATCGCGACCGCGTGAAGATCTGGTGCCCGGTGAACGAGCCGCTGGTGTGCGCGCTCTTCGCCGGCGACTTCGGCTTCTGGCCACCGCATTCGCGCAAGTGGCGGGGCTACATGCCGGTGCTCTCGCGCATCGCCCAGGCCACGAGCCGGGCGATCCGCGCCGTGCGGCGCAGCGCGCCCGAGGCCACCGTGCTCCTGTGCGACACCGCCGAGCACTACAAGACGCGCCACGAGGAGCTGCGCGGGGAGGTGGCGCTGCGCAACCTGCGTCGCTTCGTGCTGATGGACCTGATCACCGGCCGCGTCGATCACCACCACCCGCTCTTCGGCTGGCTCACAAGCTACGGCTTCAGCGAGCTGGACCTGGACTGGCTGCGCGCCAACCCGCAGTCGCCCGACGTCATCGGCCTCGACTACTACCCGCACGGGGACTGGCAGCTCGACTACGAGAACGGCCGGCTGAGCCAGCGCCGCGCCGACGTGCCCGCGCGGCTGCGGGGCGTGGCGCGGCAGTACTTCGACCGGTACGGCCTGCCGATGCTCGTCACGGAGACGAGCATCGAAGGCAAGCCGATCAATCGTGAGATCTGGCTCGAGCAGCTCGTCGAGGACGCCGCGGAGCTTCGCGGCGAGGGAATCCCGCTGCTGGGACTCGTCTGGTGGCCGCTGTTCGACCACCTCGACTGGGACGGCGCGATGACCCACCGCGTCGGCAAGCTCCACGAGGTCGGCCTCTTCAAGCTCGTCCGGCAGGCCGACGGGACGCTGCGCCGCACCGAGACACCCCTGCTCAAGCGGTTCCGCGCCTATGCCGAGGCCGGTGAGCGCGACGTCGGAACGCTCCGGTTCATCGCGCAGCCGCTGGAGGGCGCCGACGCGCAGCTTCCGCCCTTGCTGACCACCGAGCAGAAGCTGCCGGGCATGGAGTTCGTCAACGCTTCCGGCAGCGGCGCGACCAACGGCCACGCCGCCAGCGGCAACGGCAACGGAAACGGGCATGCGATTGGCCTTGCCGATCCGGCGCCCGGCGCCTCGGCCGAGCCGTCGATGACGCCGGGTCTGGAGGCGCCGGCGCGCCCGTCGCGCCTGCGCGCGGCGCTGGCGGAGGCATCGGCTTCGGTCGAGTCCGGCGAACTGGATCGTCCTGCGGGAAGTAGCCGGACGGACCGGTACGGGATCGTGGTCTTCAGTCACCTGCGCTGGGGTTTCGTGTGGCAACGGCCGCAGCAGTTCCTGTCGCGCTTCGCGAGGAAGCACCCGGTGCTGTTCGTCGAGGAGCCGATCTTTGACCAGGCCGAGGGGAGCGAGCCGCGTCTCCAGTTGCACCGTGTAATGCCGGAGGTGACCGTCGCGGCGCTGCACGCGCCCCACAGCTGGAACCACAATCCGCGCCTGCCGGCGCTGCTGCGCGAGAAGACGCAGGAGGCGATCGACCAGGTGAACGGCGACTCCGGCGCCTTCGACCGCCCGCTGCTCTGGTACTACAGCCCGATGGATTCGACCTGGTCCCTGGGCCACTTCGAGAACCGGGGCGTCGTCTACGACTGCATGGACGAGCTCTCCCAGTTCACCGGCGCCCCGCCGGAGCTTGTGGAGGCCGAGAGCCGCCTGATCGACAACGCCGACGTCGTATTCACCGGCGGCTACAACCTCGGCGAGAAGAAGGCGCAGCAGCACGACAACGTGCACACCTTTGGCTGCGGCGTCGAGGTCGATCACTTCGGGCAGGCCCGCGACCGCTCGCGCCCCGTGCCGGCGGACATCGACTTCGCGCGGCGGCCGATCCTGGGCTACTTCGGCGTCGTGGACGAGCGGCTGGACTACGCGCTGATCGACGAGATCGCGCGCCGCCGGCCGGACTGGTCGGTCTGCATGGTCGGGCCCGTCGTGAAGGTGGATCCTGGCCACCTGCCGCACGCGCCCAACCTCTACTGGCTGGGCGGGCGCGACTACCAGGTCCTGCCCGACTACTGCCGCGCGTTCGACGTCTGCCTGATGCCGTTCGCCATGAACAAGGCGACGGAGTTCATCAACCCGACGAAGGGGCTGGAATACATGGCGACGGGCCGGCCGATCGTCAGCACGCCCGTGCGCGACGTGGTGCGCCAGTGGAGCGACATCGTCCGCATCGCCGACACGCCCGAGCGCTTCGAGCGCGCCGTCGAGGAGGCCCTCCAGGCGGGCGGCGAGTGCGGGCGCGTGCAGCAGGGCCTCGAGCTCGTGCAGACCAAGAGCTGGGAGGCCACCGTCGCCCGGATGCAGGAGCTGATCCGCGAGGCGATCTCCACGCCCGACCGCCGCAGCGCCGGACGGATCGAGCCGCTGCCGGAGACGCAACTGGCTTACACCTACGTCTCCACCCCCGGCTCCTGAGCTGATTTCCCCTGTAGGCGCACCGCGAACGCCGCTGTTCGCCGACGCCGCCCCGACAAACCGATGTGCCCTGCCGGGCGGAGCCCTGCCCCGCCCCTACAGAGGACCAAGGAACATGACGCAGAACATCCAGACGCCGCACCTGAATCATCGACCCGGAGACACCTCCGGCCCGACGCGCCAGCCGCGCATCCTCATCCTCGGCGCCGGCCCCACGGGCCTCGGCGCCGCATACCGCCTCAAGGAGCTCGGCTACGACAACTTCCACATTTACGAGCGCTCAGGACACCTCGGCGGCCTGGCGTCCAGCTTCACCGACTCCGCCGGCTTCACGTGGGACATCGGCGGGCACGTGATGTTCAGCCACTACAAGTACTACGACGACGTCTTCGACAAGCTGATGGGGGACGACTATCAGCTCAACATGCGCGAGTGCTGGGTGCGCATGTTCGACACCTGGGTGCCTTACCCGTTCCAGAACAACATCCGCTACCTTCCGAAGGAGGTCTGCTACGAGTGCCTCAGCGGCCTCATCGAGGCCCAGACCCGGCGCGATCACCGCCAGGCGCGCAACTTCGAGGAGTTCATCGACGCCGTCTTCGGCGACGGCATCGCCCGGCATTTCATGAAGCCTTACAACTTCAAGGTCTGGGCCCACCCGCCGAAGATGATGAACAAGCAGTGGATCGGCGAGCGCGTTGCCGTTCTCGACATCGACCGCGCCCTGAAGAACGTCGTCATGCAGAGCGACGACTTCGGCTGGGGGCCCAACAACCAGTTCAAGTTCCCCCTCTTCGGCGGAACCGGCGAGTTCTACCGTCGCTTCAGCACGCCGCTGGAGGGCCACTACACCCTCAACCGCCCGATGGATTTCATCAATCTCACGCGCAAGGAGGTGCGCTTCACCGACGGCGGCGTGGAGAAGTACGACATCCTCGTCTCCGCCGTTCCGCTCGACAGGCTCTGCAACGACTTCATCGACGGCGAGATGCCACGCTCAATCAAGAAGGCCGCCGCCGGCCTGCGGCACTCGGGCGGGCACATGGTGGGCATCGGCATCAGGCAGCCCTGCCCGAGCACCAAGAGCTGGATGTACTTCCCCGAGGACAACTGCCCCTTCTACCGGGTGACCTACCTCTCGAACTACTCCCCCTTCATGACGCCGGACAAGGACCGGTACTACTCGCTCCTCACGGAGACGAGCTACAGCGAGTTCAAGCCGGTCGATCGCCGCACCATCGTGGACGAAACGATCCAGGGGCTGATCAACGCCGGCCTGCTCAAGGAAGAGGACCGTGAGGACATTGTCGACACCTGGCACTACGAGGCGGATTACAGCTACCCCACCCCAAGCGTCGAACGCGACGACATCCTCGCGCAGGTCATCCCGTGGCTCGAGAACTACGACATCTACAGCCGCGGGCGATTCGGGATGTGGAAGTACGAGGTGGCCAATACCGACCACACCCTCATGCAGGGCGTCGAGCTGGTGAATCGCCTCCTGCTGAACGAGCCGGAGACCACCATCGGCCTCACGTACGAGAGCACCGACGACGGCCGCAACGCGGCACGCCATGAGCGCTCCGTCCATGCCGGCAGCGGCGACCCGAAGAAGGCCGCCGAGCGCGCCGCCATGAAGGCCGCTGCCATCATGGACGCCCGGAGCAATCGCTCCGCGCGCGCGGGCGATGTGGACGAGGCGGACGTCTCCGAAGAGGAGCTCGGCGTCACCACGCCGCGCTCCAGGTAGCCCCCGGCCCTCGCACCAGACAGACGCCCCCGCGAGGCCGCTGGCCGCGCGGGGGCGATGTCATGGAACCGAAGGCGATCAGCGCCGGCGGCGAAGCGCGAGGGCACCAGCGCCGAGCGCGAGGAGGGTCACGGATCCCGGTTCCGGGATCGGGACGTAAACCAGGCCCAGGAGGTTGCCCGAGCCGGTCGAGCCGATCAGGTTGGCCGTACCGGTCGTGGTGTCGATCCAGTAGAGGTTGTCGGTCGAGTTGTCGACGAGGTACAGGCGACCATCGTCGGGATTGAACGCCAGGCCGTTCGGGTTGGTCGGCCCGTTGAGGCTGCCGATGAGCGTTGCCGCGCCCGTGGCGCGATCGATGCGATAAAAGCTGTCGGTGCCGCTGTAGGTCCCGTACAGGATGTCGTTGATCGAGTCGTAGCCAAGGTTCAGGAAGGACGTACCCAGGCCGGTGTCGCCGACGAGGCTGGCGGCCCCGGTCGACGGGTTGATGCCGTAGACCATCCCGCGCGATCCGCCGTAGAGCGTGCCGGTGCTGCTGTCCCACTCCAGCCCGTGCATGACGACGGTGCTGTCGCCGTAATCGCCCACGAGCGTGGCGTTGCCGGTCGTCAGGTCGAGCGTGTAGAGGGCGTCGTTGCCCGTCGAAGTGAGGTAGATCGTACCCGTGACAGCGTCGTAGGCCAGGCCGGCAGTCGTCCCGGCATTCTCACTGACCTCGCCGAACTGAACCTTCTCTCCGGTGAGGGGGTTGATCTCGAACAGCCTGCGACCGTTGTCGACGGCGACGAATCGCCCCTGCGCCATCGCCGTCGAGCTGATCGTGAGCGCGACGATGCCTGCGATTAGAGCGAATCTGTGCATCATCTTCTCCTGCGAGTTGCGGGGAACACCCGGGCGACGGAATCGAACGCCCAACGATTGCCCCACCCTAATCAGTCGTCCCGCGTCCCGCAACCACTGCCCTGACGTCGATGCCTGTAAATCCCCCTAGGGTGGAGCATGTCTACAAGCTGGGCAATCTCTGCGCCCTGTGCCGCGCTCTCTGAGCTTTGGTCGTCGCGCAGCAGGTTCAGCCGAAGGTAAGTACCGTCAGCGACAGCGGCGGCAGTGACAGCTCCGCCGCGACGCCGTTGATCGGCGGCGCCTCGATTTCGTGCGGCACGACGCGCGCGGGCTCGGCGAAGGTGTTCGCCTCCCGAGGATCATCACCCGCGAGGCGCCACGCTTCGCCGCGCTTCGACGGCGCCTCATTCCGCCAGGCGAGCTTCGCGTACAGCGGGGCATCGAGCGACCGGTTCGTGAGGAAAACCGCCCACCGCCCCGCCGCGTCCGTCGTGGCGGCGGCATCGAGGAGCGGAACCCTGCCCCGTGCTCCGGCGTCGTAGGCAGGCCCCTCCACGCGCGCCTCGGCCGCGGTTGGCAGCGCGTGGCGGGCGAAAAGGGCAAAGGGCCAGTAGATCGTCTGCTTCAGGAGCCCCGTCGGCGTCGTGATGATGGGGGCGATCGCATTCACGACCTGCGCCAGGCACGCGAGCTTCACGACATCGGCGTGCCGGATGAACGATGCAAGGTACTGTCCAACCACCAGCGCGTCCTCCAGGTTGTATCCCTCCTGGAGCAGCGGCGCGCCGGTGCGCCACCCGCCGCGCTCGTGCTGCGGGCCCTTGGCGCGGTACCAGACGTTCCACTCGTCGATCGCCAGCCGCACCGTGCGCGTTGAACGCTTGCGCGCTCCCACCTCGCGCAGCAGGCGCGCGAACTCGTCGATCATGCCGTCCACCGCGACGCCCTCGGCAAGGTACCAAGCGCTGTCGCCGTCGCGATTGTGGCTGTAGCGGTGAATGCCGAGCAGGTCCACGTCCTCCCAGCACGCTTCGAGTACGGTGCGATCCCACTGCATGTAGGTCGGCAGGAAATCGCCCGACGAGCCGGCTGCGAGGAGCGTGAGGCCCGCATCCACCTCCCGCATCCGCCGCGACGCCTCCCAGGCTTTTGCCGCGTAATCCTCCGCCGTCGTGTGGCCGATCTGCCACGGGCCGTCCATCTCGTTTCCCAGGCACCAGAGCGACGCCCGCGGCAGCCCGTCCGAGGCCTGCTCGGCGCAGTGACGCACCCACTCCGCCGCGTCCGAGGGGGTGCCGGTGCCGAGGTTGGCGGTGAAGATTGGCTCGACGTTCGCCGCCGCGCACCAGGCCAGGAACTCGTCGGTGCCGAAGGTATTCGGCTCGGTCTGTTCCCAGGCGGGTTCGCGCCGGACGGGCCGATGCTCACCCACGCCGTCGCGCCAGTCGTAGGCGCTTGCGAAGTTGCCCCCGGGGTATCGGATTGCCGACATGCCCATGCGCCGGACGGCCGTGATCACGTCGCGCCGGTAGCCGCGTTCGTCGGCGAGCGCGCTGGTGGGATCGAACACGCCGCCGTAGACGGCGCGCCCCAGGTGCTCCAGGAAGCCGCCGAAGATGCGGCGATCGACCGAGCCGATGAGCCGGCTGCCGTCGAGCAGGACGGTGGCTGTCTCGGGTTCGGGGCGCGGCACGGCGGGAGCATAATCCGACCTCTCATCCCGCCGCAGCGCCGGAGCGGGCGCTCACTCGCC
>JAEZED010000035.1 GCA_023417885.1 Planctomycetota bacterium
CTACTGGCTCCCGAGCTGCCGCCGTCGGCGTGACGACGCCGATGATGGCCGCCGCGTCAGCGGCGGGGCACGTCTTGTCGGCCCGGTCAATCCGTTGGCTTTGTTCCTTTCGCGGACCCCGGATCGGCACCTCACCGCGCGCTGAAGCATGATTCTGCCGATTGGCGAACGCCGGGAAGAGGTCCTCCGGTTCCCGGCCGTGACTGATGACATCCACCATCAGGCGCCACGCTGCCTTTGCCGGTTCGGCAAGCCCGGCCTGCCGGGCGAGGAGCATCACCAATCGCCGGCCGTGACGGATCAGCGCCTGATAGGCGCGCTTCCATCCCTGCGCTTCCAGTTCCGCCCGCTCGCGGCTGGCGCGCTCCCGAGCAAGCTCCGCGTCCCGCCCCTCGATCGCCGTCGAGAGGATCGCCAGAGCCGCCGGAACCTGCTCGGCAGCGCCGCCCCGGAGATGGACGCCGAGCGCCCGCACCGGCCCGTCGAGCAGAGCAGCCATCTCGTCCAGAGCTTGGTCGCGGTTCGCCTGCGCGATCGCCCGCAACCGGGCGCCGGGATCACCGGGCAGGACCTCCGGCGTCAGGCCGGCCGCCCGTGCTGCGGCATCCACAGCATCGGCCTGCTGGTTGGCCGTCTGCAGCCGCTGGCGCAGCTCAAGCGCCAACTGTTCGTCGGCAGCGTCGATGTCGACCGCCTGGCGCACGAGGCGGAGTGCCTGTTCGGCACGGTGACGCCCTTGCCGGTCTTCGTCGGCCTGCCGGGCAGCAGCCGCTCCGGTGATGGACGCAGACTCGGCGCTGCGCTTCGCCTCGTCCAGTTGCTGCCGCAGTGAAGCCCCTTTCGCGCGCAGGGCACGACAGTCCGCATCCGTTGCTTGGCGCTTCTCCTGTTCCAGTGCCAGAGCGGCCTTCGTACGAGCCAAGTCCACGGTGAGTTCCTCAGCGCGCGTCTCCGCCGACGCACGCGCTTGCTGCTCACGCGTCAGCGCGCCGCGCGATCTCTCGTACGCGTTCGCCATGGCGCCGCGGGCGACGGTGACGATGCCATCGGCCAGAGAGGCCGCGGCATCCGGCTGCGCCTGCCCGGTCGCCGCCGCGATGGTCGCGACGCTCCGCGTGGCAGCGTCCAGCTCCTCCCGCAGCCGCGTCGCTTCCTCCGTCGGTTCCGGCGCCGTCCACGTCCTGTCACTTGCCTCAGGAATAGCGGTCCCGACGGAGCCCGGTTCGGACGCGCGCGCTTTCCGTTCCGCGTCGCGGGCCTCCAGGTAGTCGAGCACCATCGCGTGTATTCCGCTCCACAAGGCGCGGTCATGCCAGTCAACGACAACACCTGGAGGAGCTTCGACCTTCAGCATCCCACCCGTTTCCCGGCTGAAGCAAAACCCTTGCGCTTCCAGCTCTTCGATCCGGACGACGGCACGAGCCAGACGCACCGACTTTTCGTCTGGCGCTGCGCGTCTGGACTTTTCGAGTTCCGCCACGATGGCATTGAATTCGTGATGCATGACGTCCACTCCTCCAAAATCCAGAGCACGCCCCTCGACGACCGGGTGATAGGCCGGACCGAGCGGCACCTGGGAAAGCGGTTCAAGGATTGGCCCGGCGGCGCCGAGGTCCTGTTGTTGACGGTGGCGATGCCACTTCGACCGCTGATTTACGCGGTGGGTCGCCCCGGTTTCGGCCAAGGCTTCGTTGCACAGCTGCTCCCACAGCTTGCGGCTTCCAATGAGGAAAGCCTTCCGCGAAAGGTCGCGGTCCTTCGGGCCGAGGGCGCCGTCGAGGAGCGGGCGCGTCGTCGCCAGAACGTGGGCGTGCGGCTGGTAGACGACGATGCGTCCGTCGGGTAGTTCCAAGAGGTGCGGGCCGTCCACTGGTGAAGTGCTGGGGACACGGGCCACCGGGATCACCGGCCACGCGGGATCGACCGTGTTCGCCAGCTTCTCGGCGGCGGCCGGCACCCTGGGGTCCAGGGGGCGCCCGTAAAGATGGATCGCAATGTCGGCGATCAGGTTGCGTGATCCGAGGTGCTCATCCACGAAGCGTTCCACCGACCGGATCGACGTCGCGATGGGGACCGCCCGGCTGAGCGACAGCGTGTATTGCAGCGCCAACGTCGCGTCACGGCGCCGTTCGCTGAGTTCCACCCTGGTCCACAAGGTCTGCCGGTCGGCGCACCAAGCGGGCGCGCCTGCGGGCGTGCGGATGTCGGTGTGGTGAACACCGGTCTTGGCCGTGAAGTCCACGACCGCCGACACAGGATCCTGCCCCTTCGCCGCCCACGCCTCCCGCAGGTCGGCGCCGATGGTCTGACCGACCCCAGCCTGGTAAGCGGCCGCTGCGATGACGGTGCGGAACCGGCCACCGGACTGGTAGGCCGCCGACGCTCCGGCCGTTGCGCCGGCGCCGCGGGAGAGCATGCCCTGTTCAATGCGAAAGTATCCCAAGTCCGCCACGGCATCGGCACCTCCCCGCCGTCGTCGTCGATCCGGCAACCGGCCCTGGCC
>JAEZED010000054.1 GCA_023417885.1 Planctomycetota bacterium
CGGGGGTCGCGCTTGCGACCCCCGCCCCTGGTTTCACTGCATTTGCGTGGCGATCAGTAGCCACGACGGCCGCCGCCGCCGTAACCGCCGCCACCCTTGCGACCACCGCCGCCGTACCCGCCACCGCCACCGGAGCGCGGACGCTCCTCGCGGGGACGAGCCTCGTTGACGGTGAGGCTGCGGCCGTCGACCTGCTTCTCGTGAAGCGCGGTGATGGCGGCCTGAGCCTCGTCTCCGTTGCTCATTTCAACGAAGGCGAAGCCCTTGCTCCGACCGGTGTCGCGGTCGCTGATGACATCGGCGCTGGTGACAGTGCCGTGCTGGCCGAACAACTCCTGGAGATCCGACGCCGTGGTGTCGTAGCTCAGGTTGCCGACGTAAAGACGATTGCCCATGGGATAACTCCTACATCTGGGCCTTGGACGCCCGCCGTTTGCTTTCGGGGCGTCCAGCGAAAGTGGCCGTACGTTCCGGCCCGGAAGGTAGGAGAGAGAAGCAAGAGACGCGGCGCCGTGTGGCCTTGCAGGACCGACCGGTGCAACCGGCCGAATCCGCTTTCCGAGAGACTCGATCGCAAACTTACCAGCCCATGGTACGCCGCCGGTGGGCGTGGTGTTCGGTTCTCACGAACAATCCACGATTTGCGCTCGGCACGCTCCTGCGCGGCCCCTTCCGGGCATGGCCCGATAATCGACTGGAGCTTGCCCAGCCTGCCGGCCGATCTGACCTGTAGCGGTATGCTCACCCTCTGGCTGACCCTTCTGCTCGCGATCCCGCCCGCCTGGATCACCCTCACCCTCCTGGGCAATGAGCGACAGCACCGCCGCGCTTTTCTCGAGCACCAGAGCCAGGTCCATTTCCACCACCACCTCACCGACCTCCGCCGTCGCGGCATGCTCTGACCTTGCCGGGGCCGGTAGCAACCCGCGATGGCGAAACGTCTTAGCTTTCGGCCCGCCCGGAGAGTCGCTATGCTTCGGGCCGCGGCTCGACGTTCATCGAAACTGACCGAGGAGACTTGCCATGTCCTCTCCCGCACCCGGTCCCGGCGATCGCACCAATGGCGCCCGCGCGGACCGTGGCGACGCGACCACGACCGCAACGTTCGTGCTCCTGTTTCTCCTCTCCCTGGGCCTCCTGGCCTGGGGCATCTTCATGGCGGCGCGGCAGGAAAACTGGCAGCTCCTCCCCGCGGGCATCATCTCCACGATCCTCGTTCTCGTGACGTGGCCCATCGCGCGTCATCTGGCGTCGGGCGCCGCCTCGCAGGCGGCCCTGGCGGCGCGGCTGGAGGATGAGCTGCGCCCCATGCGCCACGCGCTGGACCAGGCGTCGCGCACCCTCAAGCAGGTCGAGCAGAACTCCCTCATCTCCGAGCGCGCCAAGCGCGTGGCCTACCGCGAGCAGGAACGCGACGCGATCCGCCGCGCCATCGAGGAGGACCTCCTCGCCGCCGACTTCGCCGGCGCCCGCTCGCTGATCGACGAGATGGAGAAGAGCTTCGGCTACACCGCCGAGGCCGAGCGATTCCGGGAGCAGATCCGCAACCGGCTCGCGGGCGAGCGCGAGCGGGAGATCGAGGACGCCAAGGCCGACATCGACCGCCTCTCCCGCGACGAGCGCTGGAGCGAAGCCTTCGCCGCCGCCGAGCGGCTGGTGCAGAAGTACGGCGGGGACATGGAGATCCGCCTGCTGCGCACGCGGATCGAGGAGCGGCGGCAGACGCGGAAGGTGGAGCTGGTGCGGCAGTTCCACGAGGCGCGGCAGAAGCCGGATCCGGACCTGGCGATGGACCTGCTCCGCCGGCTGGACACGTACCTGACGCCGGAGGAGGGGCAGCAGCTCGCCGACAGCGCCCGCGAGGTGTTCCGGAGCCGGCTGCTGAGCCTGAAGGATCACTTCACGCGCGCCATGCACGAGCACGATTTCATCGAGGCCCTGCGCATCGGCGCCGCCATCAAGCGCGACTTCCCCAACTCCAAGCTCGCCCAGGAAGTGCGCGACCACGAGCCGCGCCTCCGTGAGGCCGCGGGCGTCGAGCCGGAAGAGGCCGCCTGAGTTCGGGCGCCGACCGGCCGGCGCACCATGCTGATGCAAGTTGAGCGTGCGCCGGCGGGCCGGCCTCCGTTATCGTCGCGTGGATGAAGCGGGATGGCACAGCCAGCCGCGTGGTCGTCATCGGCGCCGGGCCTGCGGGATCGAGCGCCGCCTTCATGCTGGCGCGGGCGGGCGTCAGCGTCACCCTCGTCGAGCGCGCCCGCTTCCCCCGCGACAAGGTCTGCGGCGAGTGCCTGAGCGATCTCGGCGTGCGAACGCTTCGCCAGTGCGGTCTCGACAAGGCCCTGCGCCCGCTCACGCCCGTCGTGCTGGACGCCTGCCGCTTCGTCGGGCGTCGCGGCGCCGAGTTGCGCCTTGATCTGCCCTCGCCGATGTGGGGCCTCTCGCGCCGGGCGATGGACGTGGCGCTCCTCGAGGCGGCGCGGGAGGCGGGCGCATCGGTCCTTCAGCCGGCGCGCGTGGAGCACCTGGCGCCGGGACGGCGCCCGCGCCAGCATGAAGGCGGCGCTCGATCCCGCA
>JAEZED010000081.1 GCA_023417885.1 Planctomycetota bacterium
GTGGGGAGTGTCTTTCCGATCTCGGATACCAGGTCCTGCTGCGCCTCGAGCTGGCCGGTGGGTTCCACCGAGCCGGCGCCATGCGGTTGACGCGCACGCTGCTGCCCGCGCCCGCCGGCGACGCCGCCGAGATCCCCCTGCCGCAACCAATGTGGGGACTCTCGCGGCATGCCTTCGATGCGCTGCTGCTATCGGCGGCGGCGGAGAATGGGGTCCGTCTCCTGCAACCTTGCCGATGTGAGGATCTCGACGGCAGGCGCTGCCGGGTTCGAGACCTGACAACCAACCGGGTCACGGTCATTGAAAGCGACCACGTGCTGCTGGCGGATGGGCGGCGTGCATTGCACAATCAGCGTGCGCCGACTGGAGACCTGGGGGTCAAGGCCCACTTTACCGGGGGTTCGTCGCCGCGCGATGCCATCGAATTGTTCAGTCTTCCGGGGCACTACGTCGGGCTGGCGCCGGTCGAATCCGGGCGGTGGAACCTGGCCGCGTCGGTTCCGGGAGAACGGCTGCGTGCATGCGGCGGCAACCTGGAGGCGTTGTTTGCGGACATGTTGCGTGAAAACGGCGCGCTGGCGCGCGCCTTGCGCGGGGCGGAGCGCGTAACCGGGTGGCTCACCTGCCCGCTGCCGCGCTTTGGCGTTTCGTCGCGGCTTGGGCCGGGGGTGGTGCCTGTCGGCAACGCAGCGGCGTCGATCGAGCCGATCGGCGGCGAGGGGAAGGGGCTGGCACTCCGGTCGGCCGAACAGGCAGCGCATGCGTTGATCGAGCTGGGAAGCGGAGCACCAGACCGGATCACGGCGGACTACCGGCGGCTCTGGCGAACGCGGCGTGCTGCATGCCGTGCCGGAGCGCTGGTGCTGGGAAACCGCCATCTCTCGCCGGTCGCCATTGGCCTGCTGGCCACGCTGCCGGGGTGCGCCGGCGGGCCTCTGCAACTGGTCGGCAAGTAAGCGCTTCATCCGTTCATGATCCGCTTGCGCGCGGCCTGGATTTCGTCCTCGGTAAGGATTCCGCGCAGTCCTTCCAGCTTGGCCAACTGGCTTTCCTGCTGGGCGGACAGACGTGGTTCGGACACGACTTTTTGCACCGCGCGGTCGGGGATGGGCTGGTTGACGCGCACGCCCGATGACTTGAGCGCCGGCTTTTCCTGTTTCACGTTGTTCGCCGCGACAGCCGCCTGGACGGCTTTGGCCTCGATCTTTTCCCCTTTCTGCTCCCGGTCGTACGCCTGATTGAAGAGGTTGCGCAGCACCATCAGCAGCGTGTCGGACTGCATGTAGACGGTGGGCATGCGCACGTAGACCGTTTTCTCGTCGATGACGCGCTGCGTGCCGGGGGCGCCGATCAGGGCGAATCCGGCGCGGGTTGCATCGCGCACGGTGAGAATGACATCGGGGTCCTTCTTGATGACGCTCTCGATACCGAAGTGGCCGGCGAGCAGGCGCATCTCGGTCAGCGCCATCAGCAACACGACGGGGTGCGGGGGCTCGCCGAAGGCGTCCTTCATGTCCTGCTCGAGCTGTTTGAGCATTTCGAGGCTGGTGCAGCGCGTCAGGCGGCGATAGAGGTCCATGCGCTGGCGGTCGGCGGGGATGTAGGTCTTGGGGATGTAGGCGTTGATCTCGATCTCGACGTGGGCCTCGGGTCGCGTGGGCGGCTTCTCGTTCTTGAGCTGGCGCGTGGCTTCCTCGAGGAGCTGGCAGTACATCTCGTAGCCGACGGTGGCGATGTGGCCGGACTGCTCGGGGCCGAGGATGTTGCCGGCGCCGCGCAGCTCCAGGTCGCGCATGGCGATCTTGAAACCGGCGCCGAGGTGCGAAAACTCCTCGATGGCCTTGAGCCGCTTGGCGGCGACTTCGGTGACGGGACGGTCCGGCGGGAGCAGGAGGTAGCAGTAGGCGCGGTGCTTGTACCGCCCGACGCGGCCGCGGAGCTGGTGGAGCTCTGAGAGGCCGAACCGGTCGGCCTGGTTGATGAAGATGGTGTTGGCGTTGGGGATGTCCAGGCCCGACTCGATGATGGTGGTGGAGACGAGCACGTCCGCCTCGTGGCGGATGAACTTGAGCATGACTTTCTCAAGCTCCCCCTCGTTCATCTGGCCGTGCCCGACGATGATGCGCGCATCCGGCACGAGCTGCTGGATGCGGTCGGCCATCTCCTGGATGTTGTGGACGCGGTTGTGAACGAAGTAGACCTGCCCCTCGCGCTGGAGCTCGCGGAGGATCGCCAGCTTGATCCGGTTCTCGTCGAAGGCGAGAACTTCGGTGACGATGCTGCGCCGGTCCTGGGGGGCGGTGGTGAGGCTGCTGATGTCGCGCAGGCCGAGCATGCTCATGTGCAGCGTGCGGGGAATGGGCGTCGCGCTCATCGTCAGCACGTCCACCTGCGTGCGCAGCTGCTTCAGGCGCTCCTTGTGCGTCACGCCGAACCGCTGCTCCTCGTCGATCACCACGAGGCCGAGGTCGGCGAACCGCACCTCCTTGCCCAGGAGCTTGTGCGTGCCGATGACGATGTCCACGTCGCCGGCCTTCATGCCGCCCATGATCTCCTTCGCCTGCCGGTTGCTCTTGAAGCGCGAGAGGGACTCGATCGCGAACGGGTAGTTGGCCATCCGCTCGCGGAAGCTGCGCTCGTGCTGCTCGGCCAGCACGGTCGTCGGCACGAGCACCGCCACCTGCTTGCCGGCCTCGACCGCCTTGAAGGCGGCCCGCATCGCCAGCTCCGTCTTGCCGTACCCGACGTCGCCGCACAGCAGGCGATCCATCGGGCGCGGGCGGGTCATGTCCGTCTTGATCTCATCTGCCGCCGTCACCTGGTCTTCGGTGGGCGTGTAGGGAAACTCCGCCTCGAACTCCTTCTGCCACTCGGTGTCGGCGGGGAAGGGATGGCCCACCTGCGCCGCGCGGGAAGCCTGCACCTCCAGCAGCTCCGCCGCCATGTCCATGACGGCTTCGCTGACCTTCTCCTTCTGCTTCTCCCAGACGTTGCTGCCGAGCCTCGAGAGCGTCGGATGCCCCGTGAATCCGCCGACATACTTCTGGATGAGGTTGATGCGGCTGGCGGGGACGTAGAGGGCGGCGTTCTCGGCGAAGCGGAGGGTGAGATACTCCTCGTTGCGCCCGTCCTTCTCCATCGTCTGCATGCCGGTGAACCTGGCGATGCCGTGGGCGACGTGGACCACGTAGTCGCCGACGTTCAGGTCGAGGAAGGAGTCGATCTGCTTGCTGGCGATCCCCTTGTTCTTGATCCGCCGGCGAAGCTCGTAGCGGTGGAAGATCTCGTGATGTGAAACGAGGGCGAGCGGGTTGTCGGCCCCGCTCCCCGCCGGACTGTCGGGATCGGCGCCCTCGCCGTAGACGAAGCCGCGGTGGAGGTAGCCGACGGGTGTGTCGATCGCCTCCGCCGCCTGCGGGATGTCGGCGGCGAGCAGCTCGGCGAATCGCTTCTGCTCCCCCTGGTTTTCGCAAAAGACGGCGACCTCGTGCGTTGCGCTGAGCTCGGCCAGCTCCGCCAGGGCCTTCTTCGTCTCCGTCTCGAACTTCTGGAGGGAGCGGACGGGCAATGTCACCTGCCGGGCCGCCGCCCCGCTGACCAGGGAGACGCCGCCGGCCTGGAATTGCCCCGCCTCCACGACGTGGCGTTCGCCGACGAGGTTGAGCACCGCGTTCAGCGGGTAGAAGCCGCGCTGATCCGGGGCGCGCTGGAGGTAGCTGCGCGCCTGCTCGGCGATCTCCAGCGGGGCCCAGAAGATGACGATCGCCTCTTCCGGGACATACTTCAGCGCGCTGGTGGTGCGGCCGGCGTCGAGCTTCCCCTTCAGGTCGACGAACTCGACCGTGTCGAGCTTCCCCTCGCTGCCGAGCGTGTCGATGTTGAACCGCCGGATCGACTCGACCTGGTCGCCGAAGAAGTCGATGCGCACCGGCAGGCCGATCTGCATCAGCCCGCTTTCGTCGGCGGTGTCGAACTTGCCGGGGAGGTAGACGTCGATGATCCCGCCGCGAACGGCGTAGTCGCCGGGCACCTCGACCTGGTCGAGCCGGTTGTAGCCGTGGTCGGCGAGCCAGACCATCAGCTTCTCCGGCTCCAGGTCCTGGCCGGTGCGAACGGCATAGGAGAGATGCCGGAGTTCGTCCGGATCGGGCACCGCCTGCATCAGCGCCTGGATCGGCGCGACGAGGTTGGTCGGCTGCCTACGCGCCGCCAGTCGCGACAGCAGGCGCATGCGGTCGGCGACGAGCTCCTCCGAGGCCTTGCCGAGCCCCCCGGCCGTCTCCAACGCCACCAGCACTTCCGGTCGCGTGCCGGCGAAGAGTTCGAAGTCGTCGGCCAGGTCGTCGGCTTCGTCGATGTGCCCGCAGACGAGCAGGACCGGCCGATCCGCATGCCGGTGAACGGCGGCGGCGACGGCGGCGATGCTGCTGCCCCAGAGCCCGCCGACGAGCGTGACGGGGTTCTCGGCGGCGGAATCGGCGAGCGCGCGCAGCTCGGGCGCATCCATGAGCGCCCGAACCGCCTTGGGCGGTACGGTGTGAGCACGATCGGCCATGGGGCAGTTTAGGCGGGGAGAGGTCGGAGCCGGGGAACGGGGGCGGCGTCTACGGGGCGGCGTGGGACGGGAGTGGGATAGACTTCCGGGCGATGGCCGAGCTGCCCGATCGACGTGAGGATGCCGTGGCGGTGGTGCGCCGGCTGCGCGAGGGGGGCCACGTGGCCTATTTCGCGGGCGGATGCGTTCGGGACGAGTTGCTGGGGCTGGCGCCTAAGGACTACGACGTCGCGACGGACGCGCACCCGGACGTGGTACGCGACGTGTTCGGCCGCTCGCGCACGCAGGCGGTCGGGGCGGCCTTCGGCGTGATCCTGGTTCACGAGGGTCGCAGCATCATCGAAGTGGCGACGTTCCGGACGGACCTGGAATACCACGACGGCCGGCGGCCGAGCGGCGTCGTCTTCACCGGCGCCGAGGAGGACGCGCGCCGGCGCGACTTCACGATCAACGGTCTGTTCCGCGACCCGCTGGCGACCGACCCGGACGACGACGGGATCATCGACCACGTCGGCGGGAAGAAGGACCTGCGCGACGGCGTCCTGCGCGCCATCGGCGAGCCGGCGCGGCGGTTCGGGGAGGACTACTTGCGCATGCTCCGCGCGGTGCGATTTGCGGCGCGCTTCGGGATGCGCATCGAGCCGGCGACGTGGGAGGCGATCACCCGCTATGCCCCGCGGCTGGCGCAGATCGCGCCGGAGCGCGTCGCGGATGAGTTGCGGCGAGTCCTGACGGTCCAGTCGCGCTCGGAGGCGTGGCGGCTGCTGTGGGAGTCGGGGCTACTGGCGGTGATCCTGCGGACGATGCCGGAGAAGGTGCCGGACATGCCGGAGCGCCGGCCGGTGATGGAGCATCTCGGGGCGATCGATCGGCCGATCTCGTTCCCCCTCGCGCTGGCGGGGACGGTGATCGAGGCGCGGTATGCCGCGGGGGTGCCGGTGCGGGTGGTCCTGGAGCCGCAGGAGGTGAAGCGTGCAGCCCAGGCGTGGCGTCAGGCGCTGCGCTTCAGCAACGAGGAGGAGTCGCAGTTCTCGGGGGCGCTGGCGCTGTGGCCGCTCGTGCAGGAGGCGGAGCCGTCGGTGGCACAGATGAAGCGATTCCTGGCAGACCCGGACAGCGCCGACGCGCGGGAGGTGCTGGCATCGCTTCGATTCGTGCCGACCCTGCGCGAGCGCATCGACTGGCTGGCGGCGCGGTTCGAGGCGCTGGAGCAGGAGGAGGTCGCCCCCCCGCCGCTGCTGACGGGGGATGATCTCGTGGAGATGGGGATGACGCCGGGCCCGGCGTTCAAGCGGATCCTGGACGACGTTTACGACGCGCAGCTGGAGGGTCGGGTGGCCGGGCGCGCGGAGGCGATGGAGATGGCGCGCGGTCTGGGGTCTTCCCGCTGACTGCTGCCCTCACAGGATGTAGCGCGACGCCACGCTGACGTAGCGCATGCGCGTCTCGTAGAGCACCGAATCCAGCGTCGCCTGCTCCTCCGGGGTCAGGTTCCCCTTCGTCTTCTCCTCCAGCACCGCCATCAGGTCGATCTGGTGCTTGGCGGTGTCGAGGTCGACCATCGACTCCCCGCCCGCCATCGCCATGCCCCCCATGTAGAGCAGCGCCTGGCTTGCCAGCGTCTGGACGAGCGTCATGAAACTGGGCTCGGGAAGCTCTCCCCGGGCGCGGCGGCGGCGTGTCGCGGTGGAGTCGCCGGCAGCGGGCGCCGGCTCCGTGGCTGCGGCAGAGGGGGCGGACGGGGCGGCCTGCTTGTTGCGTGCCTCCTCGGCGAGGCGGCGCTTCTCCTCCTGGGCCTGCTTCTTCCAGTCGGAATCGACGCTGAAGGCGGGGAAATCATCGGCCATGGCGGCATTCTACGGCTTCGGTCGCCCGCGGCAGGCGTTGGAAATGGCGGCGGCCCGTACTACGATGCCCGACTTTCCCCGCAATTGGGGCAGGATCCCCGCGCCCGCAGCAGATCAGAGGTATCGCCATGTCCGACGCCGCCCTCCAGGAAGAGACCGCCCAGCAGGATGAGAGCTTCGATTATCCGGTCGAGGTGGAGGAGGCGGGCCCCGCTACCAAGAAGGTGCGGGTGACCATTCCGCGCCAGCGCATCGAGGCGATGAGCGAGCGGACGATGAAGGAGTTGCGGGTGGGCGCGGCGATGCCCGGCTTCCGTCGCGGCAAGGCGCCGCGTCACATCATCGAGAAGCGCTTCGGCAAGGTGCTGCGCGACCAGGTGCAGCAGGACCTGCTTCGCGAGAGCTACCAGCAGGCGCTGGAGCGGAACGAGCTTGCCCCGCTGGGCGATCCGGAGTTCGACGACCCGGACAACCTGAAGCTGCCCGACGAGGGGGATTTCTCCTACAGCTTCACCGTCGAGGTGGAGCCGGAGGTCGCCCTGCCGTCGCTGGACGGGCTGACGGTGCGCAAGCCGAAGATCACGATCCAGGACGAGCACGTCCAGCAGGCGCTTCAGAACCTGCGCGAGCAGCAGGGGTCGCTGATGCCCGTCGAGGACCGGGGTGTCGAGGAGAAGGACTACCTGATCGCGGACGTGGACGTCAAGGCCGGCGAGGAGCCGGTGGCCCACCAGCACGACGCCCAGCTCATCGCCCGCCCGGGGCGCATCGCCGGGATCGAGATCCAGGACTTCGCCGACCGCGTCAAGGGGATGAAGACCGGCGAGTCGCGCATGCTGGAGGTGCCGGTTCCCGAGTCGCACCCGAACGAGGCGATCCGCGGCAAGACGGTGCGGATCGAGCTGAAGCTCAAGGACATCAAGGCCCTGGAGCCGGCGCAGATCGACGAGCCCTTCCTCGAGAGCCTCGGCTTCTCGAACCAGGACGAGCTGCTCGAGGCCCTCCGCGAGCAGATGGTGGAGCGCGTCGATGCCGACATCCGCAACGCTATGCGCCGCCAGGTGCAGGACTACCTCGCCGAGAACACGCAGGTCGAGCTCCCTGCCAAGCTCCAGCAGCGCCAGGCCGACCTCGTCGTCAACCGGCGTGCCATGAACCTCCTGATGCGCGGCATGCCGCGGGAACAGGTCGAGGCGAACATCGAGCAGGTTCGCCAGGGCGCCGCCGACCAGGCGCAGCGCGATCTGAAGCTCTTCTTCGTCCTCTCCAGGTTCGCCCGCGAGCGTGGCGTCGAGGTGAGCGAGGGGGAGCTCAACGGGCAGATCGCCATGATGGCCATCGAGCAGGGGCAGCGCCCCGAGACCCTGCGCGGCCAGCTCGAGAAGGACGGGCGCCTCCAGAACCTCTACTCCCAGCTCGTCGAGCAGAAGACGCTCGACTCCCTCATCGAGTCGGCCAAGGTCGAGGAGTTCGAGCCCAGCGCCGAGGAGCAGGCCCAGACCGTCGAGGCCGCCGCCACCGGCGAGGGCGGCGACGAGGCGGAAGACGTGACCTGATGGCACAGCCACGGATCAAGGCCCCGCGCGGCACACAGGACTTCCTCCCCGACCAGACGCGGCGGTGGCAGGTCGTGGAGCGCTTCGCCCGGGAGGTCGCGGCCCTCTACCGGTTCGAGGAGATCCGGACGCCGGTCTTCGAGGACACGGCGCTCTTCCACCGCGGCGTCGGCGAGACCAGCGACATCGTCACGAAGGAGACCTACACCTTCACCACGCGCGGGGGAGACGACCTGACGCTCCGGCCGGAGGGGACGGCCCCCGTCGTGCGCGCGCTGCTGGAGGCCGGCCAGCTCGACCAGCCGGGCGCGACCGCGAAGCTCTATTACCTCTCCACGCCGATGCTGCGCTACGAGCGCCCCCAGGCGGGGCGCTACCGGCAGCACCACCAGTTCGGCATCGAGGCCTTCGGCGTCGCGGCGCCGGAACAGGACGCCGAGTGCATCCTGCTCCAGCTCGACTTCTACCGCCGCTGCGGGCTGGGGCAGCTCACGCTCCATCTCAACAGCCTCGGCGACGCCGAGAGCAAGGCGCGTTACGGCGCGGCGCTGCGCGACTTCTTCGCGGCTCGGATCGACGCGATCAGCGATGAATCGAAGCGCCGGCTGGAGACCAACCCGCTGCGCATCCTCGACTCGAAGGACCCGCGCGACGTCGCGGCGCGCCAGGGCGCGCCGGTGAACGTGGAGTTCCTGTCAGACAGGAGCCGCGCCCACTTCGACCGCGTCTGCGCCCTGCTGGGGGAGATGAAGGTGGATTAC
>JAEZED010000184.1 GCA_023417885.1 Planctomycetota bacterium
ACCCCGGATCGCGCCGCGCCCCGCGCGGCGGAGGGCGCGAGCGCGCCACGGGCCCGCCGGCGCAGGGATCGCCCCGTGACGCCGCGCACGGCCTTCCAGGAGGCCCCCGGAGTCGAGGAGCCGGGCCCGCTGCCCTCGTATCGCCAGATCGTGCTCGGGCCGTATGCGCGTCATCCGCGCTGCTGGTCATCGCGGCAGGTGTTCTTCGCGTCGATGAGTCTCATCGCGCTGATCTATCTCGGTCTCTACCACCCCTACTGGGTGCGCGGCGGAGATTCCGAGCTCTACCTCGTCATCGCGCGCAACCTCGTGCGCGGCGAGGGGTACACCTACAACAACCAGCCGGTCGCGCTCGTTCCGCCTCTCTGGCCGATGGTGTTGGCGGGGGCGTTCTGGGTGACGAGCGTCGTCGGCTTCCTGAAGCTGCTGATGCCGGGGCTGTTCCTGGTCTTCCTGGGTTGCGCCTACTGCGTGCTTAGGCGCATCGCCTCCCCGTGGGTCTGCGCCGCGAGCATCGTGCTGACGGCGCTGTTTCAGGGGATGGTGACGCTCACGCAATGGTTTCACAGCGACGCCCTTTTCTTCGCCCTTTCCTGGGGTGGCCTGCTCATGGCGATCAAGGCGGGCGAGGCGCATGCCGCCGCGCGCGTGTCGCGCGCCTCGGGTCTTGCCCTAGGCGCCACGGCGTGCCTCGTCGCCGCCGTCGCGACGCGGTGGGTGGGCATCCTCTGGTGGCCCATGCTCGTCGCCGGCTTCATGCACGGCCGCGCGCTGCTGGTCGTGCGCGACGGGCGCCTGCGCGTGGCGGGCGGTGCGCTGCGGCCGGATGCGATGTGGGCCGCATCGGCCCTCTCGGGCCTACTAGCGGCGGGGGTCTTCTTCGGTTTGCGCTGGGGACTGGCCGCCGATCCCGCGGAGGTCGATCCGCGATACGACGCCTTCATCACGGGGCATTACGCGCTGGTGAATCCGCACGACGCGCCGACGATCGGCACGCACCTTTACCGCGCGATACTCTCTTACGAGTGGCTCGCGCAGCTCTACTGGAAGGAACTGGCCCGCGCTCCCGACCTGGCGCTGGCCTTCTCGCGATTCGCCGCGATCACGGTCGTTCCGCTGGCCGTGGCGGGCGTCGTCGGGCTGGCGAGGCGGCAGTGGATCTGGCTCGGCATGGCGGCGGCGTGGCTGCCCGTGGTGATGACGTGGCCTCACCCGGTCGATCGCTACCTCGGCCCCGTCGCGCCGATGCTGGTGTGCGGCAGCATCCTCGGCACGACGTGGATCGCGCGATGGCTCGATGGACGCTTCGCCACGTCGAACCTGCGCGACGCGATGCGCCGCCTGCCCTTCGCCGTCATGGCCGCGCCGCTTCTCGTCGCGCTCAGCTACAACGTCGGGCGCTACGGGCTCGATGTCTGGGCCCGGCTCGACTACTACCCGCGCTACGAAGGGGGAAACCAGCCCAGCCTGAACCGGATCGCCGCCTACCTCCGGCAGAATCAGCCGGCTCTGGGCGGGGAAATCGGCATCACGCGAACCGGCTTTGCCCCGCCCACCAACGAGGCCGAAGTCGAAGAGCGCCGGCAGAAGACGCGCCTCGTGCGGCGCAACCTCATCTTTCTCTCCGACACCACCGCCGTCGACATGCCCGCGGTCGAGGACATCGATCCGCGCGACCTCGCCTTCATCGACTGGTGCACGCGCAACAACGTCCGCTTCTTCGTGGTCCGCCCCAAGGACAGCCGCTACTTCGTCCACCTCCACGCGCTCCCGTGGCACGCGCCGGCCAGCGAGTGGGAGATCCGGAGCGAAGAACACGTCCTCTACGAGATCATCAACGGCGCCGCGCGCCGCGTCCCCGTTTCCGACTGGCCGCAGGAGGTCCTGCTCATCCCCGGCCTCGAGGACGTCCGCCAGGTCCCCGGTCGCGCAGGGCTTCCGCTGGCCTACGACTGACGCCCCTCCTTCACGCGGCCACTTCGACTCCGGCCATCTCGAGCACCGTGTCGACCATCTTGTTCGCGCCGACGAAGACGGTGTAGGGGCCCACGTCGTTCATGTAGCAGGGGGTCGTCACGAGCCGGTTCTTCTCGTCGACGACGATGCCCGTCTCGTCCGTTTCCTGGTGGCGTCCGCCGAGCTGGTTGATCGCGTCGGCCGTCGTGCGGTCGGTGCCAATGGTGATCTGCGGCGCGATGCCGCGCGGCCCGAAGACCGCCGCCGCCAGCACCGGGGCGATGCACGCCAGGCCAATCGGCTTGCCCGCTGCATGGAAGTCGGCCAGCACGCGCCGCACCTGCGGCTCGACCTTGACGTTCGTGCCGTCGAAGGCGAAGGAGCAGAGGTTCTTGGCGGCCCCGAACCCGCCGGGGAAGATGAGGCAGAGGTGCTCGTCGGCGCGGCACTCCTCGAGCGGGCGGATCTTCCCGCGGGCGATGCGGGCGCTCTCGGCGAGCACGTTGCGCTTTTCGCCGGTCTCGGTGCCGGCGAGATGGTCGATCACCTGGCGCTGGGGGACGTCGGGGGCGTAACACTGGTAGCTCACGCCCACTCGGTCGAGCGCGACGAGCACGCTGACGGCCTCGGTGATCTCGGTGCCGTCATAGACGCCGGAGCCGGAAAGCACGACCGCGGCGGTGGAGGAGGAATCGTGGGTGGTTGGCTCAGGCATGGCGGTGGGTGGGAGGCAGAGGGCAGAGGGCCGATGTCAGGTCCTTCGATGAGGTTCAGAGTGCCGGAAGCAGGGGCATTCCGTCAAGCCACGCCCCGCACTGCTCCGGCACTGCCGTCCGCCCTCTGCCATCTGCCCTCTCCACCCCCCGCCTACGCTTTGCCGATGTCCGGCACCGTCCACGAGGAAGGCGGCTACCTGCGCCTCGCGCCCGCAGCGCGCGTGGCGGAGTCTGCCGTGCGCATCCAGACGAGCCGAAGCGGCGGCCCGGGCGGCCAGAGCGTGAACAAGCTCTCCAGCGCGGTCGAGGTCTGGGTGCCGGTGACGTCGATCGAAGGCTTGGACGAGCATGCACAAGCCCGCCTCCGCGTCATCGCCGGCGCCGCCCGGATGACGAAGGAGGACGAGGTTCACCTGCGCGCCGAGGACACGCGCAGCCAACGCGACAACCGGACGATCGTCCTGGAGCGCCTCGCCGAGCTCGTCCGCCGTGCCCTCGTCCGCCCCAAACACCGCAGAAAGACCCGACCCAGCCGCGCCGCGAAGGAGCGGCGAATCAAGGCCAAGAAGCAGCGCGGAGAGACGAAGGCGCTGCGCCGGGGCGTCGGGCACTAGCGCACTGGCGCGCACGAGCCCGCAAGCGTGGCTTGCGGGCTCCGACCTCGGGTCCTACCGGCCTTGTAGTTCCTGCTGGACGGCGAACTCCTCCTCGTTCACCGGATCCTCACGCCGCGCCTCCACGCGATCCCAGCCGCCGTCGAGCTTCTCGTAGACCACGCGCGGCCCGTCCACGAACGCGCCGGCCGTCTCGCACTTGCGCACCTGCACCGTCACTCGATCATGCGCAAGCCCGTCGAAGGCCGCCCCCTCGACAATCAGGCGGTTGTAGGCGTTCGGCTCGTCGCGACGGCGATGGCTGCACGCCGTCCCCGCCTGGATCGACAGGATGCTGCGCTTTGTCGCCTCGTGGTGCGTCCGCACGTCGCCGCTGTAGTTCATGTGAAGGTGGCCCGCCAGCAGCACCTCGACGCCCACCGACTCCAGCGTTCGCAGCGCCCGCGCCGCGCCCCGGACGATCCCATGCGGGCGATCGTGCATCGGCGGGATGAACGGGTGGTGCGTCACCACGATCTTGAACAGCTCGTCCGGCGTCTCCGCCGCCAGAAGGTGGACATCCAGGAGCTGCTCGGCGCTGATGCGGCCGTCCTTCCAGAAGCCGTCAAGCGTGGGGCTGAATGGTCGGGCGGTGTTCAGGCCGACGACCAGGAGTTGCTCGTCTCGGAAGACGGGGCGGAGCTCGTCCATGACGTACCGCCGATACCGGCCGACGGGGCTCATGAATCGTCGGACGACGTCGTATAGGGGAACATCGTGGTTTCCCGGCACACACAACTGTGGCCCCGGCAGGCGGTTAAGAAACTGCATCGCAGCGCGAAACTGCCCGGCGCGGGCCCGCTGGGTGAAGTCGCCGCTGACGACCAGGAGGTCGTACCGCCAGGCGAGGAGATCCTCCGCCAATGCCTCGACGACGGCCGGATCCTCGGCGCCGAAGTGGATGTCGCTGATATGGGCGATCCGCCGCACGGGCTGATCCTACCGCTACCGGCTCGGAAGGGGCCATCCCGGGCTTGGGGACGGATGAGGCGATTTTCATTGACCGCCGGCGCCGGGGCGGCTCAGATTACGCTCTTTCACCGCCTGCTGCGGCGAGGGGCTTCTCTGGACGATTCGACCGGCAAGTACCGATAACATCAGCACCATGACGGCCGACGCCCCCGCTCCATCCACGCCTGTAACCCTGGCCCGCATCCTGCGCGCCGGGATCGCGACATGGATGATGCTGCTGATTGTGGCCGCGCCGGCAATCGTGGCGGGATGCGCCGAGCCCGTGGCCCACCCCGACCTCACGCTCCCGCAGACGGCCGGCGATGACCTGGAGGGGGATGCCGATCCGGGCGTGGACGTTCGAACGATCGATGAGCGGGGCGCCGCCCCGGACGGCCCGGTCACGCCCTCGGGGGCCGAGGCGCCGGCGTCGGACGACTCGGCGCGCCTCGCGGAGCCGGGGCAGAATCCCGAGATCTTCGCCAATGCCCAGCCGGCCCAGGGCGTCGCCCGGAGCAACACGACGGGCGCGGCGGAGGCGACGGAGTCCGCCGGCTACTACACCGTCGGCGGGGTGCTGGCGGAGGTGAACGGCAAGCCGATCTTCACGGACGAGGTGATCTCCGCGGTCGCCAACGAGCTGCGCGGGCTGGCGAAGCAGCAGGGTGACCGGGAGGCGTTCGTCCGGCAGGCGGCGGGCGTGCTGGGGCGCGAGCTCAATGCGCGGATCTATGACGAGACGCTTCGCCTGGTTGCGGAGCGCAACCTAACCCGCGCCGATCGCGAGCGCGCCGGTTTCGCGGCGACGCAGTACCGGATCAACCGCATCACGGCCGCGGGCGGCAGCGAAGCGCGGGCGCGGCAGTACGCGCGGGAGGAGACGGGCCTCTCGCTGGAGAAGCTCGTGGAGGACCGGGAGAAGGAGTTTCTCTTCCAGCTCTTCCTTCAGGCGGTGGTGCTGCCGCGGGCGATTCCGTCGGCGGACGATGTACGGGCCTACTTCCTGCGGCACCGCGACGCGATGCTGAAGTCGGGAGGTCAGGGGAAGATCGAGTTCCTGCTGATCGAGTTCGACACGATGTCGGACGCGCCCGAGCAGGTGCAGGCGCGCGCGCAGCACGTGCGGCAACTGGCGCTGGCCGGCGAGGACTTCGCCAAGCTCGCGGCGGAGTACAACGACAACGCGGCCTATCAGGCCAGCGGGGGAACGATTCCCGGGATGCCGCTGGGTCGCGGCGACTTCCGGTGGTCGGCCGTGGATCAGGCGGTCTGGGCGACGCCGGAGGGGGGCGTGACCGAGGTTATCAGCGACGACGCGGGCCGGCGGCTCTTCCTGGCGAAGGTGATCAGCAAGGAGGAGCCAAAGCCCGTCAGCTTCGACGAGGCGCAGCGGCAGATCCGCGACATCATCACCAACCAGCGGCGCATCGAGCTGATCCGGCAGTACATGGACGAGGCCCGGGGCTACGCCGCCGTCACGCCGGGCGAGGAGATCAACCGCAATCTCCAGACGGCCGTCGAGGTCGTCGCGCAGCAGTACGAGGCGTGGCGGGCGGAATAGCCGTTTCCCGCCGCCGCGGCCGCCGCCGGAGGATGCGACTTCGAATCCTGAGGTCGGCGGCTACCATAGGCCCCCATGAGTTCAACGACAGGAACGGCCGGTGAAAGCGGCATGGCGGTGCCGGTGGCGGTGATCGGTTGCGGGAGAATGGGCAGGCTCCATGCCCGCGTCTACTCGCAGATGCCCCACGTGAAACTTGTCGGCGTCGTCGATGCCAACCGCGCCGCCGCCGAGCAGACGGCGAGCGACTACGGCGGGCGCGCGTTCGCATCGCCGGCAGAGCTGTTGGGCGAGGTTCGCGCCGTGACGATCGCGACGCCGACGGTGACGCATGCCGAGGTGGCGGCCCCGCTCCTGGAGGCGGGCGTGGCCTGCCTCATCGAGAAGCCGCTGGCCCAGGATGTCGCCTCGGCCCGCCGCATCGTCGAACTCGGGAAGAAGCACGGCGCGGTCGTCCAGGTCGGTCACATCGAGCGATTCAACCCGGCGGTGCGGTCGCTGCGCAAGCTGGAGATTCACCCGCGTTTCATCGAGGTGACGCGGATCAGCCCGCTGACGTTCCGGAGCATCGACGTCGGCGTGGTGCTGGATGTGATGATCCACGACATCGACATCGTGCTGAGCCTGGCGCGCAGCAAGGTGGCCCGCATCGACGCGCAGGGCGTCAGCCTCATCGGCGGGGGCCAGCCCGGGGCGCCGGCGGAGGACATCTGCTCGGCGCGGCTCACCTTTGAGAACGGGTGCGTGGCGGATCTGACGGCGAGCCGGCTATCGCTCAAGACGGAGCGCCGCCTGCGCGTCTTTTCGCCCGAGGCTTACGTGTCGCTCGACTACCAGAAGAAGTACGGCATCGTCGTGCGCAAGACGGGGAATCTCGAGGCGATCCGGCAGACGGTGGACCGTATCCGCGGCGGGGAGATCCAGGATTTGGCCTCGCTCGACTACACGAAGCTCGTGAAGGTCGAGGAGCTGACGATCGATGACGTCGAGCCGCTGCGCGCGCAGAACGATGCGTTCATCCGCTGCGTGACGCACGGCGAGGCGCCCATCGTCAGCGGGGAGGACGGCCTGGCGGCGGTCGAGGTCGCGGAGCGCATCGTCGCGTCGATTCCCCCGCACGCGCTGGAGTGACGGCGTGCGTCGCGACGCATCCCGGATAAGGCGCCCATTTTCGCAAGGCATCCACGCGATGTTGCCGCTCAGCGTCAACAGGAGAACGCAGGCCGGCGACCTCATGGG